>VGQX01000044.1 GCA_016882305.1 Cyanobacteria bacterium K_Offshore_surface_m2_239
TCCGTAAATGTAAAGAAGGCTTTTGGGGTCACAGACCACATCGAAGGAGGCACCCTGGTCCGGCTGATAGGTGTAGCGCTCGTCATCCTCGCGAATGCCCGTGGTGTCGATGAAATCCATGGTGTAACTCATGCCGCTGCAGCCGCCGGAACGCACGCCCACCCGCAACAGCTTCCCCTCTCCCTGCTGTCCCATCAGCGCGGCAAGCTGGCGCATGGCAGGTTCTGTGATCTGGATGCCGCGTCCATCCACGCCGATGTGGGTGGCCGGCGCGGGGGACTGGGGGGCGGTGGAGGCGTCGGGAGCCTGAGCCTCGGCTGTGGTGGTTTCGGACGTGATGATCGGGGATGTCATGGATTCGGTGATCACGGAAGGGGCTGTCACGGGCGAACGGTCATGAAGTCCGACAACATGGACATCAAATTTCATTGTAGGTAAATCCCCGTCGGCCGGGGTGATGGCGGATGGAAGCGGGGATCGCGGCTCGGGCCGGTTCTCCGCCGTGGGTTGGCGGCGCCGCTTCATAAAGTCGGTGCGTTGGTGGGAGGATCTGGTGCGTGTCGCCATCGTGGGCGCGGGGCTGGCGGGGCTGGCCGCCGCGGTGGACCTGGTCGATGCCGGGCATGAGGTGGATGTTTACGAAGCCAGGCCGTTCATCGGTGGCAAGGTGGGCAGCTGGGAAGATCCCGAAGGCAACCACATCGAAATGGGGTTGCATGTCTTCTTCTTCAACTACGCCAACCTATTTGCTCTCATGCGCAAGGTGGGGGCCATCGACAACCTGCTTCCCAAAGAGCACAGCCATCTGTTCGTGAATCGCGGTGGCGATGTACGCAGCCTGGATTTTCGCTTCCCCATCGGCGCACCCTTCAACGGATTGAAAGCCTTTTTCACAACCCCTCAGCTGGACGCCATCGACAAACTGCGCAATGCCCTCGCTCTGGGCACCAGTCCCATCGTTCGAGGGCTTGTGGATTATGAGGGAGCGATGCGTGTCATTCGTGAGTTGGATCACCAGAGTTTCCAGCAATGGTTTCTCTCCCATGGCGGCAATCAGCACAGCATCGAGCGGCTTTGGAACCCCATCGCCTATGCCCTGGGTTTCTTGGATTGCCAGTCCATTTCCGCGCGGTGCATGCTCACCATCTTCATGATGTTTGCCGCCCGCACGGAAGCCTCCAAGCTCAATCTGCTGAAAGGCTCGCCCCACCGCTGGCTCACAGGCCCCATCCTCGATTACATCACCTCACGCGGTGGACGCCTGCACCTCCGCCATCGGGCCCTCCAGCTGCATCATGACGTCACCCCCGCCCGAGTCACGGGCCTCACCCTGGGCACCCCGGAGGGAGATCAGATGGTGGAGGCGGATGCCTACCTGGCGGCCTGCGATGTTCCGGGAATTCAACGGTTGATTCCCGAGGCCTGGCGGTGCCACACGCTCTTTGCCAATCTGGACCGGTTGGAGGCCGTGCCCGTGGCCACGGTGCAGCTTCGTTATGACGGCTGGGTGACGGAACTGGGGGACAGCCCCGACGCGGCGGAACGGCGGGGAGATCTCCACAGACCGGCGGGCCTGGACAATCTCCTCTACACGGCGGACGCGGATTTCAGCTGTTTCGCTGATTTGGCCGTAGCCAGCCCTGTGGACTACCGCAAGCCGGAGCTGGGATCGCTGCTGCAGTGCGTGCTGACTCCCGGCGATCCCTGGATTCCCAAAAAGAATGAAGAGATCGTCAGCCACACGGATCGCCAGGTGCGAGAGCTGTTTCCGTCCGCCCGCCACCTCAATCTGGTTTGGAGCAACGTGGTGAAATTGGCCCAGTCGCTCTATCGCGAAGCGCCTGGAATGGAGCCCTTCCGGCCGGAGCAACGCACACCGATCAGCAACTTCTTTCTGGCGGGCAGCTACACCCGCCAGGACTACATTGATTCCATGGAAGGGGCGACGATGAGCGGTCGGCTGGCGGCGGCTGAGATTTTGGGACGGCCCGTGAGCCTGGCCCGCAACGCCGCCGCCGCCTGAGGAGCTGAACCCATGGGACGCTGGCTGGAACATTCCGTGACCACCGAAATCGACGCTCCGGTCGACCTCGTCTGGGCGATCTGGAGCGATCTGGAGGCGATGCCGCGCTGGATGCGCTGGATCGAGTCGGTCATCACCCTCGACGATCCCGACCTTACGGAATGGACGCTGGCGGCCCAGGGCTTTCGTTTCCAATGGCAGGCCCGCATCACCCGGCGCGTACCAGCCCAGCAACTTCACTGGGAATCTGTGGGCGGACTGCCCACCCGAGGCGGCGTGCGCTTCTACCCCCTCGGTCCCGCGCTCACAGCGGTCAAGCTGAGCGTCAGCTACGAATTGCCGGCGATCTTGGCACCGTTGATGGAACCCTCCATCATGGGCGGCATCGTCAACAAAGAACTCCAGGCCAACCTTGATCGATTTCGCGAGCTTGTGGAGCGCGACCCCCGTGCCCAAGACCCCCCGCTGTGACCCCCCCCGCACCCGGGACAGGCGTGTGCGCCGCCTCCTTGGCGGCCTGTCGACGCTGCTCCCCGCCACGGTGCTGGCCGCCTGCGGCGCCTCTCCCTTCCCTGGCGCCTGGCCCGACATCAACGCCCAGGCCCCCCAGCCTCCGCCCCCCCGAGCGCGGCGCGGCGCGACGGAGCGGCAGCCCCCCCCGCCTCCCGCCCTGGCCCCTCTGGCGACGCCTCAACAAGTGGTCAAGGCGGTCAGCGTCGGGCGACGGGATCCGTTTGGCAATGTGCTCGTCCCCACCTTGATCCAGCCGCGCGAGAGCCCTGCGAGCAGCATCGCGCCCTCCAGGAACCCGGCGCCTCCCCAGGCGCTTTCCTGGCCCAAGGGCCTGGCCTTTGAAGGGGTGCTGCAGACCTTTGCCGAAACCGAGGCGATGGTGAGCTACATGCCGGAGGAGGCTGGTGGAAGGGGGCCCAGCGCGGGGTCCTTGCGTGTTGGTGACACCAGTGCCACGAAACCCAGGCTGTTGCCCCCCGGCTGGCAGGTGGCCGCCGTCGACGGCAACCGGGGGGTGCTGGTGCTGCGGAAGGGGGGGGAGACCGTCAGCCAGACGCTTGAGACCCTGTGAGCGCCCGCCCGCAAGCGGCCACCAGCCCCTCCAGATCATGGGGATCGGCCTCGGCATCCACCCGACCCAGGATCTCCATGCAGGGCTGGCTCGTCTGGGGACCGATGGACACCACCTTCACCTCCCGCAACACGTCCCTCCATTCAGGGCCAAACGCACCCTCCAGCAAGCGGGCGCAATGGCGCACCGTCTTTGCGCTGCTGAAGGTGATGGCCTGCAGGCTGCCCTCCTGCAGCGCCTGCACCGCGCGGCTGGGCAGGCCCTCAGGGCAGCGGGTTTCATAGGCGGGAACCTCCACCACCCGGGCGCCCGCGGCGGAGAAGGCCTCGGCCAGCAGGGTGCGGCCGCCGCTCTGAACGCGGGGCGCGAGAAGGTGCAATCCCCAGGCGGAAACAGGAAACTCGTCAATCAGGGCATCGGCCGTGAAGCGGGCGGGAACAAAGTCGACCCGCACGCCCAGGGCGTCCAGCTGCTCAGCGGTGCGACGACCGACCGCGGCGATCCGCAGCCCCCCGGGCGGACGCGCCAGATCACCCCCGCGTCGCCGCAGGCGTTCCTGCAGCCCATCCACCCCGTTGGCGCTGGAAAAGATCACCCAGTGAAACTGGTCCAGATCGCGCAAGGCCTCATCGAGGGGTCCCCAGTCGTCCGGGGGACCCACCACCAGGGCAGGCAGATCGAGAATCCGGGCCCCGGCCTCTTCAAAGAGCCGACGGGCGGCTCCCAGCTGTCCTTCCGCGCGTGTGACGGCAATCGTGCGGCCGCGCAGGGGGGTGGGGGATGCGGTGCTCATGGGTCCTCCAGTTTCACGAGACCCGCCACCCGGTGGCGCAGGGCCTCGGCCTCTGCGGTCCGGCCCTGAGCCCGCAGGAGGGCGATGGCCTCATGAAAGTGTTGTCGCGCACCGAACACATCCCCCGCGAGCAGAAGAGCCACCGCCAGATTCTGATGGGCCTCGGCACGGGTCGGTTCGAGAGCCAGCGCCTGGCGATAAGCCTCGATCGCCCCTGGCAGGTCTCCAACCTGGCGCCGGCTCAGCCCCAGTTGCAGCCAGCCATGGGCCAGTTCAGGGGCGATCCGTGTGGCCTCGGCAGCGAGGGTCGCCGCCTCCCCCGCGTGCCCCCCTTCCCGCCGCAGCGTCGCCAGATTGAGCCGAGCCGCCAGGGTGAGGCGCGGGTCCAAGGGCAGCGCCAGGGCCTCGCGGTAGAGACGCTCCGCCGCCCCGCGATCATGCTCGGCCCGCGCCAGGGCCAGATGGAGCAGGAGCTCGTAACGCTCGGGATGGGCCTCCGCCGGACAGTGGGCCAGGCCCCGCTGGAGCAAAGCCACGCCCCGCTCCCGGTTGCCGCCGCTGATCTCCAAGCCCCCCAGCTTGGCGCAGGTGTAGGGGTCGGAAGGATCGCGACGCCACTCCGCCTCCATCGCCTCCCGCAGACGCCGCTCCTTCTCCCCCCGCTGAATCCGCTCCGGACGGTATCCCTCATGCAGCAGGGCGGGTTCCGGGCAGTGAAGGACACGCCAGTGGGGTTCCCGGGCCATCAGCGCCTGCACGCTGTCATCCACCAGGGCGTGATATGCCCGCGTCCAAGCGATGGCCGGGTGTCGCCGGAACAGCCTGCTAACGCTGGAATAGGGCGACTGCAGGGCGCCCAGCTCCTGGCGCAGCAGGGTGATCAGCAGGCCATCCGGCTGGCCCATGGCGTGCCGCAGGGGGGCGATGGCCTCAGGCCGCAAGCGCTCATCCGCATCCAGCACCAGCACCCAGTCGCCCGTCACCCAGCGCAGGGCGGCATTGCGGGCGGCGGCGAAATCTCCGGGCCAGGGAAGGTGACGCACCACAGCTCCCGCCGCCCGGGCGATGGCCACGGTGTCATCTTCGGAGCCGGTGTCCACCACCACCATCTCGTCCACGACATCCCGCACCGAGGCCAGGCAGGCGGCCAGGGATTCCGCTTCATCGCGCACGATCATCGAAAGGCTGAGGCTCAATCCGTGAACCCCCCGTCCAGGGTCGCCGGGACGTCCAGGGCCAGGCCGATCCGGTCCAGAGCCAGCGCCTGGGCGTCGGGCATCTGTCCCGGGCTCCAAACGGCGGGCAACTCCTGGGGAAGATGCCCGCGCAGGCTGTCCCAGAGATAGGGACTGCCGTAAACCACGAGCCCGGCCAGCCGCTTCTGACGCACCAGGGTCGTGATCCATTCCGCCCAGGGTTCCCCATCTGCGGCGGATCCACGGAAGGGATGGCCGCGCACAAACAGCTGAAGCAGCACCGGCCCCTCGTTCCCGCCGTCCTCTGTCCAGGAAGGCGGAGTCTGGCGATCCAGCACCCTCGGGCGGAAACCCGCTGCCGCCGGGAAGGCCAGCGCGGGCGCGTCGGGGGAGAGGAAGGGGCAGGCCAAGGGTTCATCGACCCGCACCAGGGCCACCGCCCGCTGGGAGCGGGGCCTCGCCACCTTCCCCCCCTGGACGATCAGCGTGCGCCGGAGCAGCTCGCTCGCGAACGCGCGATCCTCGGCGGAGGGGCCATTGGTGAGGAGGCCGAGGGGCCGCTCGGGATCCATTCCGCCCGGATCCGGGTCTCCGCAGGTGAGCGCCAGTGCCCGCCGGCGACGTTCTGCGGACTGACGCAGATCGTCCGCGCACAAGCGTCCGCTGTCCAGGGCCGCGAGGATGGCGTCGATCGCCTGCCAGGGATCGGCGGGCATCAACACCAGATCCGCCCCCGCCTCCAGGGCGAGCACGGCTGCTTCGCCGGCGCCATGGCGGGTCGCGATGGCGTCCATCACCAGCGCGTCCGTGACCACCAGGCCAGCGAACCCGAGGTCCTGGCGCAGCAGTTGGGTGAGCACCACAGGCGAGAGGGTCGCCGGACGCTCAGGATCCAGCTCCGGCAAAAGGAGGTGGGCGGTCATCACCGACGCCACGCCGCGGGCGATGGCCCGACGGAAGGGTGGAAGCTCGATGGCCTCCAACCGTTCCCGGTGGTGGGGCAAAACGGGAAGATCGAGATGGGAGTCGGTGCTGGTGTCGCCGTGGCCGGGGAAATGCTTGGCACAGGCCAAAACCCCCTCGTTCTGCACGCCGGCGATGAACGCGGCCACCAGCTCCGCCACCCCAGTGGGCTCCTCTCCCCAAGCGCGGACGTTGATGACGGGATTGCCTGGGTTGTTGTTGACATCGCAGACCGGCCCCAGAACCCAGTTCAACCCCAGGGCGCGGGCTTCCCGCCCGGTGCAGCGCCCGTACTGTTCCGCCAGGTGGAGGGCGGCGGCGGGGTCGCGACCATGAAGCCGGCCCAACCCGAGGGGTGGGGGAAGCCAGCTCGCTCCGGCGAACCGCTGCCCCACGCCCTCCTCCACATCGGCGCAGAGCAGAAGAGGCTGATCGGACCACGAGGCGAGTTGACGGGTGCGGAGGCGCAGCTCAGCGGCGGCTCCACCGAGAAGGATGACGCCCCCCACCCCCTCCGCCAGAAGGGCTCGCAGCGTGGCATTGTCATGCTCCCAGCGGGGGTGGCGCCGCTGACCATCGGCGAGAAGGCCGCTGGCCCGCACCACCAGCAGGCTGGCCACCAGCCGGCGCGGGTCAGGCGTCGAGGTCATCGCTGGCCTCCTCGCCGGTCGCCGGGATCGGGGAGAGCGGGGGCGCCGACTCCCCGTCGGCTCCGATGGTCGCGGGGCCATCGGCATCCGCGGCGCCCTCCCGGCACAGCCGCTCCCGCTCCAGCTCCCGCAACAGCCCCAGCACGGCGGTGCCGCGCTCAAGCCCGCGATCGAGAACGAAGATCAGTTCCGGCATGCGCCGCAGGCGCAGACGACGTCCAAGCTCACCGCGCACATAAGGCGTGGCCGCTTTCAGTCCCTCAATGGCCTGACGCTGTTGCTCCTCCGAGCCAAACACGCTGACAAACACCTTGCCGTGCTGGAGATCACCCGCCACCTCAACCCGGGTGACGCTCACCATTCCTTGATGCACGCGCGCGTCGCGGATGCCTCCGCTGAGCAGCGCGCTGATCTCCCGACGCATCAAGGAGGCCAGCCGCTCCACCCTCCGGCCCTGTGCCATGGCTATCCCAGTGGTGCTGGAGCCACCATCGCACGCAGCACCAGCCCCAGGCAGAGGGACCCGCTCACCAGCGCCCCCACCAAGGCCACGGCGGTGACGGGAGGAACCCCCCGCCGCGTCAGAGGTTCCACAAGGGGTTGCAGGATGCCCAGGGAGAAGGCCACCAGATAGCGCGGGTAGCGGAGCACGTTTTGCAGAAACTCCCTCATTGCCGAGCAACTCCTCCACAAGCCTGCTGGCTACTCTGCCGCCGTGACGCCCGGCAACGAGGTCAGAATGTTGGAATTGCATCAGTTCAGACACTCCGCCTTTTGCGAAAAGGTCCGGCTCGCGCTGGCGGCCAAGGGGCTGGAGGCGACGCTGGTGGAGGTGGTTCCCGGGGTGGGGCAGCTGGAGCTCTTCCGCCTTTCCGGACAGCGCCAGGTGCCCGTGCTGGTGGATGGCGGCGAGGTGATCGCCGATTCCACGGAGATCGTCCTTCACCTGGAGCAGCGCCACCCACTCCCCCCCCTTCTGCCGAATGATCCCCAGGACCGGGCGCGGGTGTTGCTCCTGGAGGATTGGGCCGACACGGCTCTGGCGACCGGGTGCCGTCGCGCCCTGCTGCAGGCGGCCGCCAGCCGACCAGCGTTGCGCGCGGCCTTGCTGCCGGAGTCCACTCCCTCCTCCCTGCGCCAGTTGGTGAGCGTTCTGCCAGGGGGGCTGATGGGCTCCCTCAGCGACACGTTGACCAGCCTTCTGGCACCGCAGGAGGCCCGCCAGCTGCGGCGCAATCTCGAACAGCTCGGCCAGCTGGTGGCCGGCCGCGATCACCTGGTGGGATCCCAGCTCACCCTGGCGGATCTGGCGGTGGTCGCCCAGCTCTCCCTGCTGCGCTTCCCCGCGTCTGCGGGAGCGGCGCTGGCCGGGGAAGGGGTGGACGGCATCGCCGACAACCCGCTGTTTCAACCGCTCTTCGACTGGCGCGACCGCCTTCTGGCCAACCTCAGCCGACGGGGCACACCATGAGCGACCCCCTGCTGCGGGAACTGGACCACTACGTGGTCCTGGAACCCGGAGGGGAGGAGACCATCCTCACCGCCGTCGCCACCCGCGCCTGGCTGGCCCGCCACCTCGCCGCGCTGCCGGAGCTGCCCGCGGATCTGGCTGATCTGCGCGATCACGACGCCCGGGCGGAGCGGCTGCTGGAGACGGCGTGTGAGCTGGAGCTGGAGCCGGGATTGGCCATTCAATGGTTTGCGGTGCGCTTGGAGCCGCCGCCCTCAGTCTGATTCCCCTCGGCTGGCTCGCCGCTCGCGGCCTCCCGCCGTTCCTCCGGAGGTTGGCGAGCGTCCCGCAGGATGGCGGGCAAGCCTTCCAGCACCAGGCGCGCCACAACCTCGGGGGGTTCATCGGCCTGGCTCACGTGGAGATCAGCCTGGGCGTAGAGCGGACGACGCTGGTTGAGCAGGTGCCGGAGGCGGGCCGCCGGATCCGGATCGTCCAGGAGCGGGCGGGGAGTGGCATCGTTCCGCAGGCGCTCGAGCAGCAAAGCCTCCGGCGCATCCAGCCAGATCACCACCCCCTGCCGGAGATGCCCCCAGTTCACGGGTCGGGTCACCACACCGCCACCGGTGGCCACCACCAGGGAGTGCCAATGGGCGAGCTGATCCAGGACAGCGGTTTCCAGGTTCCGAAATCCCTCCTCGCCCTCTTCCGCGAAGATGCGGGGAATCGGGCGACCAGCCGTCCTTGCCACGGTGTCATCTGCATCGATGAAGCGATAGCCGAGGGCTTGGGCCAGGGGACGGCCCACCGCGCTCTTCCCGGCGCCCATCATCCCGACCAGATAGAGATTGAGACCGCACAACCTCCGCACCAGATCAGCGTGGATGACGGGTGGCATCGGGAACCCATGACGGCGAGCCATTTCCTAGGATGCCGTCACCATCGGATTTCGTCATGACGCCCGCCGGTTTGACGCTGCCGGCCCAGGCGGCAACGCCGATCGCCCCATCTGCGGGCACAGAGGGTCATCCCCGCAGGCCCCACGGCCGAGGACGGACCTGTGTGATCACGCGGCGTGCGTGCTTCAGCGCCAGTCACGTTTATCGGCTGCCTGAGCTCAACGACGAAGACAACGAGGCCCGGTTCGGCCGCTGCGCTCTCGAACCCGGCCATGGCCACAACTACGAGCTGGTGGTGGCCATGGCGGGACCGTTGAATGCGGATGGCATGGTGCTCAACCTCTCCGAGGTGAAGCACGCGATCCGCAGGGACGTGACCGACCCCCTCAACTTTCGCTGCCTCAATGGACTCTGGCCGGAGTTTGATCTCACCCGTCCGGAGGGCCGCCTTCCCACCACGGAAGCACTGGCTTCAGCCATCTGCGCCCGATTGAGCCCCCACCTGCCCGTGGTGGCGATCCGCCTCTACGAACATCCTGATCTCTGGGCCGATGTGCTCAGGGGTCCCACCAGCCCCCCCATGGAAGCCTTCCTCTCCATCCGCACCCACTTCGCCGCCGCTCACCGTCTCGCCCGTGAGGAATTGAGTCAGGAAGAGAACGAAGCCATCTATGGCAAATGCGCCCGCGTTCACGGACACGGTCACAACTACCTCGTGGACATCACCGTGCGTGGCCGGATCCAGGAGCGCACCGGGATGATTTGTGATCTGGCGGCCCTGCAACACCTGGTGCAGGAGCTGGTGGTGGAACCCTTTGATCACACGTTTCTCAACAAGGACATCCCCCACTTCGCTGGCTGCGTCCCCACCGCGGAAAACATCGCTTTGCACATCGCCGATCTGCTGACGGCGCCGATCGCGGACCTCGGAGCCCGGCTGCACAAGGTGCGCCTGCAGGAAAGCCCCAACAATGCGGCGGAGGTTTACGCCGAAACCGCGCAACTTGGAATGGTGCCGGCGGCGATGGAGGCCCTCGCCGCCACCTGACGCTTGGCCCCGCCCCGGTTGCGTCTCGTGCTGGCCGTGAGTCTGGACGGCCGACTGGCCCCTCCGTCGGGAGGGGCTGCCCAGTTGGGTGGGAAAGGAGACCGGCGGGTGCTGGAGGAAGCCCTGGCGTGGGCGGATGCGGTTCTGATTGGCGCCCGCACCCTGCGTCTCCACGGGAGCACCTGCCTCATTCACGCTCCCGATCTGCTGCTGCGGCGGCAAGAGAAGGGGCTCGCCCCGCAACCCGCCGTCATGGTCTGGAGCCGTTCAGGCCGCTTCGCTCCCGAGCTCCCCTTCTTTCAACAACCCGTGATGCGCTGGCTGCTCCTGGCGGATGCCCAGCCGCTTCCAGGTGTGGTGGCGGGTTTTTCTCGGGTTGTTTCCTTCGTCGACTGGACCCAGACCTTGTCCTGTTGGCGGGCGTTGGGAGTGGCGCGCGTGACGGTGCTGGGGGGGGCGGAACTCGCGGGATCCCTGATGGCGGCCCGTGTCCTCGATGAACTGCAACTGACCGTGTGTCCGATGGTCCTCGGTGGACCGCACAGCTGGCTGCCCTCCACGGCGGAGAGCGATGCAAGGATTCACTGGGTTCTGCGGAGGCAAGAGCCGCTGCTGGGTGGAGAGTTGCTGCTCCACTACGAACGCCAGAGCCAAGAGCGGCAGATCACGGACGTCTCGCGGCGCTAGGGACCATCTGGCAAACGTCCCGCTGGAAGGGATCCAAGATGGCCAAACCGTCGCGCCAGATCTCGAAGGGGCACATCCCGAAAACTGTCCACCGGCAGGCCCAGCAGCCGCGCCAAGCAGCGCTTGACCACCACTTCACCGTCATCGCCAAAGCGCCCACCGACCAGCTCCGTGAGCACGCCGAGTCCCCGTCCGGTGCGATCCGTTTCCTCAATCAGACACCGACTGGTGGGTGCCGCCAACTTGCGACACGGATCATGAAGGTTGGCCTCCAGACCCGGAGAACCGGCGGAGGCCGCCTGCACACAAATCTCGGCGAGGCGCGCCTCCAACTGGGGGCGGATCAACTGCAGAATGGGGAGGAGCAGCCCCGCGCGGGCTGGTGTGGACAGCCCGATGACCATGCCGCAGGTGAGGAGGAGGCCGCGCACCCGCCCGGGTCCAGGACTGAACAAACAGGACCTCATGGGTGGCTTGATGAGGACAACGACAGGCAGCTCATCAAAGCACCGCGGGAGAGTGGATTCATTGATTAGTTTTACGCCTCTGGCCCGCGGATGGGGGTTCGACCATGGCGGCTCTGCAAGCCCGCTGGCATCAGGCCATCGCGGAGATCCCACCAGACGCACACGAGGCGCTGCTGCGGCAGGTCACGCCTGTCGGCAGGTCACCGCTGCCGTTTTTTTCCTGGAACTGGCTGCATGCCCTGGAGGCCAGCGGCAGCATCGTGCCCAGCCAGGGCTGGCAACCCTGTCATTTGGGTCTCTGGCGCGGCAACACCCTCGTGGCCCTGGCACCGCTGTATCTGAAAGGGCACAGCTATGGCGAATTCGTCTTTGACCAATCCTTTGCTCAACTCGCGGGCCAACTGGGCTTGCGCTACTACCCGAAGCTGCTCGGCATGAGTCCGTTAAGCCCGATCGAGGGCTATCGCTTTCTGATCAGCCTTGATGAAGATCATGGAGCAATGATGGACACGCTCTTTCAGCAGATCGAAGCCTTCTGTGTCCGCCAGCGTCTGTTGAGCTGCAACCTGCTCTATGCGGATCCCGACTTCGCTCACGAGGCCCAATCCCGCGGCTGGTCCCTTTGGCTGAATGAGCAAAGCGAATGGATCAATCCAGGCTTGGCGGACTTCGACGCCTACCTCGCCACATTCAACGCCAATCAACGTCGCAACATCCGACGCGAGAGACAGGCGGTGGCCACGGCTGGTCTCCAAGTCACCCCCCTCAGCGGCGAGGCCATCCCCGCACACTTGTTGGAGCGCATGCACGCGTTCTATGCCCAACACTGCAGTCGCTGGGGGATCTGGGGTAGCAAATATCTGAGTGCGGAGTTTTTCGCCGCCGCCGCCGTTCACCTGCGCTCGCATCTTGTGCTCTTCAGCGCCCATGAAGGCGATCCTCTCGACCCGGTCGCCATGGCCTTCTGCGTGCACAACGGCCAGCAGCTCTGGGGGCGTTACTGGGGCAGCGAGGTGGAAATCAACCACCTGCACTTTGAGGTGTGCTACTACGCCCCCCTGGAATGGGCGATTGCCCATGGCCTGCGCAGCTTTGATCCCGGAGCGGGCGGAAGCCACAAAAAACGCCGAGGCTTCCTCGCCAGGCCCAGGCTGAGCGCCCATCGTTGGTTTGATCCTCGTTTCGCCACCATCCTTCAGGAATGGCTCCCCCGAGCCAATGCCCAGATGCAAGAGGAGATCGCGGCCATCAATGCCGATTTGCCGTTCACCGCCACATACGATCCTCCCAGCCTCTGACGTTCGGCGTCACCCACGCCACTCTCGCCATGCATCAGCCCGACACCTCCGCCCGTCTGGAAGAGCAAGCACCATCGCAAAAGCGCCGACAGGTCCTGGATGAGGGGCTGTCCCAACGATTCATCGCCTTGGATCCAGCCGGCTATTTCCTCATCCGCGTCGATCTCGACAGGGAGGAACTCGTCGCGGAGCATTACGGCAACAGCATCAACGAACAGGGCCTGGCCACCGATCCAGAGAGTGGCGAGGTGATTCGCTGTCAGGGGGCAGGGCCGCGGCGGCCGCTGGCGGAGTACCGAGGGCGTACAGCCAAGGAGCTGGGAATGCGTCTCACGGAGGGAGAAGGACCCTTTCCCCTCAGCCGACTGGATCATGCGCTCTACCTGGGCAGAGAACTGCAGAAAGCCGAAAAGTGCCTGGAGACAGGGGAAACCTACATCCAGGATTAGGCTTCACAGCCAGAGGACACAAGCCAAGCCTTTCTCGCCACGATGAGCCGAGGAAGGCTTGAGAACGTGTTGAGGACTTTTGGCGACCTCAAGCAGGTTGCAGTTCTCGCGAGTCAGGGGTCACTCCTGTCTGGGGGTCAGGGGGCAGAGTGGGAGCTGCTGCTCAATTTCACGCTTCACGACTGCTCGATACTCCTGGAAGTGTTCGTTGTGAGCGAGGGTGACCAGGAATTGCTCAAAGTTTTGGGGATTGGCTCTGGCGATCGTCCACAGGGAAGACCAAAACCGCCAACGCGTATCCCGCAGCACACCCTGTCTCCAGATGACGATGGCGAGGGCGCGCACATCGGTCCAGCTCGGCAGGGCGGGCTTGCCAAGGGCGGAGGGCACGAAAGCTTGCCATCGTGGCCGCCCCACCTTGAGGTAATAGTGTTTCACTCGATCGATATAAGCGTTGGGTTCATAGAGCCTGCAGAATGCATCGACATACTCTTCAGCGATATCGCGAATGGGTCGGGTGGGCTGGAAATTCAGCAGATTGGTCTGGTTGACCCCCTTGGCATCCGCACGCTCCTGAATCAGACGCCCCTCCTTTTCAAGACGATGCCAGAGACCGGTATTGGGGAGCGCCTGCAGCATGCCCATCATGGCAGCGGGAATCCCAGTCCGGCTCACGAATTCGACGATGCGATTGCCAGCTCCTTGCTTCTCACCATCGAAACCAATGATGAACCCGGCCATGACGCGGATTCCATAAGACGTGATTCGGTCGACAGACTCTTCCAGGGAGGTGCGTGTATTTTGCAATTTCTTCGCTGTTTCCAGACTAGATTCATCCGGAGTTTCAATCCCCAGGAATACACTGTCAAAACGACATTCTGCCATCATCTGCATCAGCTCATCATCCGCCGCCAAGTCAACCGATGCTTCCGTGGCGAAGCTGAAGGGATAACGATGTTCAATTTGCCACTGCTTCAACTGAGGCAGTAAAAGCTTTGCATTGCGTTTGTTGCCAATAAAGTTATCATCAACAAGAAAGATGGAGCGCCGCCATCCAAGATCATAGAGGCGTTGTAACTCTGCGATCAGCTGCTCTGGCGCTTTGGTTCGGGGCTTGCGGCCATACAAAACGATGATGTCGCAGAACTCACATTGGAACGGGCAGCCCCTGGAAAACTGCACAGACATGGAGTCATAGGCTGTCAAGTCCAACAGATCAAAACGGGGCACGGGCGTGGCGGTGACATCCGGCTTGTCCCCATTCGCACTGAAGGTCCCCTGACGGTCACCCCGCGCGATCGCCTCCACAAACCTCGGCAAGGTGATCTCGCCCTCGTCAAGAATTTTGAAATCCGCCAGTTCAAGCTCTGGCGCATCGGGAGTGGAGCTGGCGAAAGGCCCACCGACCGCAACAGGAAGCCCTCTTGTCTTGGCGCGGGCAATTTGAGCCGCCATATCAGCCTTCTGAACGATCATTCCAGAAATCACCACCAACTCCGCCCAACTCCACTCCTCCTCCGTGACCTCGCGCACATTGCGATCGACAAGCTTCATCTCCCACTCCTGAGGCAACAGCGCCGCTACCGTCACTAGCCCAAGTGGTGGCAGCAACACCTTGCGGTTGACGAGTTCAAGAATTTTTTCGTAGCTCCAGAACGTCTTCGGGAACTCTGGATAAAGCAGGAGGGTACGCATGCTGGGCAGAGGTAGGCGGTTGACGGGAGGGGAGCCGTGAAACCTGCGGAAATTGCTGAACCTTAGGTGGTCTGGGCGCCATTCGGCCAAGTCAGCCCCTCACGGGGGGCTGCGCTCTGCTGTAATAGGGCCTGCTTTGAACGCATCCCCATGGCTGTGGCCTACTACCTGGCTCTGGTTGGAGGTGGACTGGTGGCCGCCTTCGCCCTCACTGTGGTTCTGAAGGGAATCCGGCTGATCTGAGCCGCAGACCTCCGCGCCGGGCCAGCTCCACAACCCCCAAACCCAAGCCCAGGCTTCCCAGAAGCCCGATGGTTGTCGCCAAACCCAGGTGACGCGTCATTTCAGCGGCCATCAATCCGCTGAACCCACCGCCCCCCAGTAAGGCGATCTGGCCCAGACCCGCCATCCGGCCTCGCAAGATCATGGGTGCGCCCACCTGCGTCATCAGGTTCACACCACTGAGCAGGGTGGCTGTACCCGCCCCGATGAAAAAGCTCATCAACAACCCAAGGATCTGCGCGCTTGTCCCTTGGTGTCGCAGGCCCAAGGCCAAACCGCATTGGGCCACACCGGTGATCAGAACGCTGGCCCCCATCAACAATCCTGGCCGCTCCGACAGCCAGTGACTGTTGCGCTGAAGGACGAGGCCGCCACTGATGCTGCCAGCGGCGATCACGCTCGTGAAGACACCAAGAGCCTGCGGGGATGGACCCACGACCGCAGCGGCCAGCAGAGGGGCCAGCCCGGGGTGGAAGAAACCAACCAGGCAAGCCAGCGCCGTGAACCGCAGCACATGGCGCAAGGTCGGACCGCACTCCCGCCAGGCCGCCCCCAGGTCCACGCCCCGTCCGGGGGCACTGCGTGTTTCGATGTCGCGGCGGGGCTGGAGCACCAGGAGCAGGGCGGCGATGGGACCGAGAAACGTGGCGGCGTCGATGACAAGGGCGAGAACCGGCCCTGTCAGCGCCAGAAGCCATCCCCCCAACGGAGGCCCCAGCAGCTTGCCCACGTTGAACACGATCGAGAAGCTGGCCAGATACGGCGACAACTCCTCCGGCCGGTCCACCAGGAGAGCGGTGTATTTATTGCGCGCCGTGAGTTCAAAGGTGCTGGCCACTCCGCCAAGCAGGGTGCTGATCAGAATTCCGCTCACCTGCGGAGGTCCTTTGGGAAGTCCCATCGCCAGAGCGGCCAGGGAGGCACAGGCCAGGAGGGCCCACTGGGCGCGAATCAACACGCCTTCGCTGCCCAGCCGATCGGTGAGCACCCCGGCGGCGCCACTCACCATCAGGCTGGGAAGAGAGAGCGCCGCAAAGTGAAGGGCCAGCAGCAGGGGATCGCCGGTGCCATCCAGGAGGATCCAGCCTTTCACCGTGAGCCCGGCAAAGGACCCGACGGTGCTCAACCCGGAAACGGTCAGAAACACTCCGCGCTGGCGTTGCCGCAACCAGGGCAGAACGCGAACCGACGACGAGAGCCCGGTCAACCGCGGGTGCGCCGTTCTTGACGGACCTGGCGCACCAGGTCGTTCGCACCGATGAGCTCTCCCACCAAGTCATAGGTCTGGGCGGCGGTGATCCGCACGGGCACGAGCTGTCCAGGCGACGCCAGCCAGCCTCCAGGCCCCGGCTGAACGTGCACCTCCCCATCCACCTCGGGAGCGAAACGATCGCAACGGCCGATCATCGCGCCGGTCTCCGGATGCACCTGTTCAATCAGCACGTCCACAATCCCGCCGACGCAGGCAGCATTGCGGGCGGCCGCAATCGGCTGCTGCAAGGCCATCAGTCGATCCCGGCGTTCCTCCGCCACCTCCCGCGGAACGGGATCCGGGAGGGCGGCGGCTGGCGTGCCCTCCTCCGGCGAGAAAGTGAACACCCCCACATGGTCAAAGCGCTGTTGCTCCACAAAGTCGAGCAGATGCTGAAAATGCTCTTCCGTCTCACCGGGATAGCCAACGATGAACGTTGTGCGCACCACGGCTTCCGGCAGCTGATCTCGCACCCGGTTCAGCACTCCAGCTGTGACATCCGCCTGCCAGGGCCGGTTCATGGCCCGCAAGATCTCCGGGTGGCTGTGCTGCAGGGGCAGATCGAGATAAGGCAGCACATTCGGGACCTCACGGAAGGCGGCCAAGACATCAGGAGTCAAGCCCGTGGGATAGGCGTAATGCACACGAATCCAAGGAATCTCCACATCTCCCAAAGCCCGCAGCAACTCTGCCAGCTGGGGTTTGCCATGAAGATCCAGTCCGTAATTCGTTGTGATCTGGCTGATGAGAATCAACTCCTTCACCCCCTGAGCGGCCAAAGCATGAGCCTCCGCCAGAATGGAGGGGATGGGGCGGGAGCGCTGGTCCCCCCGCAACTTGGGGATGATGCAGAAGGCACAGCGGTAGTCGCATCCTTCAGCCACCTTCAGATAAGCGACGGATTCATTGGTGGTCCTGTAGCGCGGCAGACGATCGTCGGCGATGAAGGTGGGAACAGCACTCACCTGCTTCACCCGCTCCCCGGCCTCGACTCGACGCAGCACGCTGACGATGTGCTGATAGTCGCCCGTTCCCACAATGGCCCTGGCCTCAGGAAGCGCTTCGAGAAGGTCGTCCTGGAAATGCTGCGCCAAACAACCGGCGATGATGATCTGCTTCCCCTGCTCCGCCAGCTCGACAAGTGTACGCACCGATTCCTGACGGGCGTCCTGGATGAAACTGCAGGTATTCACCACCACCACCGCGGCATCCCGTTCATCGGCGCTCACGCCGTACCCCGCTTCGGCCAGAAGGCCCAGCATGTGCTCGGTGTCCACGCGGTTCTTTTCGCAGCCAAGGTGGGCGAAAGCGACCGTGGGTCGGCTCTTGTCGGACCTTGAGGGCATGAGGCGGTGTGAAGGCTGCCTCTCCACCCTATGGAAGCGTTGACGCGCTGCCAGAATTCGCCAACCCGTTCCGACCACCCGTGACGTCCACCCGCCTTGCCAGCCGCTTGAGCAGCAGCCGTCGTCGCGGAGATCCCGGGCGTCGCTGGGCCCGGCTGACCATGGCCGTGCTCGCCACCATTGGCTTGCTGGACACCGGATCGATCACCCTGCACCGCTGGGGAGTGCTCGGTCCCCTGGTCTGCCCCGGCGGTTCCGACGGGTGCGACAAGGTGCTCAACAGTCCATGGGGGACCTTCCTGGGGCAGCCGCTGTCCCTCTTTGGCGCCCTTGCCTATCTGGCCGTGCTGCTGTTGGCGCTTTTGCCCTTGCTTCTAAAGGGTGAGTCGCAAGCGGAACTCCATCAGCGCAGTTGGTGGGGGCTGTTCCTGATCAGCACAGGCATGGCGATTTTCAGCCTTGTACTGATTGGAGTGATGGTATTCAAAATCAAGGCATTTTGCGCATTCTGCCTCCTTTCAGCAGCCCTTTCTTTAGCCCTAATGATTATATCCATTCTCGGAGGGGAATGGATTGAACCCGGGCAATTGGTCTTCCGCGGTATCCTAATCGGGCTTGCGGTTCTGGTGTTTGGCATCGGCTGGGCCACGGCTGTGGACCGTCCAGAGAGTGTCATCACGAAAGGGATGGCGCCCATCGTGACTTCACCCAGCTCACCTGCGGCAGTTGCCTTGGCCAAACATCTCACCGCCAAGGGCGCCGTCATGTACACCGCTTATTGGTGTCCCCATTGCCACGAGCAGAAGGAACTCTTCGGTAAAGAAGCCACAGCGCAGTTGAAGGTGGTGGAATGTGCTCCCGATGGGAAAAACAGTCAGGCCGAGCTGTGCAAGACCAAGCAAATCCAGGGCTTTCCCAGTTGGGAGATTAACGGCACCATCGAATCTGGCGTGAAGCCTCTTGCCAAATTGGCGGCCATGTCTGATTACAAGGGACCAAACGGGTTCTGAGGTTCATCGGATCTTGCCTGAAGCCAACTCCTAGAGGCTGGTCAGATCTCCCACTACATTGGCCGTCTTGATGGGCATGCCGATTTCTTGCACACTGTGACACTCCCAGAAGGGTTGTTTCATCGGCATGTCGGTCCGGAAATGTCCGCCACGACTCTCCTCCCGAAACAGGGCAGCTTCCATCAACAGTTCAGCCAGCACCAGCCTCTGCCTGAGTTCATGGAGAACCGGCAACACCTTCACCTGGCCCCTGTCGAGCTGGAGACACACCTCTGGCGTTTGATCGTGAATTCGCCTCCAGAGCGGTTCACGCTCGCAGGCCTGTCGCTGGCAACGGATCATCTGCAGCGCCTCCCGAATGACGCCACCTCTTCTCTCAACGCCAGCCACCTGCCAGCAGAGTTGGCGCAGTCGTTCCACACGCTCCTGCAGATTCTCAACCACTGCCATCCCTGACGAAGCGCCAGGAACTCCCGCAGCCTCCATGGGCACGAGCCTGTTCGGCATAGGAGTTTCTGAAGTGTTGGCCAACGCGAGCGACGAGAGCTGTCGCGCAAAGACCAGGCATTCCATGAGTGAATTACTGGCCAAACGATTAGCACCGTGCACGCCGGTGCAGGCCACTTCTCCCACGGCATAGAGGCCCGGCAGGCTGGTAGCGGCATTCAAGTCGGTTTGCACGCCGCCCATCCAATAGTGAGCGGCTGGAGCCACGGGAACAGGAGCTGTGAGGGGTTGGAGGCCAAGCTCCAGACAGCGGCCAAGAATGGTCGGGAAATGCCTCCGCAAGCGTTCCTCGCCCACAGGGCGAAGATCAAGCCAGAGATGGTCAACCCCTTGGACGCGCATGCAACGCGCCAGGGCACGGCTCACCTGATCTCGTGGGGCCAGATCTCCGCCATGGAGATGGGCCACAGGGCTTTGTCCACGGGCATCGAGCAACCGCGCGCCCTCCCCGCGCACAGCCTCACTGATCAGGAAATGGGGAGCACCCGGCAACATCAAGGCGGTGGGATGAAATTGCACAAATTCCAGATCCCGAATGCGAGCGCCCGCGGCCCACGCCATCACAACGCCATCGCCGGAGGCTTGGCTTGGGTTGGTGGTGTGCGAGAACAGATGCCCCCCGCCACCGCAGGCCAGCACGACAGCGCCGGAGCGCAGCCAGCGCACGTGACCATTCTCCAGGACCTGAAGTCCGATACAGCGCCCAGCCTCCACCCAGAGCTGCAGCGCGGGCACCCCCTGGCACCGTTCCACCCCGGGACGCTGTTCGACATGGCGTTCAAGCGCCTCCACCAGGGCTCCACCTGTGCGGTCTTGAGCATGGAGAACCCGTCGATGGCTGTGAGCCGCTTCCAGGGTGGTGCTCAGCCGACCGTTGTCACGGTCGAAGGCCATGCCCAGATCGAGAAGGCGCTCCACACAGGCGGGCGCTTCACGCACAAGGAGTTCGACCGCCGGTCGATCACACAACCCCGCTCCCGCACGCAGGGTGTCAGCAATGTGACTTTCGGCGCTGTCCTCCGGTCGGGTGACGGCCGCAATTCCACCCTGGGCCCAGCGGCTGGCGGAGCGAGGGTTCAGTTGTTTGCTGAGAAGCAGAACACGCAGATCTTTGGGGAGTTCAAGGCAGGTCATCAGCCCAGCGGCTCCACTCCCCACCACCACCACGTCCCACCGTGAAGCCAACAACGAGACCATAGGGATCGAGCGCTGCTCTGAGCCTATGGGAGCGAAATCCCACCTCTTCAAGAGGTTTGGCGGGAATCGCTCTCAGCGCTTGTTGGCACATCCACGGACTCGACATCGATCGTCACTTGTCCGGCGTCCAGAGC
>VGQX01000045.1 GCA_016882305.1 Cyanobacteria bacterium K_Offshore_surface_m2_239
TCTGCCCTCCCTGGCGTAGAGCAACTCAAAGGTGCCATGGAGCTCAGCGAGCGCCTGGTCAGCCAGCCTGCGGATCCGCCGCAGAGGATGGGTAGGCGGGATTCGCTCCTCAATGGAGACGTAGGAGAACAGTGCGCCGCTGCGCTCCTGTTGACCTCGCATCTGATCCGCTTCGGCTGATCCATCATCGCAGGGCTGGCCGGGTTTTTCAGCGAACTCTTAACAGCACAGGGTTGCCTTTCAATTCCATGCTGCACGTCAGCTGGCCATCGCGACGCTGCTGAAAGACTCGGCCTATGCCCAGGATTTCATGGGAGGAACCATGGTTCAGTCCTTTTTGAATGTCAATGATTATCATCGTCAACATGCGCCGGCGAGTGGCACGATCATTGAAGCGGGTTTCATCCCTGGTCATGTCTATATGGATGTCTCGCTGGATCGGGTGAAGATCAAGGACAAAGAGCCAGTCGATGCCGCGGACGGCTGCCAGACAGATCCTCATCTTGAAGCGCATGATCCCACCGGTTTTCAATTTCGGCAGTGCCGTGGCCTGTTCGTTCTGCAGACACCGATTGGCAAAATTGCCGTCTTGCCTGTGGGGATGGCACAGGTGTCCTCGGTTGTTTTTGTCAGACCAGGCAGCGAAGAGCTGATGCGCCTGAGCGCAGAAGAGCAAAAGATCCTTTCCTATGAGGAGCAAGTCAATCTGATCAATGCAAGGATTCAAAGAGATATTGTTGGCAGAACTGTTAAGAAAGTGGATATGATCACATCGATGGTGCTGGATGGCGACCGGGATGAAGGGACGGCGTCGGTGGCGGATGGGGCGCCGCTGGAGGAGGTGTGCTTTGGCCACCGTCAGGTGTTGGCCGCCCCGGGCAAGCCGCGTCCCGCCGCCAGAGCTTCCGCTCTCCCGCCGGCCCTCACCACGGCAACACCTCCCCATTGGCATGCCAGAACGTCCCCGACGTTTCCAGCGTGAGGGCATCGATCCGCGCCAACAGCCCCCGCACCGCCTCTTCCGGCGGGATGGCCTGAGGGGTGAAGCCCACCATGCGCGTGCGCACGAGGCCGGGGTGGAGGAGGGCCACGGCGATCCCCCGGGGTTGGAGATCGATGGCGAGGGATTTGCCCGCCATGTTCAGCGCCACCTTGGACATGCGGTAGCCGTAGGAGCCGCCGGAGGTGTTGTCGTCGATCGAGCCCATCCGGCTCGTCATCAGCGCCACCTTCGCGCCAGCCCCCAGGTGATCCAACAGGGCGCGCACCAGCCGCAGGGGACCCAGGGCGTTCACCTCGAACTGCCGTCGCAGGCTGTCCGGATCCAACGTTTCCAAGCGGCTGGCCTCCAGCAGGCCGGCATTGAGGATCAACACCTCCAGCCGCGTCCCTTGCAGCCGGGACACCAGCTCCGCCAGTGCCGTCTCGCTCGTCATCTCCACCCCGGTTTCCACTTGCACGCCAAGGGCTTCCAAGCCTGGAGAGCTCGCGCGGCAGGCGGCGATCACCTGATCGCCCCGCGCCTTCAGCTGGCGGCAGTACTCCAATCCGATGCCGCGATTGCTGCCGGTGACCAGACACGTTGCCATGGGAGAACCCTCGGTTGAGCCAACTTATCCAGGCCCGGCAGCCCGCTCCCCCGCTTCCCGGCCCGTGTCCCCATCGATCAGACTGGAGGGGCGCCACCCTCCCCGACCTGCCATGTCCCTCACCGACGAGGCCAAGGCCCCGGCCCCGCCGCGCGAGTCCTCCAGGGCCGCCCTGGCTGCCCCGGGGCTCGACAAGCCGTCCGCCGCCATCCTCCCGGGGGTCGAATGCAAGGGCATTCGCTCCACCACGGACTTTCCCCGAGATCTCTCCGGCCTCAGCGCTGAGCAAATCGCCCACCACTACCAGGCGTTGCGCAACAGCCATGCCGCCCTCAGTCGCTCGCGCGGGCAGTTGCAGCGGCGTTCTCGGGAATGGACCGAGGTGCGGGAGCGTTTTTTGATCACCTTGCGCCGGTACGAGGAACGGTTGCTGGCGATTGGAGAGGAGAAAGCGGAAGCGCTGCGGCTGGCGCAAGACATGCACCAGGAGCTGGAGGCCTTTGAGTCGAAGCAGCAAGCCCTGGATCGCCTGCTGGATGATCTCGACGAGGCTAAGAAGGAGACGGGCTTCTGGTCGATCTTCCACATCACGCGCTTGATCGAGCGCATGCGCGCTCTGCTGCGGGGAGGCCTGCGCGGCGATGGGTGAGCTCAGTGCGCGTTTCGCGGAGCTGATGGCCCGTCTCGCCAAGAGTGATGCCGAGCTCTACCGCGCCATCGGTGATCAGAATGCCACGGTGCGTGAGCTGGTCGACGATCTCGCTCCCGTCAACTGCGGGTCGGACGGAATCCCTGCTGTCGCCACCTCGTCTGCCACCACCCCGTCCGCCGCCAGCCTGGCCCCCGTCGGCCTGCCCTCCCCCAGCCTGGCCCCGGTCGGTCTTCTGCCGCGTGAAGCCTGTGATCTCAAGGCCCTGAAGGCACGCTTCGGCAGGGCGGCCGAGGCCCAGGCCTGGTTGGAGAGCCAGCTGGGTCCTGCCCCGAAGAAGCCCACCTGGGCCGTGATCGCCCAAACCTGTCGCGACGGCGTCTGGCCAGCCTCCGCGCGCTCCCGTGCCGCGACGAGGCCCGGTGGACTGACGGCCAGAGAGCTGGAGGACCGTCTCCAGGCCCTGGAACAACGGCTGTTGCGTCACTTGGAGTCACGCCTCGATCGGATGGAGGCCTTGGTCTGTCGGCTGGTCGTGGCCATGGAGTCTCCGGAGCGGCCTTCCCCCTGAGGCTCGGCCCGGCTCACCGCCCGCATACGACCGATGGAGTCATCGGTAGGTTGATCGTGCGAGCCACTGGCTGGATTGATCCAGTACTGTCGCTGGCAGCATATCGAACACAAAATTGAAGGAATGCATTATGACCCAAATCATCAATGACAACCTTTTGGTGAATGGTGATATCTATCTTCAAGCAGACACCTATGTTTCTCTGCACTATGGCAACCGTGGCCGCCTTGGGCAGGCAGTATCCTTCAATCCAGATCGTGATTGCAATGGTCTCTGGCTGGAGGCCAGCGTGGATGGCGTCGAGTCTGGAGGGCTGTTTTGCAATGGCAATACCATTGTCATCTGGAGCCCTGGCGATAATGACACGTTGAGAGTCTATGACGAGGATGATTTCGGATCGCCGTCGCTTGCTCCCAAGTTTGTCATCAATGGCACAGGCAAAGTTGGGATTGGTACCGGGAAAGAACAGGTCAGGTCCTACCTTCAAATCGGGGATGGCTTGGCGGGTGGCTACCGCTCTTGGATGCTCCGCGGCACACAGGTCGCATGGGATACCGACAATGTTTTCCTGGGCCTCAAGGATCAGGGTGCTGATCGAAAGGATTCCGTTCTTGCTTGGGGGGATAACCCAAACGATGCCTTTCGCTTCATTTTCGTCGCCAGTGGTGGACCGGCTGATGGCCAGGAAATCATGCGCTTGCAGCCTGATGTACGCGTCGGCATCGGCACGTCAACCCCTGGTGCGACCCTTGACGTGAACGGGGATATCAAGGTCAAGGACTGGACTCTTTCTGTGCCGGACTATGTCTTCGAGGAAACGTATTCTCTCAAACCCATTGATGATCTACGCGCTTACATCGGCGCTTATAAGCATCTCCCGGAGATCCCCTCGGCCCAGCAGGTCAGCGAACAGGTCGTGAACCTCGGCGAGTTCTGCATGTCACTTCTGAAAAAGATCGAAGAACTCTCTTTATATCTTATTCAGCAGCATGATCTGCTTCAGGAACAAGAAAGGCGGCTGGCTGTGCTGGAACAACCCTCCACCCAGCTCGATGGAGGCTGCCATGTTTAAGATCAAAAAGTCTGGTCTAGATGTCATCACGATCGCTGACAATGGCGATATCACTTTTTCTGGTTTTTATCAGGAGACAGCCCTCAAGACTCTGCAAGCGGGTGAATTGAAAATTTCCAAGGGGCTTGGCATCGTCCACTTGGCGACCGCGTCCGCTGGAGCGGCACGCAGTACGTGTTTGCGCAAGCGATTGTTTGATCGAGCCGTCTTCCCGAATCAGGGTCTTCAGATCAAGCGGCTGTCCTCTGGTGTGCAAGCGGAACTTCATCCAGATGGTGATCTTTATGTCAAGGGAAAAGTGGCCAACTCCTTGACAAATCCCGCCAACCCCGGACCGCTTCCTGTATCGCAGGTTGTTTATGCCGCGCCAGGTCTGAACTATTCCACTAACCCTGCGCTGAGTCAATATCTCCTCTTTCAGAGCCCAACGGCAGGTTATCAGACACGTCGGATTAACATCAGCGATTTCTCTGACGTTCCCTCCAGCCCAGTCTGGCCCTTCAATGCCAGTAATGTTCCTATCAACGGCTTGTTGCGTGTGCCCCTGGGTGCTGGGCCTTTTCCGTTGTTTCTGATTGTGCATGGCAATCATGAGCCTTGGGAACATTCAACACCGGGTTATATCTACCTGCTTGACTTATTGGCCAGTCATGGAATTCTTGCTTGTAGTGTTGATTGCAACTTCCTTAATGGTGCCAACTATGGTGAAACTGATGCCCGGGCGATTGTCCATCTGGAACATGTCAAGCAGTTTCAGATTTGGAACCAGCAGAGCGGCCATCCACTTTTTGGCAAAGTTGACATGACCGCCGTGATGATCGCCGGTCATTCCCAGGGCGGCGAGGGTGTGGGCCATGCCAGTGCCTTCAATGCGCTCAACTCCGTGGTGCCGGATCCCGGTGGACCCGCCGTGCCTCTCGATGGTTCCGCAGGCTTGGGACCTTACCATTTCAATCTTCGCGCTGTCGTTGCGATCGCGCCGACGGAACACCAATACAAGCCGGTTGCGGGCAAGGTGGTTGTGACCGATAACTACTTCCTCCTGCACGGGAGTCGCGATGGAGATGTTTGGACATTCCCTGGTCAGCAAACGTATGATCGTGCTCAACCGATCAATTTGTCCAGTCCAACGCAAGAGGCGAATGGTTTCAAGTCCTTGTTATGGATCTATGGGGCCAACCACAATTTCTTCAACTCAGTTTGGAGTGTCGATGATGGCCCAACCATCACCCGCACGCAGCAGGAGACCATTGCCAAAGTCTACTTCTCGGCTCTTGCTCAGGGGATCCTGCTGCGTCGTTCACAATTCCTGGATCTGCTCAAGAACTTTCAGTTGAGTCAGGTGTTGGGCTGGATTCCCAGCACGATCCCCCTGGTCAACCAGTATCAAGACAACCAGCGCCTCTTCCTTGCCCACTATGAGGAAGATGATGTTCTCACAACTCCTTCTTCACCCGTTAATGGTAGTATTGACGTGTCCAATATTGCGGCGCAAGAGTTAATCTTTGACCAAGGATACTCAGGAAATCTCTATCAACAGACCAAAGGGCTCAAAGTGGAATGGTTGGGACCGCCGGGTCGGCGATACGTGATCAATATCAACCCTGGTGGCTTGCCTGTCAATACCTTGCATGTCCTGGCTCTTCGTGTTGGACAGACCAATGGTGCCAACAACCAGGTGGATAAGCTGCAAAACTTCACGCTGCAGATCAGTGATGGAGCGCTGTCGCGATCCATCCGTTCCGCTGATATCGCCCCCCTCCTCTATCCCGCCGCTCTTTTGGGTGGAGCACGACGCACTGTGATGCAGACCCTGCGCATTCCTCTGAGTCTTTTCGCAGCCCAAGGAGTGAATGTGCGCGCCATTCGGCAGATCACTTTCCTGTTCGATCAACCGATCATCGGTACGACTGCCACCCAGGGGTCTCTGGTTTTTGACGACATCCAACTCTCGCACTAGTTCAGGAGTTCAACCATGTCCCTTGAAATTGTCCTGACAGACATCCAAATCCAGCGGGCCCGTCCGGAGGACGCTGATCTGCGCAAAATTCAGCATTTTGCCGCCACCAGCGGCGGTCCCCCCGCGGATACGGAACCGGCTTCAACCCTGGTCAAGCTTTATTTGAAGACTCCCTTGCCAATGGACAGCGCAGGAGTTGAGCTCTATGTGGGTGACCACCAGATTCGTCGTTATGCCCAGTTTAAAAACGGGATCTATTTCAAGGTCAATGATCCACGATTCCTCACTGAGCTCAGCGGCGGAGAGGTGCGCTTTCGCCGTCCGGGCACCGACGGCTTCATCGGCACGGGCGTTCGCCTTTCCATCGCCGATCCCGCCGCGTTGACGGCACTTCGTTCCCCGGGCGCCGCCCCCTTGCCGAGCCAGGCCGATGTCCTGCGGGAGTGAACTTCCCCATAGGATGATCCCGCGCGTCAGAGGCCTGCCTCACCCCCGCCACCTTGTCCAGTCCAGCCCCCGCCGACCTCCGGCTTTCCAGTCTCACCGTCAACGAAAGCGACCTGATCGGCGTGCCGATCGGCACCCTGGCCACGCTTGGGACGGATGGGTCCATCCTGCCCCCGGCGGGCCTCACCTACGCCCTTGTGGCGGGGGAGGGTGCTGACGACAACAGTCGCTTCCGTCTCGTGAACGGCCAGTTACAGGCGGCGGAGGTCTTCGACCGGGAGAGTCGCGCCCAGCTCAAGGTGCGCATTCGCGTCACCGATGCCGCGTCGCGCGCGCTGGAAAGGGCGTTCACGATCGTTGTGAACGATCTGCCCAATCCCGTCGTCACCGCCCTTCCCAGCCCGGCCCTGGTCTGGGGCGACCCTGGCGCGGAGCTGAATCTGAACACCGTCTTTGACGACCCCTACACCACGGGGCAGGTGGCCACCTTTGTGTTGGCCCAGGTGCAGTTGGCGACCAACACGCTCGGCACCTTGGGCACAGGGAGGGTGCGCGTGCTGCTTTACGACCAGCCGGGTCTGGGTGCCCCTCTGACCACCAGCAATCTGCAGGCGTACGTCAACACCAACGCCTACAACACCACCTTCCTTCACCGCTCGGTGCCGGGTTTTGTGCTTCAGGGAGGTGGCTTCAACTTGGTGCAATCCCCAATGGGAGGGCAGATCAACGGGGTGTCCACCTTCCCGGCCGTGCGCAACGAATACAGCGCGGCTCGCTCCAACCTGCGCGGCACCATCGCCATGGCCAAGCTCGGATCCGATCCGAACAGCGCCACCAGTCAATGGTTCTGGAGCCTGGCGGACAACAGCGCCATCCTCAATCCCCAGAACGGCGGGTTCACCGTGTTCGGGCGTGTGCTTGACAGCACCGATCTGTCCACCCTGGACGCGCTGGCCGCCGTTCCCGTCACCAATCAAGCGGTTGCGCTCGACAATGGCGCGCTGACGGAGCTGCCCCTCAGCAATCGCCAACTCCGCGTCGACAACCTGCTGCGCTTCAGCGCCATCACGATCGATTCCCGGCCCGAGCTGGCCTATGCGTTGGTCGGCAACACCGCCCCTGAGCTTCTCGCGGCCACCCTGGAGGGCACGCGCTTGCAATTGCGCTCCTTGGTCAATCGCACCCAGGAGGTGTCCCTCACCCTTCGCGCCACCAACCTGCTCGGGGAAACCCTGGAAGAGACACTGCGCGTGCAACTGCGCCGCAAGCCCAGCAACCAGGCCACGATTCGCGGCCTCAATGACACCCTCGGAAACGCCACGCCCACCCTCGGGCGTCCGACCCTGTCGGGTTCGCTGGCGTCTCCTCTCCTTCCCGACGAGCGTGTGCGCCTGTTCGCCAATGGAGTCTCCCTGGGGCTGGCGACGACCACGGCCGGCGCTTCGGCCTGGAGCTATCAGCCGGAGGCGCCCCTGGCTCCCGGCGCCGACGGCACGGTGCGGCTGGAGGCGCGCTTGGAATCTCTGGAGGGGGTGGCGGGAGAGTCCTCTCCGAGCTGGAGCCTGGCGCTGGGAAGCGAGATCCGGATCGAGGCCCCCGGCAGTGAGCTTTTGCGCTTGGAGGATCCGCGCCCCGTGGTGGTTCGCCCCACCGCGATCGGCTCCTGGGGACGGGGGTTCTCCGCCTGGAATGCGGGCTCCATCACCGCCGCGGGCCAGCTGCTGCCAGGCACCGGGCAGACCGTGGCGCTTGCCGGCTTGCGGCGTTACGGGATCACGTTGCGGAGCGCCTCTCAGAGCCAGGTGATCCTCGACCTTGGCGATGGCGATCATGCTTTTGTCCTGCACGACTCCTGGACGCCGCAAGCCGCGGATGTTCCCGCTCAGAGCGACAGCCAGGGGAGGCGGACCGCCCCGCGCCTGGATCAGCTGACCACCCTGCGACTCGGCAATGGCACGGTGGGCGGCACCAGCGTGGTGGATCTCACCAGCCCTGACTTCCTCACCGGTGCGATCACCGTGGTCGCCGGCAACACCGTCGGTTCCCGCCAGGTGATCTGGGGGTCCGCCGCCGATGACACGGTCAAGGGCGGCGCGGCAGACCTGGTGATCTGCGCCTCCGGAGGACGCAACACCATTCAACTGGGCAGCGGGGCCGATCGGCTTCAATACGTGTCCGGTGTTGGCGCCATTGATCGGGTGACGGGATTTCAACCCGCTGTCGATCGCCTCGAACTCTGGGGTCTCCCTCCCGGCACCCTGCCCGAATTCACGCTCCAGGCCGTCGGTGATGACACTTTGCTCACCTGGGCCACCAACCGCATCACCTTCAGCGGCCTGGCCCTGCCCATCCCCGCACCCGGCACCGTGCCCTCCTGGCTGGTGGTGATGTGAGTCGAGGGGGGGGGGCACCGCCGCGAGGCGCTCAGTCCGGCGTCATTGGCCACCAGTGGCAGAGCGGCCCCTGCCCCCCGCCGATGGCCAGCGCCCGCCGCAACCCACCCTCCACATAGGTCTTGGCCGCGAGCACCGCGGCCTCCAGCCCCAGCCCCCGCGCCCGTTCCGCCGTGATCGCCGCCCCGAGGGTGCAGCCGCTGCCGTGGGTGTGCGTCGTGGCGATCGGCGCGTGGTTCAGCCAGCGGCCCCCGCCGGCGCGACAGACCAGGTGGTCGCGACCCCGCAGCTCCGCCAGCCCCCCGCCCTTGATCAACACGGCCGCCGGGCCGAGCGCCAGCAACCGCTCCGCCGCCGCCTCCACCTCCGCAGCGCTTGTGATCGCCAGGCCCGTGAGCAGGCGCGCCTCGTGCAGGTTGGGAGTGAGCAGCTCCGACTGGGGCAGCAGGCAGCGCCGGTAGGCCTCGATGGCCTCCGCCTCCAGCAGCACAGACCCCGCTCGCGACACCATCACCGGATCGATCAGCTTCGGCACCGCCAAGGGCGCGATGGCGGCGGCTGTGGCTTCGATCAACGCCTGGTTGAGCAGCATGCCCGTCTTCAGGGCCCCCACGGCCAGATCGCTGACCACCGCTTCGACCTGGGCGGTGAGCACCTCCGGCGCCAGGGCCTCCACGCGACGGACGCCGAGGGTGTTCTGCGCCGTCACGCAGCTCAGCGCGGAGCAGCCATGCACCCCCAGGGCGGTGAACGTCTTCAGGTCGGCCTGGATGCCGGCGCCGCCGCCGGAATCACTGCCGCCGATCGTCAGGGCAATGGCGATGGGCACCATCTCACTGCCGCGCCAACATCATGCGGATGCGCGCCTGCAGATCCTCGATCGGCGCCCCGCTCACATCCACCACCGCTCGGCGAATGCGGCCGGGCCAGGCGAACGGCGGGGTGTAGGCGGGCACGGCCGGCGAACCGGGATCGCGTCCCACCGCCACCCCGGCGGCCAGACCCAGGCTGAACGGAATCGTCACCGGCAGATCCCCTTCGCCCACCGACTTCCCATCCACCAGCAGTCTGACGCGGGCGGGGGTTCCCCGCCCGGCCGCGAGATCGGCCGGGCCCGTGGGTTCCAGTTCCATCGTCAACACGTGATGGCCCGGAGGCAGGGTGCCGCTGGCACGCACGTAGAAATGATGTTCGGCGACATAGTTGTAGCCGTAGCTGAAGATCCCATCCAGAACATACAGGGAAAAGCCGCCATCATTTCCCCCCATGCTGAAGAGCACGCCATCGGCCTCGCCTTCCGGGATGTCGACCTCCAAGGAAATGTTGTGGGGCCTGTTGAGCAGCTTGGGCGCAGCCGCCATCGGCACCATTTGGGTGCCCTGGTAATAGGTGTACCGCTCGCGGTTGGGCGTGATCTGCGGCCGCTCCTCCGAGAGGCGTTGCACGCCACGGCTGTCAAGCGGTAAGATATTGTATTTGCCGGCTTCGACGTACCTCATGGCGAGCAGGCGCTCCTGTTCGCTGGCGGCCAGATTGTTGGTTTCCGCGACATCGTTCGCCACGTTGTAAAGCTCCCAGCCGTGGGCGTCGAGCTGGTTGAGCTTGGCGGCGTCGATCAGATCACCGAAGCGTCCGCCCGATTCCTGAAAGGACGGCCCCGGCCAGGGACACACCGCCTGCCAGCCCTCGTAATATAGCGCCCGATGGCCCATCATCTCGAAATACTGCGTCTTGTGGGGGCTGATCGCCGCGTCTGCGGCGAAGCAGGCAAACAGGCTGTGGCCCTCCAGGGGGCTCTGCGTCACCCCCTTGATCGTCGCGGGTGGCGTCAGCTCCAGGGCCTCAAGCACCGTGGGCACCATGTCGATGACATGGCCGTAGTGCCGCCGGATCTCTCCGCGGGCCGCGATGCCCTTGGGCCAGCAGACCAGGAAGGGATCGCTGGTGCCGCCCCGATAGGTCTCCCGCTTCCAGCGGCGAAAGGGCGTGTTGCCGGCGTGGGTCCAGCCCCAGGGGTAGTGGTTGAAATACTTTGGGTTGCCGATATCTGCCAAAGCCGCCAGATTTTGGGCGAGATCTTCAGGTACATTATTGAAAAACTTCCCTTCATTCACGGATCCCGTTGGACCGCCTTCAGGGCTGGCGCCATTATCGGACACCAGCATGATCAAGGTGTTCTCGTACTCGCCAATCTCCTTCAAAAAGGCGATCAATTCACCGATGTGGTGATCCGTGTGTTCCAGGAAGCCGGCAAACACCTCCATCATCCGCGCATACAACCGTCGCTCCTCCGCCGGCAGGCTGTCCCAAGCCGGCACATCGGGGTCATGGCGCGACAACACCGTGGCCTCCGGTACGATTCCCAAGGCCTTTTGACGGGCGAAGACCTTCTCCCTGTAGGCGTCCCAGCCGTCATCAAACTGGCCGCTCCAGCGATCCGCCCACTCCTTCGGCACATGGTGGGGCGCGTGCATGGCACCGGTGCAGAAGTAGAGGAAGAAGGGTTTGTCCGGCGCCACCTGCTTGGCGTCAGCGATCATCGCCCGGGCTTTGTCCACCAGATCCGGCGTCAGGTGATAGCCCTCCTCCGGGCTCCGGGGCGGATCGACCTGGCTGTTGTCGCGCACCAGCTCGGGATAGTACTGGTGCGTGTCACCCCCGAGAAAGCCATAAAAGCGCTCGAAGCCCCGGCCCAGGGGCCAGCGGTCGTAGGGCCCGGCGGCGGAGGTGGCTTCGGCGGGCGTGAGATGCCATTTGCCGACGGCATAGGTGTTGTAGCCGTGTTGCAGCAGGATCTCCGACAGGAAGCCGTTGGCGAAGGGAATGGAGCCGTTGGCGCCGGGATACCCCACCGAGCCTTCGGTGATGCAGGCGAGATTGTTGCTGTGGTGGTTGCGGCCCGTGAGCATGCAGGCCCTGGAGGGGGAGCACAGGGCGGTGGTGTGCATGTTGGTGAACAGCAGTCCGTCCGCCGCCAACGCGTCGATGTTGGGCGTGCGGATCGGGCTGCCGTAGCAGCCGAGCTGTCCGAAGCCGGTGTCGTCCAGGACGATGAACAGCACATTTGGCGCTCCCGCCTTCGCCCGCAAGGGTTCCGGCCAGGCGGGGGTTGACGCGTCCACCGTGCGACCGATCACTCCGGGGAAGGCGGTGCCTTCGGGGTACTCCAGAAGCGCCATGGCTGTCTTGCCGTTCAGGGCTCACCGTAGACAGGCCGTTTCCCGACGCCCGCGTCCTTTCGCGCGGCGGTTCTCCGCCGCGCGTTCCCGCACGCTGTCCGGCCCTTCCCCGGCCTTTCCCCGGTAGCGGGACGCAGCCCCGCGGACGTTGCACCCATCATGTCCCTTGCCCTTTCAAGGGCTGGCGAAATCGTTTCCCCGGCCTACCGTCCAGAAAGAACCTCCTCCTGGCCATGCTCTCCGGCGCCACCTTCAACACCCCTGACGACGGGGATCCGCTGCAGAGCGAATCCGCCCTCACCCGCCATGTTCTCCAGGCCGGTCGGCTGAAGGGCATCGCCCAGGCGGAGGGGATCGTGATGATCGTCCTCGGCCTCCTGGCCCTGCTCTTTCCTTATGTGGCCTCCGCTGGCGTCACGGTGATGGTGGCGGTGGCCTTTCTGGTGGCGGGCCTGATGGGCTGGATCGACACCTGGAGCCGCCGCCTGCGTCTCAACGGCTGGCATGGCTTCCTGCGCTTGATCCTGGCCAGCCTCTTTCTGGTCACGGGAGTCTGGATGCTCGTTCAGTTCAAGGCCGGTCTGGTGCCGGCCGCCCTGCAGATCCAGGCCCTGGCCCTGGCCATCGGCGTTGTTTTTCTGATCGAGGGCGTGCTGATGACCGCGCTGGCGCTCACCCATCGCCAGGCCCGTGGCTGGGGCTGGGGATTGGCCAATGGCCTGGTCACGATCGCGCTTGGTGTTTTGATTCTCACGATGAGCCCCCAGGGGTTGCTCTCGGTCCTCGGTTTGCTGGTGGGCATCAGCTTCCTCTTCAGTGGCTTTGATCTCCTCGGCTTCAGCGCGCGGCTCCATGCTCCAGGCCCCTTCCCTCCCGCGTCTCGGGAGTGACGTGACTGTGGTCAGCCCAGTGGGCGGCGCCGCTCCCCATGGCTGATCTCTTCAGCCACCAGCGGGACACCGCCCTCGCGCGTCTGGCTCCCCTGGCGGAGCGCCTCCGCCCCCGCAGCCTTGATGATTTCGTCGGTCAGGAGGCGATCCTCGGACCGGGTCGCCTTCTGCGTCGGGCGATCAGCGCGGATCGGGTCGGCAACCTGATTCTTCACGGCCCCCCGGGCACGGGCAAGACCACCTTGGCCCGCATCATCGCCGGGCACACCCGGGCCCACTTCAGCAGCCTCAACGCTGTGTTGGCCGGGGTGAAGGATCTGCGGCACGAGGTGGAGAACGCCAAGGAGCGGCTGGCGCTCCATGGCCTGCGCACCATCCTCTTCATTGACGAGGTGCACCGGTTCAACAGCGCTCAGCAGGATGCTCTCCTCCCCTGGGTGGAGAACGGCACCCTCACCCTGATCGGCGCCACCACGGAAAATCCCTTTTTCGAAGTCAACAAGGCTCTTGTCAGCCGGTCGCGCCTGTTTCGCCTTCAGCCTCTGGACACCGAAGCCTTGCGCCGTCTTCTCCAGCGCGCTTTGGCGGATGACACCCACGGGTATGGCGCCAGGAGGGTGACGGTCACTCCCGAGGCCGAGGCCCATTGGTTGGATGTGGCCAATGGCGATGCCCGCAGCCTGCTCAACGCCCTGGAGCTCGCCGTGGAAACCACCGAGCCCGATGCCTCCGGGATCATCGCCATTGATCTGGCCATCGCCGAGGAGTCGATCCAGCAGCGCGCCGTGCTCTACGACAAGCAGGGCGACGCCCATTTCGACACGATCAGCGCCTTCATCAAATCGCTTCGGGGATCAGACCCGGACGCCGCCCTCTTCTGGCTGGCCCGCATGGTGGAGGCCGGGGAGGACCCCCGTTTCCTCTTTCGCCGCATGCTCATCTCCGCCGGTGAGGATGTGGGTCTGGCCGATCCCCTGGCGGTGGTCGTGGTGGAGGCCTGCGCGGCCAGTTTCGAGCGGGTGGGTCTTCCTGAAGGGCTCTATCCCCTCGCCCAGGCCGCCCTTTATCTCGCGGGCACCGACAAGAGCAACAGCACCCTCGGGGTGTTTGACGCCCTCAAGACCGTGCGGCAGGCCCGGAGCCAGCAGGTGCCCGCCCACCTGCGCGATGCCCATCGCGACGGGCCCGCCTTCGGCGATGGCCAGGGCTATCGCTACCCCCATGCCTATGCCGAGCACTGGGTGGCCCAGCAATACCTTCCCGCGGCCTTGCAGGGTCAGGTGTTCTGGCAGCCGGGTGCCCTGGGCTGGGAGGGGGAGCGGCGCGGCGCCCTGCGACAGCGGCGCGCGGCCCAGCTGGCCGCCGTGGCGGAGCAGGGAGCAGATCTCCAGGACATGCTCAGCGCGGGCCCGGAGGATCCCCTGCTCCAGCGTTGGTTGGCCCGCCAGGCCGCGGCGGAAGGCGAGCGATTGGATCTTCTGCGTCAGCGGTTCTGGGGGGAACGGCATCCGGGCCGGCTGGATCGGGTGCTGGTTCTCCAGGCCCGCTCCCTGCTGTGGGCGCTGGATCCTCTGCGGGACGCCGCTGAGGGAGAGGTGGTGCTCACCGTCGCTCGCGAGGAGGAGCGGGAGGGCTTGGACAGTCAACTTCAGCTGCTGGATCCCCTCCTGCGGCCGACGGTGATGGTCGTGCCGGAGGACGATCCCGGTCCCCTGCGCGACCTGGCGCGACCGGAGGGGCGCTTTGAGTGGATCGTCGCCCGTCAGCCTCGCCTGGAGCGGTCGGCGGTGGCCGGCGCCAGCTGGGCGGAGACCCTGTCCTCCCTGGCCGCCCCCGGAGCCCGTCTTTGCCTGCTCTTCAGCCAACCGCGCCTGGGTCCGGCCACCGCCCTGCGCACCCGCCTGGCCTCTGGCGGCGGCGCCCGGGCTGGAACGGCTCCCCTGGATCGGGTGGTGGAGGCGGAAGCGCGCGAGCTGGCGCGCCACGACCTGATCCCCAGCGAGCTGGACGCGGAGCTGCGGCGTCGGGGCTGGCGCCTCGCGGTGCGCCCATGGGAAGAACCCCTCGACCTGGTCTTGACCGAGCGTCTGCTCCATCGTTGGTTCGCGGACGAGGCTCCCTACCGGACCTCTCTGGAGGTGGCGGGCATGGCGCCCGGGGAGATCGCGGATCTGCGGCGTTGGTTTCAGGACCATCTCGGCGCGCGCCTGCCCCAGCGCCTTGGCCATGGGGTGTTGGAAGGTTGCTGGTCGGAAGACCCCGACGAGGAGAAGCCAAGGCGTGGCGGACCCTCCGGGCCTGGCCGAACGGTGGGCCGAGAGCGGGCAAAAAAAAGCCCCGGGCAACGCCGGGGCCAGAAGTCCTAGAGACGTCAGGCGTTCACCAAAGGCCACGGATCGGCTCAGGAGTGGGAGCCGGAGCGGGTGGGGTGTAGGAGACCTTCTCGGTCACGGGGTCGAGCATCTGGTTGGCCTGGATGCAGGCGGGCAGGAACACGTACCAGGAGAACAGGGAGGTGCACTGGGCGGTGCCGGGCTTGCAGCGGCCTTCCGCGCAGATGTTCTGGGCGCCGGTGTAGGTGTTGCAGAAATCCGCCAGACGGAAGTCGGTGGGGAGAGCCTTGATGATGCCGGCGGCGGAGAGGGAGCCATCGGCGGCGTCAGCGATAATCGCAGAGCGCAGGGCCTGCACCGCGTAGGTGCTCATGCTGTAGTAGGGGAAGTAGCTCGCGGTAGCTTTCTTGAGGAACTTCACCCCGTTGTCGGAGTAGAGGAAACGGGAAACGCCGATCAAATCAACGTCATAGGTTTTCTTAAGACCATCACGCACTTCTTTGGCGGTCCAGCCGGACCGGCGCAGGCCTCCGGCCAGGCCGCGGTCCGTGATGTCACCGGTCTTCAGAAAGGTGTCAACGGCCGATTGATTGGTCGACCAGACAGCGCCGCCGGTATTCCAGCGGACAGGATTGGTGGCAGCTAGAGCTGACAGGGGAACGGAAGGGGCGATAAGGGCAGTTCCCACTGTGAGACCAGCGAGCAGACGCTTGAACACGGGTGGTTTGGAAGACGACTTCCTTTCAAACCTAGCCACGTGCCGCCAATTTGTCTTCGCGCACACGCCAATTGTCTTTGCGCACACGCCAAATCCGTTGATCCTCGCCGGGCTCGCGAAGGCGGGTCGACCCCGCGTGATCATGGGGTGGTGTCCCTCTAGGCTTCCCGCTCCCTGCCTCCTTTGACTCGTGGCCCTTGCGATCGGCGATCCCGCTCCCCTGTTCACCCTGCCCGACCAGGAGGGCCAACCGGTGGATCTGGCTTCCTTCCTGGGGAAGCGGGTGGTGATTTACTTCTACCCCAAGGACGACACCCCGGGGTGCACGAAGGAAGCCTGCAATTTCCGTGATCGCTGGTCCACGTTGCGGGAGCAGGGAATCGTGGTGCTGGGCATCAGCAAGGACGATGCCAAAAGCCATGCCAAGTTCATGGCCAAATACGAGCTTCCCTTCACCCTCCTCACCGATGCCGAGCCCTGTCCCGTGGCCAGCGCCTACGAGAGCTACGGGCTGAAGAAATTCATGGGTCGCGAGTACATGGGGATGATGCGTCACACGTTTGTCATCGATCCCGAGGGGAGGATCGAGCGGATCTACCTCAAGGTGAAGGCGGAAACCATGGCGGACGACATCCTCAAGGATCTGGGGCTGGCCTGAGGTCCACCCTCGGCGGCGTTTCAAGGCTCTGGCCGCAGACGGGCCAGGCTCTCCAGGCAGAGCAGGGGTCGCAGGTGGACCCTCACGCCAAGCGGCTCCAGGGGGTGTGCCACCCGCCGCGCCAGCAAGGCCCCATCGCCACCGGTGAGCACCAGGCGACGGCAGCCCGCCTCCCCGGCCGCGTCCACCACGGCCGCAGCCAGAGCGGCCGCCACCCCCAAGCGCATGGCGGCCGCCGTGGCCAGGGGCCAGGCGGGATCCCCTTCCCGAACATCCCCAACGTCCTTGGCCTCCCTGTCTTCCCCCGCGCCTTCGGGCGCCCGATCCTCGGCCCCGCCGCTCAAGACGGGGGACTCCGCGGCGCTCCATTCCGCCGCCGACAACCGCGGCAGCTGAGCTGTGCGGTCCGCCATGGCCTCCAGCTGCAGGCCCAAGCCGGCCAGCAGGCGCCCGCCACGAAGGCGGCCGTCGCTCCCCACCAGGGTCAGGCTCAACACGGTGCCGGCGTCCGCCACCAGCACCGCCTCCTCCCACTCCCACCAGGCTCCCCATCCCGCCAACGCCCGGTCGACCCCCAGCCACGGCGGACAACCCGCCAGGGGCACATCGCGGAGTCGCAGTTGCCGGTCCAGGGGAGGGCCGCCCCGCTCCGGTCGGCGGCCAACGGACGCCCAAGCCAGGGGGGGCAGTCCCGGCGCGCCCGCCAGGGGCGGCGTCTCATCCCACCCACGCAACGCGCCCGCCGGGGTCCGCTCCGCCCAATGCCAGCGGCTGTTGCCGATGAGCAACCATCGCGCTGCGGGCGCCTGACTCAAATGCCTTCGCCCATCAAGCCTGGCAAGTGGATGCCGCATTCCTGCCTCAGGCCGCCGAAGCGGGTGGCCCGGCCGGAGCGGGTGGCATCATCGGCGGCGCTGCTGTGCCAATCGCCAACGGTGGAGTAGCCCTTGGCGAACAGGGGGTGCTGCGGCAGTTGATGGGTTTCCATGTAGTAATAGACCTCCTTGTTGGTCCAGGAGAGCAGCGGGTGCAACGACAACACGCCCCTCACCGGATCGAGGGGCGTCATCGTGCGGCGATGGTCGGTCTGCCCCCCGCGCACGCCACTCGCCCAACAACGGATTCGTCTCTGTTTCAACGCCCGATCGAGCGGCTCCACCTTGCGCAGCCGGTTGTAAAGCGAGAGATCCTCCACCGAGCCGCTCTCCCAGAGGCGCCCGTGGAGGGCTTCCATGTGCGCGGGCGACAGGTCCGACTGGACGACCTGGAGGTTCACCGGCAGGCGCTCGCACAACTCCGCGGCGTAGCGGTAGGTCTCTTCCGGCAGGTATCCCGTGTCCACCCAGATCACAGGCACCCCCTTGCCGCTCGGCCCCGGTCCCAGTTGGCAGGCCATGTGGAGGAGCACGGCGGACTGGATGCCGAAACTGGTGGTGAGACAGAAGGTTTCGCCAAAGGTCTCCATGGCCCAGGCCAAGCGCTCCTGGGCCGGGAGGGGCTCCAGGTGAGCCCTGGCGGCCGCCAGATCCAGATCCGGCTCGCTGGCATCCCCCATCGTTCCATCGATGGCGGGCGTTCCACCGGACGGGGCTGACCGGTTGAGGAGAGCGGAAGGGGGATCGGAGGGATCCGGAGCGGCACCGGCCAAGGCGGGAGGAGCTTGGGTGCAGAGGGTTGAGCTCATGATCCCATCATGCCCCGCGAACCGAGGCGGCCAACCTGGGTATGGTGACGTCATGCAGGCAGGCGACGCGTCACCACCCACTGTTGTCGCGTCCGAAAGGGGCGGCACCGCCCGGTCGATCCCCCCCGTCGTGATCGTCGGTGGAGGCTTTGGCGGGCTCTACACCGCGCTGGCCCTGGCCTCCCTGGCCGGCCACCCACCGGTGCTGCTCATCGAACCGCAGGAGCGCTTTCTTTTCCTTCCCCTGCTCTATGAGTTGTTGAGCGGTGAGTTGCGCGCCTGGGAGATCGCCCCGCGCTACGACGCGCTCCTGGCGGGGCCAGGGGTCGGCTGGCTGCGGGATCGCGTCCACAGCGTCAACACCGAAACCCGCCGCGTGCGCACAGCAGCGGGCCGCGAGGTGTCGTATTCCGCCCTGGTGCTGGCCACCGGCTCCACCGAAAACACGGCCGTCGTTCCCGGCGCGTCACGCCATGCCCTCACCTTCCGCTCCCTGGCGGATGTGGCCCGGCTGGGGGAGGTGGTGCGGGAGCTGGGCCGGCGCGAGCGCCCCCTGCAGCGCCTGGCGATCGTCGGCGCCGGCCCTGCGGGCGTCGAGCTGGCCTGCAAGGTGGCCGATCTGCTCCAGGGCGCCTGCGTGGTGGAGCTCATCGAGCAGGGGGAGCAGATCCTGCCGCGCTCGCGGGCCTTCAATCGGGAACAAGCCCTTTCCGCCCTTCGCCGCCGCGATGTTCGCCTGCGGCTGCGAACCCGGGTGGAGGCGGTGGAGGCCGACCGTCTGACCCTTCTCCCGCCGGAGGGTGCGCCCGGCTCGGCCTCCACCACCGAGGTGCTTCCGGTGCGCGCCGTGATCTGGACGGCGGGTCTGCGTTTTCAGCCCCCCCCCTTGATCCCGCCCGCCCCCGCCGACACCTCCGGGCGCCTGCGCTGCCACCCTGACCTGCGCCTTGAAGGCCAGAAAGATGTGTTTGTGGTGGGCGATCTGGCCGCATTGCCGGCCACCGGCACGGATCCCACCGGCCCCCCCCCCGCCAACGCCCAGGTGGCGTTCCAGCAGGCGGCGGTGGCCGCCCGCAACGTGATGCGCGCCCTGGCGGGCGAGCCGTTGGAGCCTTTCGTCTGGCAAGACCTCGGCGAGATGCTCAGCCTTGGCAAGGGGGAAGCGACCCTCACCGGCGGCGGCCTCACCCTGGCGGGCGCCCCGGCGTTTGCCCTGCGGCGCCTGGCCTATCTCGCCCGTCTCCCCGGCCTGCCTCAGCAACTGCGGGGGGCCGCCGGCTGGCTGGCGGAGCCCTGATGGCCGCCGCCGCCCACGCCCCCTGGCCCCGTCCCCAGGGACTTCTCCTCGACGCCATGGGCACCCTGATCACCTTGCGGGACTCGGTGGGCACCACGTACGCCGCCGTGGCGGCGGACCACGGCGTCCACGCCGATCCCGCCGCCATCGATGCCCGCTTTCCCGCCATTTACCGGGCCGCGCCTCCCCTGGCCTTCAACCTCTCCGAACCCGACGCCCTGCGCCAGGCGGAAGTCGGCTGGTGGGGAGCCCGCATCCGCGAGGTGTTCCAGTCCCTCGCTGGCGCCCCGGAGCCCGGCGACGCTCTGGTGGACGCGCTTTACGCGCGCTTTGCCCAGCCGGCGTTGTGGCGTGTCTATCCCGAGGTGCCCGAGCGGTTGGCCGCCTGGCACCGCCAGGGGCTGCGCTTGGCGGTGGTGAGCAATTTTGATGGTCGCCTTCATGCCCTGTTGCGCGAGCTCGGGCTGATGGCCTGGCTGGAGCGGGTCATCGTCTCCAGCGAGATCGGGGCGGCCAAACCCTCGGCCGTCCCC
>VGQX01000046.1 GCA_016882305.1 Cyanobacteria bacterium K_Offshore_surface_m2_239
CTCCGCCGTGTTGCGCACGTAGGGGGTGACGACCATCGCCTTGGCGGGAAAGCCGAGCGCCAGGGCTTGCTGACGGTGCACATCCCCCTCAGTGGGAAGGCCGGGCTGAAGGGCGATGGCGCCCCCTGTGAACACCAACAGAGGCGCGCGGCGGGCGCGGAAGAGATCCAGCCCGCCAAAAAACCGATCGGCATCCAGCCACTCCGTTCGCCGCAGCGGTCCGGGGGCGGGATGGCGGCCACCGCCGAGCACCACGATCGCGTCGGCGGTGGGCATGGTCTCCGGACGCGACGGCGCCCAAGGCCGCTCCAACCAGCGCCAAAGACCTTGGGCTGTCAGCGGAGTAGCCATCACCCAGAGGAGGGCGAAGGCGGCCTGCACCGGCCGCCAACGGCGACGCGCCATCGCCCAGGCCAGCAGCAGCAGGGCAACCCCCAGCGGCAACACCAGCAGGGGGAGCAGCTTGCTGAGCGCAAACATGGGCGTGGCTCAGGCGGCGAGATTGGCGGCGACGAAATCCCAGTTCACCAGCTTGTCGAGGAAGGTGGTGATGTAGTCGGGACGGCGATTTTGATAGTCGAGGTAGTAGGCGTGCTCCCAGACATCCATTGTGAGCAATGCCTTCTGGCCATGGGCCAGGGGGAGGTCAGCGTTGCCGGTCTTGGTGATCTTCAAGGTGCCGTTGTCGAGAACGAGCCAGGCCCAGCCGCTGCCGAACTGCGTGGCGCCAGCCGACTTGAACTGGTCCTTGAAGGCATCAAAGCCACCGAAATCAGCGTCGATCTTGGCGGCCAGGTCGCCAGAGGGAGCACCGCCGCCTTCCGGCTTCATGCCCTGCCAGTAGAAGGTGTGGTTCCACACCTGGGCGGCGTTGTTGAACACGCCGGCCTTGCTGGCATCCCCAGCCACCGCCAGGATCGTGTCCTCCAGCGACTTGCCCTCCAGCTCGGTGCCCGCCACCAGGTTGTTCAGGTTGGTGACATAGGCGGCGTGGTGTTTGCCGTGGTGAAACTCCAGGGTGTTGCGGGAGATGTGGGGCTCGAGCGCATCGAGGCTATAGGGCAGAGCGGGCAGCTGGTGCGCCATGGAAAAGGAAGAGGGTGAAGGAACGCCCGGCCTGGCCGGGAAGGCAGAGGCATCTTAACGAGCGTGTCTCGACGAGAAGGGTCGGCTGCCCGACCCTCAACTGACCCTCAGCGGCCCACCCCCAGCAACTCCACATCAAACAACAAAGTGGCGTCGGGAGGAATCACCCCCCCCGCGCCCCGGGAGCCGTAGGCCAAGTCGGGGGGAATCTCCAGCTTCCGTTTGCCGCCGACGCGCATCCCGGCGACGCCTTCATCCCAGCCCTTGATCACCCGACCCGCCCCCAAGGGAAAGCTGAAGGGACCGCGGCCGTAGCTGCTGTCGAATTCCTTGCCGTTCACCAGCGTGCCGCGATAGTTCACGCTCACCGTCTGGCCGGGGGTGGCCTCCTCCCCTTCGCCCACCACCAGATCGGTGATCTTCAGGCCACTGGCCGTGACGCGGGGCTTGGGGGCGCTCATCTCGCCGCCGAGCGCGTTGGCCTGGGCAAGGGACGGGGCGTCGTCAGAGGGAGCCATGGCAAACAAGAAGGGGTTGGAATCGTCGGGATCGAGTTCGAGGGGGGAGCGCACAACGGCGGCGATCGTGCCCGGAGCGGGCGCCGAGGCCGGCTCCATCCGGGCGGCGACCACGGTGGCGGTGGGTTCCGGCGGGGCCGCCCGCACCACCGCGGGGGTGACCAGCTGGCTGATCAGCGCCACCATCAGGCACGCCAGGCAGACGCCCGCGCTGATGAGGATGTCTCGCATGGAAGGAGGTCTGGGCTGGGGAGGGGAGACCTTGATTGTGGCAGGGGGGTCTCAGCCGTCGGCTGGAGCCGGGTCCGCGGGCGGGAGTCGCGGCCCGCGGGCCGGAGCGGGCCTCAGAGCTGGTTCTGGTTCTGGCGGAGTTGGCTCTCCAGCCGGTCGATGCGGCCGCGCAGCTCATCCAGCTCCCGTTGGCGCGCCAGCCCCAGATCGTGGAGCAGCTGATCGCGGTTGCGCTCCAGCTGGCGCTCCGCCTGCTGCTCCACCTCGGGAGTCTCGCCCCGCAAGGCCTTGAGCACGTCCTCCACCAGGATGGGGGCGTGGGAGGGATCCAGCTTGCCGCTCTGCACCCACTCCTGGGTGACGTAGCGCAGGCGATCGGCGACGAGGGTGGTGGTGCCGAGCCCCCGCAGGAGGAGCATCTGGAGAAGGTTGCCCTGGTCCATGGTGGCGATGGGTGCGTGGGAGCCATTTGGAGAATGGCAACGCGCCGAGGTCTTGACCATGGGGAATGACCGCCTGCCGCGGCTGGCGCTGGCCGCCGCCGCTGGCGCCCTGGCCGGTCTGGCGCTGCCCCCCCTGGGCTGGCCCTGGCTGCTCTGGCCCTCTCTCGCGGTGCTGTGGTCGCTGGTGGGCACGGCCCGCGGCGAGCGGACGGCGCTGGTGTGGGGAACCGCCGCCGTGCTCGTCAGCCATCGCTGGCTCCCCGCCCTGCACCCCCTCGACTGGGTCGGTGTGCCCTCCCCCTTGAGCCTTCCCCTCTGCCTGCTCCTCTGGAGCCTTTGCGCGCTGTTGGGGGGCGCCCTGGTGGCGGCCTGGGCGCTGCTGGCCCGGCGCCTGGATCCCGCCCGACCCAGCACCGCCCTGCTGGCCAGCGGGTTGTGGGGGTTGGCGGAGGTGCTGCTGGCCAAGGGGCCGCTGTTCTGGATCGGCCTCGGCGCCGCTCCCCTGCCCGGGGATCCCTGGCTGGCGGGGCTGGCCGTCTGGATGGGGGCGGGGGGTCTGGCGGCGCTCCAGGTGGGACTCGGCTGGGGACTCTGGCGCTGGAGCGTGGCCTGGCGAGCGGCGGCTCCGGGAGCGCCGGGAGTGGCGGAGGCCCGGAGGGGATGGGCCCTGCTGGTGGTGGGAAGCCTCGTGGCGGCACACGGGGCCGGGGCCCTGGCGCCCGGCGGCGAGGCGCGAGCGGCGGCGCTCGCCGCCCCGAGCGGCGGCGAAACCGTGCTGGTGGTGCAGCCGGCCATCCCCACCCGGCAAAAGTTTCAGCCCTGGCAGCAGGCGCGCCTGGGGCGGATGCTGGCGGCGGCCCTGGTGGAGGCCGAGCCCCGCAGCGCCACGGTGGTGCTGCCCGAGGGCGCTCTGCTGGAGAATCAGCCCCTGCCCCGCGCCACCCCTGTGGAGGTGCTGAGCGGCGGCTTTCGCCGCGCCGACAGCGGCCTGCGCAGCGCCCTGCTGCGCTTTGCCCCCCGCGCCACGGCCGCCAGCAGCTGGGTGGACAAGCACCGGGTGGTGCCCCTCGGGGAATGGGTGCCCCTGGGGCCGCTGCTCCGCTGGAGTGGACTCTCCGCCGTCGGAGGCCTGGAGCCGGGGGAGTCCTCCCGTCTGCTGAACCGCCCCGACGGGCCGATCGGCGTGGCCATCTGCTACGAGATCGCCGATGGCCGGGGGCTGGCGGAGGCCAGCCGGGCTGGAGCCCGCTGGCTGCTGGCCAGCGCCAACCTCGACCCCTATCCCCTCGCTTTGCAACATCAGTTCCAAGTCCTGGCGCGGCTGCGGGCCATGGAAAGCGGCCGCTGGCTGGTCAGCGCCGCCAATACGGGCCCGAGCGCGCTGGTGGACCCCGCGGGACGGGTGCGGGGCGCCCTGCCCAGCGGCGAGGCCAGCAGCGGCTTCTTCCTGGTACCCCCGAGCGCGCGGCTCACGCCCTACCTCCTGGCGGGGGAGCGGCCACTGCTGCTGTTGCTTGTCGGTGGACTGGTCCTGCGCGGGACACGGCGGTGAGGCCAGCGAGACGAGGCCAGCGGGACGAGCCCGGAATCAGCCCTCCGCCAGGGGCGCCGCCTCCACCAGGGAGGGGGCCAGGCGCAGGCCCGGCTCCCCCGGGGGCACCAGCAGCAGGTCGGCGTTGCGAATGCGGGAGAGAAGGCGGGTGGTGGTGACGCGGGTGGTGCCGATCAGCTCGGCGATCCGCTCATGGGTGAGGCGAAAGGGAAGGTCGCACCAGGCGCCGCAGCGGCGGCCCAGGCGGCGCACCAGCAGGGCGAGCAGGGCATGGAGACGCTTTTCCGCGTTGCCGAGATGGCGAATGCGCAGCAACTGCAGGGTCCACTCGTTCACCGGATCCAATCCCGCGCCCTCGGGAGCGATGGCATGGCGACAGAACCTCAGGGCGGTGAGCGCCTCGACGCAGACCCCCTCGCTGCAGAGGCGATCGGTGCGCAGTTGGTCGCCGGCCTGGAGGAAAGCGATGGTCATGCCCTCGGTTTCCTCGCAAGGGCAGTAAACGCGAGCGATGCCGCTGAGCACCTCCAAGCAGGCGCCTGTGGGCCGGAAGCTCGGATCCAGAAGCACGGACTGGCCGGGGGCGAGCGGAACGGGGAGCCCCGACGGCGGGGAGGCGGAGCGGTGGGCCATCGAAGCCAAAGGCGCTGGCGAAGCGAACGGTGGAACCCTAAGGGACCTTCCAGTCTTTTTGCAAGCGATTCTCAATTGCAGGAAACCGACGGGCGGATCGGGGTCTTCGGGGTGCCGCAGCACGCCCGCCGGGGTGCGGCGGCTGGCTCGCGGGGGGAGTGGTAACAAAAGACACGTCGTTTGGCAGCTTTTGCTTGGCAGCCAGTGGGTTCAAGCTTTTTAGGGTTCCGGCATCCCGTTTCGTCCGCCCGCCTGAGGAGCCTTCATCCCGCGCCCAATTCTCCGCATCCAGCACTCCAGTGGAACTGGAGAGCGAGCGCCGAGGCCGCGCCACAGGAGCGAGGCGAGACATCACCCCGAGGTTCATCGGTGACACTGCCCAACCGCCCGGTCCACGCCGCTCTTTCCCTCCTGCTGCTGGGGAATGCGCTGGCCCTGGCTCCCCATGCCGCCCGCGCCGAGGTGGAGCTGGGGGTCTATTCCGGCCGGCACTACAACAGCGATCAAGAGCTCTACAAAGCCTTCACCGCGCGCACGGGCATCCGGATCAAACTGCTGGAGGGCAAGGACGACGCCCTGATCGAACGCCTTCGCCAGGAGGGCGCCAACAGTCCAGCGGACGTGCTGGTCCTCGTCGATGCGGCCCGGCTGGACAAGGCCGCGCGGATGGGCCTCTTTCAACCCGTGCGCTCCGCCGCCCTGCAGCGTGATGTTCCGGCGCCCCTGCGGGATGGCCAGGGCCGCTGGTTCGCCCTCACCCGGCGCGTGCGCGCGGTGATCGTCAACCCGAAGCAGGTCAATCCCGCCTCCATCCGCACATACGCCGACCTCGCCCGCCCCGCGCTCAAGGGCAAGCTGTGCCTGCGCGACAGCCGCAGCGTCTATAACCAGTCGCTTGTGGCGGATCAACTGATCCTGCGCGGGCAAGCCGCCACCCGCTCCTGGATCCAGGGGATGGTGGCCAACCGCAACCCGCGTCAGCCCTTCTTCACCTCCGACATCCCCCTGGCCCGAGCCGTGGCCAAAGGAGACTGCGCGGCGGGGCTCGTCAACACCTATTACGTCGCGCGCATGCTCTCCGGCGAGAATGGCGCGGCGGACCAGACCCTGGCCAATCAGTTGAGGGTGGTGTTTCCCACCCCCGCCCACGTGAATGTGACCGGGGCCGGCGTCACGCGGGCTTCGAAGAAGGCAGCGGCGGCCACCAAGCTGATCGAGTTTCTGGCGTCCGCCAGTGGTGGCAAGGGCTATGCCGCCGCCAACAACGAATATCCCCTCAAGGGCATGGGAAACCATCCCATCCTCAAGCGCTGGGGAAGCTTCCAGGACGATGGCGTGAGCGCCGAGGCCATGGGCGCCCGCAACAGGGAGGCGGTGACAATGATGCGCACCAACGGCTGGCCCTGAAGGGCCCGGGCCGACGCGACGCGAGCCACCTGATCGGGACTCACATCTCCAGGAGGCTTCGCAACATCCAGGCGGTTTTCTCGTGCACCTGCAACCGCTGGGTGAGCAGGTCGGCAGTGGGTTGATCGTTGGCCTCCGCCGCCACGACGAACACCGCACGGATCGTGCGCGCCACCGCCTCATGACCGCTGACGAGCTCGCGCACCATCGCCAGAGCCGCCGGTTGGCCTTCCGTTTCCGGAATGGAGGTCAGAGCGGCGATGGCGCTGCCGCCATACGGGGCGGGAAAGCCGAGGGAGCGGATGCGCTCGGCGATCTCGTCGAGAGCGGTCCAGAGCTCGGTGTATTGCTCCATGAACATCAAATGAAGCGTGTTGAACATCGGCCCGGTGACGTTCCAGTGGAACCCGTGGGTTTTGCTGTACAGCACCGTGCTGTCCGCCAACACGCGCCCCAGCCCCTCGGCGATCCGCTGCCGCTGGGCGTCAGGGATGCCGATGTCGATCGGGGGTGCGGAAGAGGCCATGACGGAAAGGCGCGGAACGAACCTGCGTCAAGGTATAGAACACTCTCGCTCCAGAACGGGGAGGGCATCCGTGGTCGTCAGCTTCGGCGGTGAGATCAGCGGGGAGCGCGCCAGCGCCGAGAGCCGGGAGTGGCTGATCACCAATGGTTTGGGGAGTTACGGCTGCGGCACCGTGGCCGGCTCCCTCACACGGGCCTACCACGGCCTGCTCGTGGCGGCCCTCGGAGCACCAACCGATCCCTGCACCCGCACCCTCCTGGTGGCCGCCCTGGAGGAGGTGGTGGAGGTGGGCCATCGCTCTTATCCCCTGGCCAACCATCGCTGGTCCGGAGGGGAGCAGGCGCCGGTCGGCCACCTCTGGATCGTCTCCTTTCGCCTGGAGGGCACGGTGCCCACCTGGCGGTGGGCGCTCGGGGACGCGCTGCTGGAAAAACGGCTGTGGATGCAACCCGGCGCCCACACCACCACGGTGCACTACCGGCTCCTGCAGGCCAGCCAACCCGTGCGGCTCTCCTTGACCGTGCTCGTGAACGCCCGCTCCCATCACGGCGGCACCACCCATCCGGAGCTGGTCCAGCGCCCCGTGCCCGGGGGCGTGGCCTTGGCCCCGCGGCTGGAGGGGGTGCCTCCCTTCATGGTTTGCGCCGATCGCGGGGAGATCAACGTCGGCGGCGCCGGGGACTGGTCCCGGGGCCAGGACCTCACAGCGGAGGCGGAGCGGGGCCTGCCCAGCGCGGATGACCATCTCCGGGCCGCGCGCCTGACCGTGACCCTGAGCGCTGAAACCCCCACCCTGACGGTGGTGGCGAGCACGGAGGCCAATCCGCTCCGTGACGGGGAAGCCGCCCTGCGGGACCGACGGACCCATGAGGAGGCTCTGCTGGCTCGCTGGCGGGTGGCCCAGCCCCGGCTCGCGCCCCTGGCGCCTCCCTGGGTGGAGCAACTGGTGTTGGCGGCGGACCAGTTTGTGGTCGCCCGCGCCATTGCCGAGCCGATGGAGCGGGCGGCTGAGGCGTCAAGGGTGGAGGCGGGCGGCAGTGTGCTCGCTGGCTATCCCTGGTTCGGCGACTGGGGTCGCGACACGATGATCAGCCTGCCGGGCCTCACCCTTGTGACCGGGCGCGCCGCCATCGCTCGACGCATCCTCCGAACCTACGGTGCCTTCCTGCGTCACGGCCTGCTTCCCAATCGCTTCCCCGAGGATGGTGAGCCATTGGAGGACACGGCCTACAACACCGTCGACGCCACCTTGTGGTATGTCGAGTCCTTGCGCGCCTATCACGCGGCCAGCGGCGATGACGACCTCATCCGGGAGCTGTTTCCCCGCCTCCAGGAGATTGTCGAGGCCCACGCGCGGGGCACCCTCCATGGCATCCGCCGCGATCCCGTCGATGGCTTGCTGCGAGCGGGCGAGGAGGGTCTGCAGCTGACCTGGATGGACGCCAAGGTGAACGGAGAGGTGATCACCCCCCGCATCGGCAAACCCGTGGAGGTGAACGCGCTCTGGATCAACGCCCTGCGCGCCATGGCCCGCTTCGCCGACCTGGCCGGGCACGCCAGCGCGCCCTACGACCGCTTGGCCGAGACGGCGCGTCAAGGATTCCAACGGTTCTGGAACAGCGCGGCGCGGTGTTGTTTCGATGTGCTCGATGGACCCGACGGCCACCACGACGCGGCATTGCGACCCAATCAACTCCTGGCCGTGACCCTGACCGAGGGATTGCTCTCCGGCGAACAGGCCCGTGCCGTGGTGCGGGCCTGCGGCCAGCAGCTGCTCACCCCCCTCGGTCTGCGCAGCCTTGATCCCGATCATCCCGCCTACCAGGGCACCTGCAGCGGCGGACCCGCCGCTCGGGATCGGGCCTACCACCAGGGAACGGTCTGGGGTTGGTGGCTGGGTCCCTACGCCCTGGCGCATGCGCGGGTCTACGACGATCCCGAGGGCGCCCTGCGTTTGCTGGAGCCCATCGGCCACCACCTGACGACGGCCGGACTGGGGAGTGTCAGCGAGATTTTCGATGGCGACGCCCCCCACAGGCCTCGGGGCTGCATCGCCCAGGCCTGGTCGGTGGCGGAGGTGTTGCGTGCCTGGGTGGAGCTGAGGCAAGCCATTTGACACGTTCGAGCGAGCGCTGCTTGTGTTGCGGCACGGCGTAGCGCTGGCCAGCCAGCCCCGCCCAGAGGGTGCAAGGGGAGTACGCGTGAGCTGGCGAAGAGTGCTGGCTTGTACAAGATGCGGGAGCCGAGTGGAGCTTTTTTGACGAAGCAGGCTGAGAGAGCTTTGATGAGGAGCTGCCTGCACCCGGGTCCCATTGGCGACGGGGCATCATGCTACCGAATGGGTTGAAGGAGGTGGACCATATCGTGTCCATGCCACGTTGTCGCCGCCATGCCCTGCTGGGGTATACTCTGACGATGAAGTCTGTCGTCGGCAATATGCGCTACGACACCCGTTTGGAGTACCACCACGCGGATAAGAGCATCCAAGAAAAAACAGCGGAGGCCAATACTATTCCCACTCATTTACAGAAGCAACGGCTGGTCATCACCGCTGCGGACAAGGTGCTTGCCACCTTTGGCCCGGATTTAGGTCATGTATTTTCCCCTCCCCTTGGCTTGGTCATCGCCTCCCGCTCTTTGACCGCCCACGATCTCGTTTCCCTTGCCTGGTTGCTGATGCACTGGCGCAAAGCTCCGCAGATCAATAAACAGGCTTTAACAGACCCAAGCAGCAGTCAATTTGTGAGCAACATAGCCAACCGTGTTGTTGCAGGCATTCAGGGAGGCTGGCAATATAGTTTCACCGCCGAGACCATGCAACATTCTCCCCTTCCAAACATCTGGCGCGATCGCACGTTGCGCCGAGTCTTTGAACTCATGGGGGTGTACCAGAGATCCAGTTGCAGCCTACCCAGACTGGTAGTTCGCAGCGGTTGTTAAGTGATTCTACCTCAATGCTGTCGTTGCCCGCATCGAAACGAGTAGCGTAGGTGGCTAAGGAATGATGCATGAATCATTCATTCGCGCAGATGCAAAGTTATGTTATCCGTTCCTTTGGTGTTGGCGTGCTCCGGTCCGTGACGACGTCTGAATGGACTTGTTGCGGCATCTCCCGTGAGGCCACCAACTCTTATATTCAATCGGACCATGCGAACGGAAGAGATGGAGAGCAAGGTCTCCCAAGCCCGCGGTGTGCTCGCTTGGGCCGCCGGGGGTTTGCTCGGCGGCCTGATCGGCTCCCTGGCGGCGGTGGTGCTCACAGAGCTGATCAAGGAGAGCCTGGCCGCCACCGCTGGCCTTGGTGGCGACTGGCTGCGGGTTCTTCCTTTGTTCGGCGTGAGCCTGGCGGTGCTGATCCTTTTTGGATTGGGGAAAGGCCAGCCCGCGCAAACCATCGCCCCTCGCAACAGCGCTCCCGAGGACAGCGTCCGATCGCTCACGAGCTGGTATTCCTTTCCCCATGACATCGCCCGCGCCGATCTCACCGGCGACGTCGTCAACGCCTCCGGAGTGGAAGAGCGCTTCCCCTGGAGCCTGGCGCCGCTGAGGGCGCTGGCCATCCTCTCCACCGTTGGCCTGGGGGCCCCCATGGGCACCGAATCCCCAGCGGCCCACATCGGAGTGGCCACCGGCAGCTGGCTGGGCGGCGTGGTGCCCCTCCTGCGCCCGCTGGTGCGCCCCCTGGCCATCGGGGGTGGGGCCGCCAGCGTGGCGGCCCTGATGGGCATCCCCCTCGTGGGAACCTTTTTCATAGTGGAGTTGGCGGAGCGGCGCCAGGTGCCTCTCACAGCGCGGCGGGCGGCGGCCATGCTCACCGGGGGGCTGGCTGGATGGGGAGTGAATTCTTGGTTTGGCCTCAATCTCATCCGCCTTGTGGTGCCGAAGGTCGCCCCCGGAGATTTCTTGGCGGCGGCGGAAGCCACGCTGTTGATCGGCGGTGCGGCCGGCGCCCTGACAGCCCTCACCGGAGAGTCCATCTACTGGGCCAGGGGCTGGCGCGACCGTCCAGGGCGGCGCCTGTTGATCGGTGGGAGCGTGATGCTGACCCTGGCCGTTCTGATTGGCTGGCTGGCCAGCCCGGGCGCGGCCTTCGGGCCAGGGGGCGCCGCGATCGTGTGGGCGGAAACCAACGAACCCACCCCTCCGCGCCTCCTGGCTCTGGCGCTGCTTCGAGCCGGATCCACCACCGCCGCCGTTCTCGCGGGGGGCTGCGGCGGGGTGTTCGTTCCCTTCCTGGCGATCGGTGACCTCTGTGGCCGCGTCTTTGCCGCTCCCCTCGGCATCCCGGCCGACCTGGCGGGGGCGGCGGGAGCCGCCGCTGGCATCGCGGGAGGCTATCGGCTCCCCCTCACCGCCATGGCCATGGTCCTGGGGGTTGGTGGACCGGATGGCGCCAAAGTCACCAGCCTGGCCACCGTGGCGGTCGCGGCCCTCTCCGGGCTGCTCACGGCAAGGGCCGCCAATGCCCTCTCCACGTCGGTCAGAACGATGACCCGCGGCAAGCGGCCATGAGGGCTTCTCCAGGCATGGGGGCTGGATCCATCGCCCTGGAGACCGGTTGGCGCCATGCTCGCTGGACCATTCAGTCCTGTTGGCTCCGCTTTGTGGCCGGGTCTGAGGTCCTGCAGAGCCGGATCTCTCCCAGCCCAGTTTTGTCGTTTCGGATCAGGGAGCGCACCATGGAAAAACGAGCCACTGGCTTGAACCAGGAGGTCGGCATTTCGGTTCGCGGCGCCCAGCGGATTGATCGAAGCGACCCTAAGAAAATCTCCCCATGATGTTCTTCATCTCCGCTCTGCGCGCTGACACGCTCTTTGCGGCCGACGCCCTCTTCTACGCGATTCGCGAGGCTGATCACGAGGCGTTTGTTGATACAGGCAGCCTCCGCGGCGGTGAGCCGTTTCCGGAGGTGATCAGCACTGCGGTGTCCAAAGCCCATGGCCTGCTGGCTTTGATCGGTCCGTCATTCAACGTCGCGCGCCTCCAAGAAGCACCCAACGTTGTAGCCTACGAGTGACAATGGGCGCAATTCTACGGCGTTGCCGTTGTGCCTGTCCTCGGCGCTGGCGGTGGCCCCCGTGCTTTCACGAGCGCTACGCCTTGTGATCGCCGATCTTGGCCGCACAACCTCCTCGGATCGTTAGGCCTCCGCCGGGATCGCCTTTCAGCGACACCCCACCGTGACCACAGGCGGCTCGCCCGTGATCGTCTATGCCGGTGTGGCGGCGACAGCACAGCGGGATGTCCTCCAAGGCCTTGGCGCGAGACAGCCCTTGTTCTCCCTCTCTACATTGAACCTGCTGCCGCAGAACACGCATGGTTCAAGAATCGAATGGGCGGGGAATCGTCAACGCTCAATGCCTCTCCCACGGCACGATCACCTGTCGTGATCTGGTGAAGTCCCGACGCTTCTACGAGGAGTTTCTTGGACTGGAGGTCGTGCATCACCTCCCTCCCGCCATGGCGCCTATTCCTTCTATCTCCAGGATCGAGACACCAACTGGTGGGAAATTCAATCTGACGAACGCTCGATCAACGACCTCTTCGCTCTGCCGGATCTCGAGGCCCAAGCCAAGGCGCTGGGCGGTTGATCCCCGGTCGATGGTCTTCAGCGAAACAAGGTGTTCAGCAGGGAACCGAGGGCCCGTCCCAGGTCCTGCTGGCCGGAGGGCGCCGCGCTGGCCTCACCCAGGGCGCCGCGGGCGACGGTCTGCGTCGCCACCAGGTTCATGTCCCCCCAGCGGAAGATGCCGGTGACCCCGTGATTGACATGGCTGACCGGCCAGGTGGAGCCGAAATTGTCCGCAATGGAAAAGGAGCCGGAGCGGTTGGTGAACACATACGTCGTGCCGTTGTTCAAGCGCACCCGATACCGGGACACCCCATCCCCCCGATTGATCTGGCGCAGATCGCAGGGTCCGTCAAATACCGCCCGGCCCGCGCGGCTCAAGCTGCACAGCCCGGTGACGCGGCTGGACTCTGCGGGCGTGCTCGCCGTGCTGTCGGAGCCACTCGCGCTGGTAGTGAACAACTGCCGGCTCAGCTTCTGGGCCACGTTCCGGCGGCTCCAGCCATCCTCCCAGCAGGTGCGCTGCGGCACGCTGCACACCGTGCCATCGCTGAGGCGAAACTCCCGCGGAGCGGGGTTGTCGGCCAGATAGGCGCGCAGCTGCGCTTCCGCCCGGGGACCCAGATAGCGACCGGTGAGGGGAACGGAGGCGCCGTTGCTGTCGTAGCACACGCCGCTGCGGCGCAGTCCCAGCGCATCACAAAGAACGCCAGGGGCTGGACTGCGCACGGTCTGCGCCCAGACCGATGCCGGTGCGCTGAACAGACCGGCCAGCAGCAGACCGGCGGCGGCGCACCGTGGCGCGGGGGCAGACACAACCATCACAACTGACGAGGCTCTGCCGTCAAGGGTGCCATGACGCGACCACCAGCCGCTTGAATGGCTCGCACTGCGACAGCTGGGGACGATGGACGTTCTGGTCATGGGCGGGACACGCTTCGTCGGGCGGCCGGTGGTGGCCCGCCTGCTGGCGGAGGGCCATGCCATCACCATCTTCACGCGCGGCCGTCAGCCCGTGCCCGAGCAGGTGCGCCACGTGCGGGGGGACCGGACCTCCGACAGCGATCTGGCGGCCCTCGACGGGGAAACCTTTGACGTGATCATCGACAGTTCCGGCCGCACCCTTGACGACACCCGCCAGGTGCTGGCGCACACGGGGGCGCCCCGCCATCGGCTGGTGTACGTCAGTTCCGCCGGGGTCTATGCCGACAGTGCCTTCTGGCCTCTCGATGAAGACGCCCCCATCGACCCGGCCAGCCGCCACGCCGGCAAGGCGGAAACGGAGGCCTGGCTGCGGGCGGAGGGCATCCCCTTCACCAGCTTTCGCCCCACCTACATCATCGGCCCCGGGAATTACAACCCCATCGAGCGTTGGTTCTTTGATCGTCTCCTGCACGACCGACCCGTTCCGCTGCCCGGGGATGGTCAGTGGATCACCCAGCTGGGGGACGTCCGCGACCTGGCCGAGGCCATGACCCGCTGCCTGGAGGTGGAGACCGCCTGCAACCGCATCTACAACTGCTCCGGTCGGCAGGGCGTGACGCTGCGCGGCTTGGTGGAGACGGCGGCGATCGCTTGCGGCAAGGATCCGACGCGGGTGGAGATCCGCGGGTTCGATCCCTCGCGCCTTGAGCCCAAGGCCCGCAAGGCCTTCCCTCTGCGGCTCTCCCATTTCTTGACGGACACCCATCGGCTGCAGCGGGAATTGGCCTGGCAACCCCGCTTTGATCTGCTCGCCAGCTTGCGGGATGCCCACCAGATGGACGTCGTCCAGCAAACCCTGACGGCTCCAGATTTTCAGGCGGATGACGCCCTGCTCGCCGGTTGAGCGGCGGCGGGGCTGGCGATCGGATCCCGTGCAGCACTGCGCATCGTAAAAACTTCCTCGCAACGCAGGACAAAACAGCCTCGCCCCGCCACAATGCCCTGGAAAAAAGGAGGATTTTGTGAGCAAGAGAGTGGGGTCCAGCCAACTGGCGGACAGCCTTCAGTGGCTTGCTTATACATTGTTCATTGTTTTTCTGGCTCAAGTCGTCACGTCCCTGTTCCCGATCGCTTTGATCCAACCCCAGTGGCTGGTGCGGGTGAGCGCCACCCTGCGCGGAACGGCCAGCCTGCCCCTGATCGCCGTGGCCCTCGTGATGTTGGCCAATCTCCTGGATAGCAATGTCATGCCCTCCAGCGATCAGCTGCGGTTGATCCGTCGGCTGGCCACGATCGCCGCCATCGGCTTTCTCCTGCTGATCCCGATCCAGTCCTATGGAGCGGTGACAGGGATTCGCAACCAGGTGCAGCAAAGCCAGGGGCAGTTGAAAAAGCTGGCGGACGCCGCCAACCAGGTTCAGAAGGCCACCAATGAGGCTGAGCTCCGTGAGGCCATCCGCGCCATCCCCGGCGGCGAGCAACTGGCCAATCGCCCGCTTGGAGCGGACGTGCAAACCATCAAGACGGGCCTGCTGGCGCGGCTGAGGCCCTCCGTGAAGCGTCTGGAGAATCAACTCAAAGACAGTCAGAACGAAGCCCTTCAGAACACGATCGGCCCCCTCATCCGAGACGGCATCATCGCCCTGGCCTACGCGATCGGCTTTGCCGGCATGGGCTACAGCAAATCTGGTCAACCCACTCCCATCCGGCGCCTGATCAAGAGTCACAACCCGCGCCTTCTCAAGGAGCAGCGTGGCATCAACGCCAACCCCGTGCCGGAGTAACCCTGTCGCCCGCGCTCAGACCGTCCAGCGATGGAGGAGTTCTGCCACCTCTTTCGCCTGCTCGATGCCTCCACCTCCACGGAAGCCAAGGTGCAGGCCCTGCTGGAGTTCTTTCGGCATGCTCCAGCCGCTGAGGCGGCTTGGGCGTTGCATGCTCTGCTCGGACTCCAGAAGCGGCGCCTGATCACCGGGCGTCGCCTGCGGGAGATCGGCCAGGAGGTGGCCCCCTGGCCAGCCTGGCTGTTTGACGCCTGCTACCGCCAGGTGGGCGATTCTGCGGAAACCATCAGCCTCCTCTGGCCCGCCCCTGGCACTTCCCCGAGCGATTCCGCGGGCGTTTCAGCTGGCGATTCCGCAAGAGATTCAGCGGGCGTTGCGGCCGCGTCCGAAGCCGCCAGGTCCCTGGCGGATAGAGCCGAAGGCTCGCTCGCGGATTGGATGGAGCGGCGCCTCCCCGCCCTGGCGCGCCTTCAAGGGGAGGACCAGGCTGAGGCCGTTCGCGCCTGCTGGCGTGGTCTCAGCCGCGAGCAGCTGCTGGTGGTGAACAAGCTGCTCACCGGCGGCCTGCGGGTGGGGGTGAGCCAGGGCCTGGTGGTTCGCGCCCTGGCTCGGCTGAGCGGTTTGGAGGAGGCCACCGTGAAGCACCGCTTGATGGGCGGCTTCGTCCCGGCCAGCGGCGCGTGGGAGGCCCTTCTCGCCCCCGAGGACACGGGGAGCGTTCCTGCCAGCCGCCCCTATCCCTTCTTCCTCGCCTCCCCCCTGGAGCCGACCAAGCTGCTTGATACATCGCCCCACCACTGGCAAGTCGAATGGAAATACGACGGCATTCGCTGTCAGTTGATCCATCGCCAGGGGGAGGTGTTCCTCTGGAGCCGCGGCGAGGATTTGATCAATGCCAGCTTCCCTGAGCTCACCGCTGCGGCCTCGGCACTGCCCCAGGGCCTTGTCTTGGATGGGGAAGTGGTGATCTGGGGGCCGGAGGACACCACCCCCCGACCGTTCGCGGCCCTGCAGCGCCGGCTCGGTCGCCTGACGCCGGGGAAGCGACAGCTGCAGCAGTTGCCCGCCTGCTTTGTGATCTACGACCTGTTGGAACTCGGGTCGGAGGATCTGCGGGAGCGGCCTCTCCAGGAGCGCCGCCAGCGGCTGGAGGACCTCCACCACGGCGGTCTGCCGGCCCCCTTGCGCCTGGCGCCCCTGTTGCCGCTGGAGGAGTGGCCGGCGCTGGAGGCGCTCCGCGCGCAAGCCCGTCAAGAGGGCGCGGAAGGGGTGATGCTCAAGCGGCGCGCGTCTCCCTACCTCAGCGGTCGGCGGCGCGGCCACTGGTGGAAGCACAAGCTGGAGCCCTTCCGCCTGGACGCGGTGCTCGTCTACGCCCAGGCCGGCAGTGGCCGGCGCGCCAATCTCCTCACCGACTACACCTTTGCCCTCTGGGACCGGCCCTGGGAGGAGGGAGAAGCGGCGGAGCCACAGGGCGACACGGCGGGTCATCGGCCGCCGCCCCGGCTGGTGACCTTCGCGAAGGCCTATTCCGGTCTGGACGATCAGGAGATCCTTCGCCTCGATCAATGGATCCGCCGCCACACCCTGCAACGCTTCGGCCCGGTGCGGGCGGTGGCGCCCGACTTGGTGTTCGAGCTGGCCTTCGAGGGCCTTCAACCCTCCACCCGCCACCGCAGTGGACTCGCCGCGCGTTTCCCGCGCATCAGTCGCTGGCGCACGGACAAGGGGGCCCGGGACGCCGACAGCCTGGTCCAGGCCCTCGCCCTGATGACGCCCCCCGCGCCGGCGGGTCCCGATCGATAAGGTGAGCCCCTGGCTCCCCGCTCCCAGCCCCGCGCGCGATGGTCGCCACCCACGCCTCTGGCCCGAAGGCCGCCCGGCGGGCAGAGATCCTCGCTCCGATCGAGGCCTGGTTCGCCCACCAAGGCTGGACGCCCCAGCCCTTTCAACGCCAGTGCTGGGAGGCCTGGCTGGGGGGGCGCAGCGGTCTGGTGCAGGTGCCCACCGGCTCGGGCAAAACCTATGCCGCCGTGATGGGTCCCATCGCCGAACTCCTGGCGGAGGCCCGAGCCACCGGCGTCGAACCGGCGGGGCTGCGCTTGCTGGTGATCACCCCGCTGCGGGCCCTCAGTCGCGACTTGCGGTTGGCCATCGAAGAGCCGATCGCCGCCATGGGCTGGCCTCTGCGGGTGGGCTTGCGCAACGGCGACACCTCCAGCGCGGAGCGCACCCGCCAGCGCAAGCGTCCGCCCCCGATCCTGATCACCACGCCGGAATCCCTCTCCCTGCTCCTCGCCTCCCCCGATGCCGAGGCGTTCTTCGCGGCGTTGCGGGGCGTGGTGATCGATGAATGGCACGACCTGCTGGGAAGCAAGCGCGGAAGCCAGACCGAGCTCTGCCTGAGCTGGCTGAGCCGCCAGCGCCCGTCGCTGCGGCGTTGGGCCATCAGCGCCACGATCGGCAACCTGGAGGAGGCGGCCCGGGCGGCGGTGGGGACGGATCGCCCCCCGGAGATCATCACGGCGCCGATTCGCCGCGGCACGGCCATCCGCAGCCTGCTGCCCGACACCATCGATGGCTTCCCCTGGGCGGGCCATCTCGGGCTGCGCATGCACGAGGTGCTCGTCGGCGCCCTGGAGCCCGCCACCTCCACCCTGTTGTTCACCAACACCCGCAACCAGGCGGAACGCTGGCACCAGTGCCTTCGCTATGCCTGCCCCGAGATGGAGGGGGCCTTGGCCCTCCACCACAGCTCCTTGGATCGGGCGGCCCGGGAAGCGGTGGAGGCCGGGGTGAAGGAGGGGGAGATCCGCTGGGTGGTGTGCACGAGCTCCCTCGATCTGGGGGTGGATTTTCAGCCGGTGGAGCGGGTGGTGCAGATCGGCTCGGCCAAGCATCTGGCGCGCCTGCTGCAGCGCGCGGGCCGCTCCGCCCACGCCCCCGGTCGCACCAGCCAGGTGCTGTTCATGCCCACCAACGCCCTCGAACTGCTGGAGGTGAGCGCCATGCGTCGGGGGCTGGAGGCGGGGGTGGTGGAGCATCGGGCGGCCCCGCGAGCGCCGATGGATGTCCTGCTCCAGCACCTGGTGACCCTCGCCTGCGGGCCGGGGTTGGTGCCGGCGGAGGAGTTGCGGGCCATCCGCAGCGCCTGGAGCTTTCGCCATCTCTCCGACGCGGCCTGGGAGTGGTGCCTCGACTTTCTGGAACATGGCGGCCGTTGTCTGGCCGCCTATCCCCGCTATCGCCTGCTGGAACGGGAGGAGCTCCCCCCTGCCGAAGCCGGGACCACGATCCCCGCCGCGGCAGTGGCGTCAGCGGACACGCGCTTCCGGGTTCGCGAGCCCTCCATCGCCCGGCTGCACCGGCTGAACATCGGCACGATCACCGCCGATCGCAGCGTGACGGTCCGCTTCGCGCGGGGCGCGGTGATCGGCCATGTGGAGGAGGCGTTCATCGGTCGCTTGAAACCGGGCGATGTGTTCTTCTTCGCCGGGCGCCAGTTGGAACTGGTGCGCCTCCGAGAGATGACCGCCGAGGTGCGGGCCACCACGAAAAAAACAACCGCGGTGCCCGCCTGGGCCGGGGGGCAGATGGCCCTCTCCGATCTGCTGAGCCATCACCTGCGGCAGGAGGTGGCGCGCTGCCGCCGGGCCCTGGAGGAGGGGGAGGAGAGCGCCCTGCTCGACACCCCGGAGTTGAAGGCGCTGGAACCGTTGCTGCGCCGCCAGGCGGAGCTCTCCCTGATCCCCGGCAGCGAGGAGTTTCTGGTGGAGGTGTGTCGCACCCGGGAGGGAAGCCATCTCTACGCCTATCCCTTTGAGGGGCGCTTTGTGCACGAGGGGCTCGGCTTTCTCTGGGCTTGGCGCTTCGCGCGCCGGCGGCCCGGCACCCTCACCGTGGCGGTGAATGACTACGGCTTTGAACTCCTGGCGCCCCGCGGCTATCCCTTCGCGGAGTTGGTGGAGAGCTTGGCGGAGGAGCTGTTGTCCACGGACGCCCTGGAGGCGGATCTGGAGCGGGCCATCAATCTCTCGGAGATGGAGCGTCGCCGTTTTCGGGCCATCGCCCGGGTGAGCGGCCTGGTGCGGAACGGCCTACCCGGCGCGGGCAAGAGCGCTGGCCAGCTGCAGATCAGCGCCGCCCTGCTGTTTGATGTGTTTCAACGCCACGATCCCGATAACCTCCTGCTGCGTCAGGCGCAGGAGGAGGTGCTGCGCGAACAGCTGGAGGTGCATCGCCTGGAGAGCACCCTGGGGCGGCTGCGGGGTTGCGACCTGCGCCTGGTGCCAACCCTTCGACCTTCCCCCCTGGCGTTTCCGCTGCTGGCCGAGCGGCTCACCAATCGGATGAGCAACGAATCGCTGCTGGATCGGTTGGGACGCCTGCGGGCGGAGGCCGAACGGATGGAGGGTTAAGCGACCAGGTAGTGGCGCAGTTCGCGGGAGCGGTTGCGAATGCCTTCCAGGGCGCGCCGTTCAAGGTTGCGGGTCTTGTCGCGACTCATGCCCAGCTCCCGAGCGATGGAGGTGAGGCTCATGGGCTCCTCGCCCTCCATGCCGTAGCGCATGCGCAACACCCTCCCCTGCAACTCCGGCAGTTGCTCCACCAGCGCCCGCAGATCCCCCTTCAAACACTCCCCGTCCACCATCTCC
>VGQX01000047.1 GCA_016882305.1 Cyanobacteria bacterium K_Offshore_surface_m2_239
TTACACCACTCGAGGGGACGCCAGCTTCGCTTGCGCTCACCTTCTCGTCGCACACCTGACGGATCCAGTCCGCCGTTTCCCCGTCGCTCACCACCACGTCTTTTAAACGCAGCAGCACGAGGTGGTTTGGTACCAGCCCCTGCAGGCCGATCCCGGGAGGCCAAACTCCCATCCCTGTTGCAGTTTCATCAGCCTTGGTTTTCACCTGCCGACTCGTGACACACGCCCATGGGCCATTGCTTGGCGGCCAGCTGGCAACGGCGCTGTCAGCGCTGGTTGAGCAATGCGCGAGTCGACGTCGAGCCGTTGTTCAGATCCCTGATCCAATGGGCCCTGCAGCATTGGCGCGAGTCAGACAAGGCCTTGCATCTGGCGCTTGACACCACGATGCTATGGAATCGTTACTGCGTCGTAGTTATGTCCATTGTCGCGCATGGCAGAGCCATCCCACTTGTTTGGCGCACGTTAGAGCATCCCAGCGCCAGCATCAGTGCGGAGATCTCAATCTCCATGCTGCAGAAAGCTGATCGGATTCTGGCTGGTGACGGTCCAATCATTCTATTGGCTGATCGCGGTTTCCCCAGTGCCGAGTTGCTCTCATGGTTTAACGATCACCCACAGTGGACCTATGTGATGCGACTCTGTTCAGACACCTGGATTAAGGGCGCAGGGGCACCAATGGGTGGTGAGGTCCGTCGACTTCGCCTGCCACGTGGGCACTTTCGCCGCTTTCAAAATATAAGCGCCTGGAACGGATCCGGTCACAAGGCTAATCTCGCACTGGCTCACCCCAAGGGCCTTCCTGTGGATGAGCCCTGGTTTCTAATCAGCAACGCCGCGCCCACTCTTGATCTGGTTTGGAGTTATGCCGAGCGTTTCTGTTGTGAACAATTGTTCAGAGATCAGAAATCAGGGTTGTTTCAGCTGGAATGCAGCGGTCTGCGTGATCCAGAGCGTATTGATCGCCTTCTGCTGGTGGTTGCTATTGCTGTATTGGCAAGCAACCTTCAGGGCTATGCGCTCAGCCTTGATGGTCTGCGGCGTCAGGTCGATCCCCATTGGCGACGAGGCATGAGCTTTGTACGCATTGGCCTGGCCTCTCTGCAGCAGTTCGTAGCCAATGCAAAGTCGACCATCCATGCTTGGTTGCCGATCCCACTGCAGCAGCTGGAACCATGCATCCCAAGCCGGGGAGTGCATCGACGACGGAAGCAGCCGTGGTTTACGCGAGTCGATCTTCCTCCAAAGCCTGCGCCGATTACTCCTGCAGTCGTCTCATGTCCGTCTTGAATGAGATGTGTCGGTCAGCCAGCTCCAGGTGTGGAGGTAGTTGGCGCTGTTGTTGCGCCAGAGGAGCTGATTCGTGCCGTTGATGGTGTCCGCGGCGAGGATCTGCCAGGTGGAGGTGTTGGAGCCGATGGTGGCGCCCCAGGGTGAGGCGACCTGGGTGCGCGGGCCGGTGCCGACTTGGACGACGGCCTGATCATCACTGGTGCGGCGCAGGAGGGTGGTGGTGCCGAGGGCTTCGATCAGGGCGTCATCGTTGCGGATCGTGCCGGAGGCACTGTTCTGTGGACCGACGGTGTAACCAACGCCTTGGGTGAGTGAAAGGATCCCCGTTTCATCGGGCTCCGGAACGGGGTCGATGGTGGGATCCACCGTGACGATGGCGGTTGCCGAACCGGCGGCGAAGGTCACGGTGCCGCAGGTAGCGGTTTACGAGGCGGCACCGCCTTGCTATAGTAGTTCGTCCCGAAATGCGCCGTCCCGCCGACGGTGTAGCTCACCGTCAGGGCGCTGGTGGTGGGACCGGTTCTGGTGAAGGTATAGATCAGATTGACGCTGCCAGATTCTGTCACCGCGTCGGGGGAGACGGTGTGGGTGATGAAGGGCAGTGAATCAAAAACCAACCGATCATCCGTGACGGATTCGCAAACGCCACCACGCCCGAGCCCAGCTGGCTCGCCAGCCCAGTGCTGTTGCCGCCATAGTCAGAATGCCCCCAGGTGACGACGGAACCATCGGCCCTGAGCGCCGCGAAGGCACCTGAATTGCGCCATTCCCCTCGGGTGCGCCCTGGAGAGGCCACCGGAATCGGGGTGCTGGTGAGGGTGGCCTGCTCCACCGCCAGCAAGCACTTCGCCCTCCACCAACACGCTTCCGTGGTCGTTCTCCTTCAGCAGCTGCTGGCGTTGCTCGGCGCTGATCACCCCATCGCCCTGCAGCACAGCGCCGCAAACAGCTCCCCCTCATCTCCCGACGTGTCGCTGGCGTTCAGAAGCCCGTCGAGGTGATGGCGGTGGGTTTTCGGCCGGGGACGGGGCGAGGCGGCAGCTGCCCGGGGAGGAGGCAGTTGGTGTTGTGCAACCCAAATATCCTGGCCTGAATGCGGTGGTTCTGCAGCTGCCAGCCGTTGGTAGCCAGGGCCACCCCGCCGTCAGCTCCTCGGCGGTGCTCCACCTCAGCCGAGTCATGGCTTGCCCTTGCCCAACCGGGTTCGCGCCATAAGAGAGGGAGATGGTTAGTGGAGAAGCCTCGTGGGCAGGGCCGGAAGCGGCTGCCCCTCCAGCCGAGAAAGTGGCGCGGGCCCGGCGGGGATGGCGCTGGCCCGGCGGTGATGGTGATCTCCCGGCGGCGAGCCCCCGGCGGCGGCACCATGGCGCGGGGCCTTCGGAATGGACACCACGTCATGAACCAGCTCGCTGTCACGGGCTACCGCTCGCTGCGACAGCTCACTCTCCCCCTCGGCCCCCTGACCCTGGTGTGCGGCGCCAACGGCTGCGGCAAGAGCAACCTCTACCGCGCCCTGGGGCTGATCGCCGCGGCCGCCCGGGGGGAGCTGGTGGCGGCCCTGGCGGAGGAGGGGGGCCTGCCGGCGGTGTTCTGGGCGGGACCGGAACGGACCTCGGACGCCTCCCGCAGGGGGGAGGGGCGGGTGGAGGGCACAACGCGGCGGGACGCGACGCGCCTGCGGCTGGGTTTCGCCAGCGACACGCTCTCCTACGCCATCGAGCTCGGCTACAGGGCCGATGACCAGACCAGCGCCTTTGTGCTCGATCCGGACATCAAGCGGGAGTGGATCTGGGCGGGCGGGCCCTTCCATCCCCGGGCCCTGCTTGTGCAACGGGCGGGCGGAGTGGTGGAACGCTGCGAGGGGGGACGGACCTCGCCCCTGGCCCTGGAGGTGTCGCCCCACGAGAGCCTCTTCACGGCGGTCTCCGACCCCCGGGACGCCCCGGAGGTGTTTCAGCTGAGACGCACGATTCTCGACTGGCGGTTCTACGACAGCTTTCGCACCGACCGAGGGGCCCCCGCCCGCCTGGGTCGCCTCGCCACCCGCACGCCAGCGCTCTCCGCCGATGGCGGCGACCTGGCGGCAGCCGTGCAGACCATCCTGGAAATCGGCGATGGCGAGGGCCTCCAGGCCGCCATCGCCGACGCCTTCCCGGGGTGTCGCCTGACGGTGGACACCGGGGCCGCCCTGTTCCGCCTGCGGCTGCACCAGCCCGGCCTGCTGCGTCCCCTTGACGCGTCCGAGCTCTCCGATGGCACCCTGCGCTATCTGCTGCTGGCGGCGGCGCTCTTCAGCCCGCGACTGCCGCCCCTGCTGGTGCTCAACGAGCCGGAGAACAGCTTGCACCCGGATCTGCTGCCCCCCTTGGCCCGGCTGATCACCACCGTGGCCGAGCGCACCCGGGTGTGGGTGGTGGCCCACGCCGAAGCTCTGATCGAGGGGCTCCGCGCCTCGCGGCGGTGCTCGCTCCTGCGACTGGACCGCGAGCAGGGCGCCACGGTGCTGCCGGGTCAGACGGTGTTGGATCGGGCGGCCTGGCGTTGGCCTTGAGGTTGGATGGAATCAACCCGTTCCCCTTCCACGACGGCTCCCATGTCCCGCCGCAAGCCATCCAAGCCAACCCTTTGCTGGCCGCTCGTGTTGAAGCCAGTCGCCGGGCTGGGGTTGGCCCTCGCCGTCCTCGCCCCCTGGGCTCCCAGCCAGGCGGACTCCGCTCCGGCCTATTGCGTGCTGCGTTGGGCAAAGCGCGGCCAGCCCCTGGAGGAGGGCCCGTGCCAGTGGAGCCAGCGCCAGGGCAATGCGAGCATTCTGTTTAAAAATCAGCGGTTTGACTTTCCCGCCGCAGAAGAGGGAACAACCTTCACCCGCACCAACCGACCGGGCAACGAGGCGGGCCCCGTGTTCAGCCGCCCGGGGAAGTACACCCTGTCCGTTTACTGGCGTCGGCCCGCCAAAGAGAGCGGTGGCTGGTAGGGAAACGCAACCCCTCGCCAGTTTCAGCGTTATCTATACTAAATTGGATCCATTTCGACCAATGTCATTCAAACGCAAGTTTGCCCTGCTCAGCGCTGCTCTGCTGACGAGCGCCACCCTGCCCTCCGCCGCTCTGGCCGACACGGTGGCTCGCGCCAATGGCCGCTGTTCGCTTAAAAACGATGGCTATGAGGCCTTCAATGGCCACTGCATCATCAAACAGAAGCAGAATGGCCCCACGACCATCTTTGTGGTGGATCTGGATAACGGCACCCGCTTCCGCTTCTCCGGTCCCAACCGGCAACAGCTCCATGTGGAGACCCCTTCAGGCCTTGAACAGAATGTGTTGTTCGAAGACCGCGGCAGCAAGGGGATCTTCACTTGGAACGATGGGAGCAACACCCATCGCCTGTCGGTGAAGACCGATGAGCTCACCAACCCCAATGCCCAGTTTGACGACCATCCCAGCACCGCCACCGGCACCACGCTGGCGGGCGCGGCGGTGGGCGCCTTGATCGGAGCCCTGCTCGGCGGCGGCGGCAAATCCAGCGGCTCCTCAGGAGCCATCGGCCAGCCGGTGCCGGAACTGCAAAGCCTGGTCGGCGCGGATCCCGGCAATGTGGAGGGTCGCCTCACCGCCATGGGATACACCTACATCCGCACCACGCCCCGGGAGAACGGGGCGGATTCCTATTGGAGGCGTGGTGGCAGCTGTGTGAATGTGCGCAGCATCCTGAATCGCTACCAGGCCTTCACCTACACCAACCCCGGCAACTGCAACTGATCCTCCAACAGATGAGCCCATCCCGAACAAGGCGAACGGGATGGGCTCTTTCTGCGGGGATGGAGTCTTCCTTCGGGGTGAATCAGTACTCGCCAGGGCAGCAGCCATCGCGGGGAGCAGCCAGCCACGCCTCAGAGACATCGAGACATCAGCAACTCGCTCAGAACGACAGAGAGGGCCGCTCACCCCTGAGAGGAGAGCGGCCACCTCCACCTCACTTCCAGTTCTGAGCCACGATCTCCGCCAGATCCACCACCCGCTGGCTGTAACCCCACTCGTTGTCATACCAGGCGATCACTTTCACCATGTTGCCGCCCATCACCAGGGTGAGCTCCGAATCCACGATCGTGGATTCATCCGTGCCGGCATGGTCGGAGGAGACCAGGGGAAGGTCGCAATACTTGATGATGCCCTTCATGCCGTTTTCGGCAGCCTGCTTGAGCACCCCATTCACCTCCTCCTTGGTGGTGTCGCGGCTGAACTCCAGCACCATGTCCACCACGGACACGTTGGGAGTGGGCACCCGCAGGGCGATGCCGCTCAGCTTGCCCTTCACCGGCGGGTAGACCAAAGCCACCGCTTTGGCCGCGCCCGTGCTGGTGGGGACGATGTTCACAGCGGCGGCGCGGGCGCGGCGCAGGTCGCGGTGGGAGGCGTCGAGGATGCGCTGGTCACCCGTGTAGCTATGGGTGGTGGTCATCGTGCCCTTGACGATGCCGAAGGCTTGGTCGAGCACCTTCACGATCGGCGCCATGCAGTTGGTGGTGCAGCTGGCGTTGCTGAGGATGTCCCAATCCTCGTGGCGGTATTCGTGGGCGTTGACGCCCACAACGAAGGTGCCCACCTTCGCTCCTTTGCCGGGGGCCGTGAGAATCACTTTCTTGGCGCCAGCCTCAAAGTGCTTGCTGGCTCCGACATCATCATTGAAGACACCGGTGGATTCGATCACCAGGTCCACTCCCCAGTCCTTCCAAGGGAGGTTGGCGGGATTGCGGTCATAAAAGACCTTGATGGTCTTCCCGTTCAGGGTGATGGAATCGTCGGTGTAAGACACATCCACGCCCCGCAGGGGGCCCAACATCGAGTCGTACTTCAACAGGTGGGCATTGGTGGAGGTGTCACCGGAGCCGTTCAAGCCAACGATTTCCAAATTGGTGTTGTCTCCCCGGCTTAACCAGCAGCGCATGAAATTGCGCCCGATCCGACCGAATCCATTGATTGCGACACGCAGAGCCATGGCAGGGAGCGGCGGGAACCGCTGGCAAGGGAGTTTTTCGGCTGCTGATCATACAGAAATCGAAATCGCCCCCCCGGGGCTCCCCCGTGGTCCGAGGGGCGGGATGGCCCGCAGGCGAAGCAACTCGTAAAGGAGCGACCGGGCGCAGGGGGGGTCTTCGGCCTTAATTTCAGCAGGATGCCGGAGACGCCCTTGGACCTCGTGCTGGACCGCGATCAGCCTCTCCACTTCATCGGGGTTGGTGGCATCGGCATGTCGGCCCTGGCCGGAATCCTGGTGGAACGGGGCTTTTCCGTCAGTGGCTCCGACCCCAAGAGCTCGCCCGTGCTCCAACGGCTGGCCGCCCGCGGGGTGAAGGTCTTCGACGAGCAGAACGAGGCCACCATCCTCCGCCTGCTGGCGGAAGGCGGTCCCCCGCCCCGGGTGGTGCTGAGCTCCGCGGTGCGGCCAACCAATCCGGAGGTGGCCGAAGCTCTGCGACAAGGGCTGGGGCTCTGCCATCGCTCGGATGTGCTCGCGGCCCTGATCAACAGCCAACCCTCCATCGCCGTGGCGGGCAGCCATGGCAAAACCACCACCAGCACCCTGATCGCCACCCTTCTGGAGGCCGCGGGGCAGGACCCGACTGCGGTGATCGGCGGCATCGTGCCCGCCTTCGACAGCAACGGTCGCCAGGGAGCAGGCCGCCTCCTGGTGGCGGAAGCCGATGAATCCGACGGCTCCCTGGTGAAATTCAGGCCCTCCCTGGCCGTGCTCACCAACATCGAGCTCGATCACACCGACCATTACCCCGATCTCGCCTCCCTGATCGCCACCCTCAGGCGCTTCACGGATGGGAGCGCCGCCCTGCTGGCCAATCGCGACTGCCCCGTCCTGCGGGAACACTTTGCGGCCAAGGCCTGGTGGTCGATCGAGGAGATCGAGGGGGTGACCTATGCCGCGCGGGCCACCCGGGAGCGGGGCGACGGCACCATGGCCGACTTCTACGAAAACGGGGTGCTAGTCGGCACCCTCGACGTGCCCCTCCCTGGTCGGCACAACCTGAGCAACGTCACCGGCGCCTTGGCCGCCTGCCGCCTGGAGGGGGTCCCCTTCGACGACCTGCGCCGCGCCATCGGCAATCTGCGGGCGCCTGGTCGCCGCTTTGATTTCCGCGGGCTCTGGCATGACCGGATCGTCGTGGACGACTACGCCCATCACCCCAGCGAGGTGGCCGCCACCCTCGCCATGGCCCGCCTGATGGTGGAGAGCGGCCGCAGCCCGCTTCCCTCCCAGCCCCGCCGCCTGCTGGCGGTGTTCCAACCCCATCGCTACAGCCGCACCGCCCAGTTCCTGGGCGACTTCGCCCGAGCCCTCGCCCTGGCCGATCGGGTGATCGTCGCGCCCCTCTACAGCGCCGGCGAGGCCCCGATTGAGGGGGTGTCCAGCGCGGCCCTGGCGGCGGCGGTGCAGGCGATCGCCCCCGCTCTCCCCGTGGAGGCCGCCATCAGCCTCGACCAGCTCACCGCCCGGGTGGCGGCTCTCAGCGAGCCCGGCGACCTCGTGCTGGCCATGGGAGCCGGGGACGTGAACAGCTTGTGGGAGCGGCTGGGCACCCACGACGACCCGGGGCGCGCCGCCGCCCTGGTGGCGTGAGTTGGCCGCCATGAGGAACCCGCCCGCCACGATCCGAAGTGGCGTCACCCTCCGGGACTACACCACCTGGCGGGTCGGCGGACCAGCGGAGTGGTTCGCCGAACCGGGTACAGAGGACGAATTGATCGCCTTGGCCTCCTGGGCGGTGGCCGAGGGCCTGCCCTTCCGCTGCATCGGCGCTGGATCCAATCTGCTCATCGCCGACACCGGCCTCACGGGGGTGACCCTCTGCAATCGCCGTCTGCAGGGCAGCGTGGTCGACCCGACGGAAGGCTGGGTGGAGGCGGAAGCGGGAGAGCCCATCCCCACCCTGGCCCGCCGGGTGGCGAAGGCGGGTCTGAGCGGTCTGGAGTGGAGCGTGGGCATCCCTGGCACCGTGGGCGGCGCGGTGGTGATGAATGCCGGAGCCCAGGGGGGCTGCACAGCGGACTGGCTCCATTCCGCGCGGGTGCTCGATCCAGCCCGGCCAGCGGAACCGTTCACCCTCCTGGCCAGCGACCTGGACTTCGCCTACCGCCACAGCCGCCTGCAGGAGGAGCCGCTCCTCGTGCTCGCCGCTCGCTTCCGCCTCAGCGCAGGCCAGGATCCGGCGGTGGTGAGCGCCCGCACCAGCGCCAATCTGCAGAGTCGCACCAGCAGCCAGCCCTACCAGCAACCCAGTTGTGGCAGCGTGTTTCGCAACCCGGAGCCGGAAAAGGCCGGGCGTCTGATCGAAGGGCTGGGCCTCAAGGGCCTGCGGGTGGGCGAGGCCCAGGTCTCCCCCCTGCACGCCAACTTCATCGTCAACCTGGGCGGTGCCCTCGCCAGCGACATCGATCGCTTGATCGCCCTGGTGCGCGAACAGGTGCTGGAGGCCCACCACATCGCCCTGCAACCGGAGGTGAAACGCCTGGGGTTCGAGGGTGGGTCCCGGTGGGATCTACCCTGACGACGCGTCTCCTCCTCCCCTGGCGTTATGGCTGGCTTCGGACTTCCCAACTTCGGTCAGCTGACCGAAGCCTTTCGCAAAGCCCAGCAGATCCAGCAGGATGCCCAGAAGCTTCAGGACGAGCTCGATGCCATGGAGCTGGAGGGCCGCAGCACGGACGGGCGGGTGAGTGTCTGGCTCTCCGGCAACCAGCTGCCGCTCAAGGTGCGCGTGGATCCCGCTCTGCTGAGCGAAAGCCATGGCGTGGTGGAGACCACGATGCTCGAGGCCCTCAAAAACGCCTATGAGGTCTCCACCAGCACGATGAAGGAGCGCATGGACACTCTGACGGGGGGCCTGGATCTCAATCTTCCAGGTCTGGGGGGCTGAATTCCCCCTGGCGGTGGCGCTGGCGGCGGCGGCGGGACGCTTCTCTCAGGACGGTCTCCCGGGGGCGTCCCATCCCGCGCTCCTCCGCCAGCCGCGCCTCCACCTCCCCCAGGCATTGTTGATAGAGCTCCAGACGGGGCCATGAGGCTGGCACGACGCAGCCCACGTCCCCGTCATGCCGACAATCGGGGAACCGACAGGGCTCGCGGGTGAACTGCCGCAGGTCCGGAAAGCAGCGGGCCAGCTCGGCCGGAGTCTTGGGCAAGGCCGGCCGGTTGAACCCCGGCGTATCGGCCACCAAGGCGCCTGGCGCTCCGGGCAAGGCCACAAGCCCCACGTGGCGGGTGGTGTGGCGACCACGCCGCAGGCGCCCGGACACCGGGGCCACCCGCAGGGCCAGCCCGGGCACCAAGGCGTTGAGCAGGCTGCTCTTGCCCACCCCTGACGGGCCACAGAGCACCGTGATGCCTGGCTCACTCAGGCGTCTGGCCAGGGACGGAAGCCCGCGTCCATCGCGGGTGGACATCGGCAACGGGTGGTACCCCCACGTCTCCAGTCGCTCGCACCACGCCTGGACCCAGGCCTCGGGCAGGCCCTCAGCCTTGGAGAGCACCAGCTCCACCGGCAGGTCCAGGTGTTCGGCATTCACCAGAAACCGGGTGATCTGCAACGGATCGGGCTGCGGTTCCTTGAGGGACACCACCACCACCACGCGGCTCACATTGGCCACCGGGGGGCGGGGCAGCAGGTTGCGACGCGGACCGCGGCTGGCGATCACGCCGCGCCGTTCGACCCAGTCGATGTCCTCCACGTCCACCTGATCGCCCACGGCAATGGATGATCCGCCCTTGGCGAGGCGGGTGCGCCGCGTGCAGAGCAGACGCTGGTGGCCCCCGGGACCCGGGTGATCAAGATCCACACGGCAGTAATTGGCCTCCAGGGCCACCACGCGGCCCGCTTCAGCCACCGCGCCGGATGAGCAGGCGCACGGAGGAGGGGTCCGCAGGGGGCGGATCCGCCCGCCGCACATGGTGTCCCTCCCCTCCCAGGCTCTGACTGACCATCTCCTCGGGCTCGCCGGCATCCAGGTCGACCTGCAACCAGTCGCCCGCCGCCAATCCTTCGAGGGCGAGGCGGGCGCGCACGTAATTCATGGGACAGGGTGTGCCCCGCAGGTCCAGGCAGGCGGCGGGTGTGACGGTCGTCATCCGCCGCCGAACAGCCCGCCGAAGAGGCCGCTCTTGTGGGGTGGGCGGTTGCCCTTGCGGCTGTGGTGTCCAGCGAGCTGCTCCAGAAGCTCTCGCTCGTCGCCACTCAATTTCGTGGGCAGCTGCACCTTGACAAGAAAGTCGTGGTTGCCGCGCGCCACTGGATTGCCAAGGCGGGGAACACCCTTGCCCTTGAGGGTGAGCACAGCGCCGGGCTGGGTGCCGGCGGGAATCTCCAGCTTCTCGCTGCCATCCACGGTGTCCACCTCCACCGTGTCGCCGAGGATGGCCTGCAGATAGCTGATGGGCAGCTCCGAGGAAATCGTCACCCCGTCACGCCGCAGATGGGGGTGAGATTTGACGTTGAGGACGACGTAGAGATCGCCGGGTCCACCGCCCCGCTGCCCGGCGTTGCCTTCCCCGGGGACGCGCAGCCGGGTGCCGCTGTCGACGCCACCGGGAATCTTGATGCGTTGTTTTTTCGTCACCTCTTGCACGCCCTGGCCCTGACAGGTCGTGCAGGGATCCGCGATCATCTGACCGCTTCCTTCGCAGGTGGGACAGGGGGCCACCTGGGTGAAGCTGCCGAAGGGGGTGCGCGTGGCCCGCCTCACCTGGCCAGCGCCACTGCAAGTGGTGCAGGTGGTGGGCCCGCTGCCGGCTCGGGCGCCGGAGCCTTGGCAGGACGGACAGCTTTCCAAATGCCGGAACTGCACCTCTTTCTCCACACCGAAAACGGCCTCGCTGAAGCTGATGGTGAATTCCAGGCCGAGATCATCTCCCTTGCGTGGACCGCGGCGCCGTTGGCCACCACCACCCATGCCACCACCACCAAACCCGCTGAAAAAGGTTTCGAAGAGATCAGCGAATCCGCCCATGTCGCCCACGTCGGGCATGCCGCCACCACCGAGGCCAGCCTCGCCAAACTGGTCGTAGCGCTCGCGGGTCTGCGGGTCGCTTAAAACCTCATAGGCGCGACCGATCTCCTTGAAGCGTTCTTCCGCGCCCGGATCCCGGTTGACGTCAGGGTGATACTGGCGCGCCAGACGTCGATAGGCGCACTTGAGCGTGTCCGCGTCCGCGTCACGCCCCACCCCCAACACTTGGTAATAGTCCGCCATCAGCCCGCCAGCTCCTGCTCGGAAGCTGCGCCGGAAGCGCTTTCCGCCCCTTGGGGACCGGGACCCATGGACACCTTGACCAAGGCGTGTCGCAACACCTTGCCGTGCAATTGGTATCCGCGTTGCAGTTCTTCAATCACCACATCCTCCGGGTGTTCCTGGCTCGGCTCACGCATGACAGCCTCGTGGAGAGTGGGATCAAAGGGTTCCCCCTCCACACGCATGGGTGAAACCCCCAACTGTTTGAAGACATCCACCAATTGTTTATAGAGTCCTTGATAGCTGCGATGCAGGGCCAGAGCTTCTTCGCCCTGGGGATTCAGCTGCTGCCGGGCGCGATCAAAGTTATCCACGACCGGCAGGATCTCCCCGAGGGTGTTGCAGGTGATCTGCAAACGCAAATCCTCCTGATCCCGCGATTGACGTTTGCGGAAGTTGTCAAAGTCGGCCGCGATGCGCATGTACTGGCTGCGCAGCGCCTCATGCTCGCTCTCGAGGGCGGCCAGCTTCGCCCGGACCTCCTCCAACGGGGCAGCGCTGGAGGGTTCGTCTCCAGCCGCGTCGGCGGGGACCCCAGGGGCTTGCGGATCGGCGTCTCGGGACGGTGATTCGGCGGAGACCGTGGCCGCAGCGGACTCCTGGACGCATTCCGGAGTGGGGGTGGTGGAAGAGGTGTCGCCGCTCATGCTGCCGAGCACAGAGGATTTGAGCTATGTTCCTTCTAATACCTCGCCCTCCACAAGCGGCGGAAGCCCGCACCTCCTGACATAGTCCGGCCCTGGATCGTCCGGCTCCGCCAAGAGCTGGTCACTCGCAAGTCAAGCGGGGCGAAGCGCGGTGGGAATCGACAACACCTCCTATTTACACAGTCCCAGCAATGGATTCCGAGACCCTGACGCCTCCCAATCCAGTTGTGGAGCCTGCCATTTCACCCTCCATCTTCGCGGATCTGGACCTCGGACCCTCCGCCCAGACGCAGGCGGGCCCCGAATCCATCGAAGATCTGGAGGCTGCGCCTCCTGAAGACACCGCCTCGCCGATTTTGGGGCTGGTGAATCGCATCCTCACGGAGGCGATCAAGGTCGGAGCGAGTGACATTCACGTCGAACCCCAGCAGGAGGGGATGCTGGTGCGTTTTCGCCAGGACGGCGTTCTGCGCTCGATCGACAACCTGCCGAAGAGCCTGGTCCCCGCCGTCACCTCGCGCTTCAAGATCATGGCCGACCTGGACATCGCCGAACGACGGCTTCCCCAGGACGGCCGCATCCGACGCTTGTTCCGCGGCCAGGTGGTCGATTTTCGCGTCAGCACCCTTCCAGGTCGTTATGGCGAGAAGGTGGTGTTGCGACTGCTGGACAACAGCGCCACCAAGCTGGGTCTGGACACCTTGGTCACCGACCTGACGGCCCGCGGCAAGGTGCGGGACATGGGTGGCAAGCCCTTTGGCATGTTGCTGGTGACCGGTCCGACGGGGTCGGGGAAATCCACCACCCTCTATGCCTTGCTGTCGGAACGGAACGACCCGCGCATCAACATCTCCACCGTGGAAGACCCGATTGAATACGGCTTGCATGGCATCACGCAGACCCAAGTCAATCGGGAAAAGGGTTACGACTTCGCCTCCGCTTTGCGGGCTTTCATGCGACAGGATCCGGATGTGCTCCTGGTGGGGGAGACCCGCGATCTGGAAACAGCCCGCACCGCCATCGAAGCCGCCCTCACCGGTCACCTGGTGATGACGACCCTGCACTGCAATGACGCCGTCGGCGCCTTCGCCCGCTTGGACGAAATGGGGGTGGAACCCTTTCTGGTGAGTTCCTCTCTCCTGGGGGTTGTCTCTCAGCGTCTGGTGCGTCGGCTCTGCCCCGATTGCCGCATCCCGCACACCCCCGATCCGGAGGAGCTCGCCCACTTCGGCCTGCTGGCCAGCGATGAGGGCGCGATCACCTTCCACCGGGCGCACACCGTGTCCGCCGACGCCCCCGACCGTTGCCCCACCTGCCTGGGACGGGGCTACAAGGGCCGGGTGGGGGTGTACGAGGTGTTGGTGATGAACGAAAGCATCTCCGCGGCCGTGGCCAAACGCGCCAGCACCCATGAGCTGCGGCGCCTGGCCCTGGAGGCCGGCATGAAGACACTCCTCGGTTACGGCCTCGATCTTGTTCGTCAAGGGCACACCAGCCTGGAGGAGGTGGAACGGATGTTGTTGACGGATACGGGGTTGGAGTCGGAGCGGCGCGCGCGGGCACTCAACAGCCTCACCTGTCGCGGTTGTGGCGCCGGACTCAACGACGAATGGCTCGAATGCCCCTACTGTTTGAAGGTTCGCCGCTAGGAGAGGGACATCGCCATGATGATTGAAGATTTGATGACGGATCTTGTGAAGGCTGGTGGCAGCGACCTTCATCTGGCTGCCCATCAACCTCCCTATGGCCGTTTCAACGGTCAATTGCGACCCATGGATGAGGACGTTGTGTTGACCGAAGAGCAGTGCAACAAGCTGATCTTTTCGCTACTGAATAACTCCCAACGCAAACAATTGGAGCAGAATTGGGAACTGGATTGTTCCTATGGACTTCGGGGCGTGGCCCGATTTCGCGTCAATGTCTACCGGCAGCGAGGCACATATGCCGCCTGCCTCAGGGCGCTGGGAGACAACATCCCCAACCTCTCGGCCCTGGGCTTGCCGGCGGTGATCGAGGAGACGAGCCGCAAACCCAAGGGCCTCGTCCTGGTGACGGGGCCGACCGGTTCAGGCAAGACGACCACATTGGCTGCCCTGCTGAATCACATCAATCAGACGCGCTCTGAACACATTCTGACGATCGAAGACCCGATCGAATTCACCTATAAAAACAGCAAGTCCATCTTTCACCAGCGCGAAGTCAACGAAGACACACGCAGCTTCGCCGCAGCCCTGCGTGCGGCGCTTCGAGAGGACCCGGATGTGATTCTGGTGGGGGAGATGCGCGACCTGGAAACGATTCAGCTGGCCATCAGCGCCGCCGAAACCGGACACCTTGTCTTCGGCACCCTCCACACCAGTTCTGCGGCCCAAACCGTGGATCGCATGGTGGACGTGTTTCCTCCGGCTCAACAGACCCAGATCCGCGTGCAACTCAGCAGCAGCTTGCTGGCAGTGTTTTCGCAGACCCTCTGCAAACGCGTGAATCCCCAGCCAGGGCAATTTGGACGCGTGATCGCCCAGGAAATCATGATCAACACCCCTGCCATCGCCAACCTGATTCGCGAAGGCAAGACGGCCCAGATCTATTCGCAGATCCAAACGGGAGCCAAGGAGGGAATGATCACCCTGGAACGATCCCTGGCGAATCTTCTCAACGAAGATGTGGTCAGCAAAACAGAAGCCATGTTAAAAACCACTCGGCCTGAGGAATTGGAGCGTCTGCTGGATCAGGGATGAAAGCTTTCACTGTCACTTACACCACCCGCTCGGGCCAGAGCAAGCAGCTGACGCTTGAGGCGGAAAGCATCAATGAAGCCCGGCGGGCCCTGAGACGCCGCCGGATTTTTTACACCGATGTGTCGCCCAAGGAGGGTGTGGCGGCCTCAGGGTCTTCTCCTGCCGCCGCAGGGGCCGCCAAAGCCTTGGTTGCGACATCCTCCCGAACCGCCGCCAGCCGCAGTTCCCGGACGCCAGCTCCCAGCGCCCGGGTGCCTGTTGTGGCCAAACAGAACTCATCCTTCCTGTCCAGCCTGCTGGAGAGCCCGCCCTCGATCAAAGACAAAGCGGTCTTTGCCAGCAAGCTGGCGGTGCTGATCAACGCGGGAGTTCCCATTCTTCGCAGCATCGACCTGGTGCAAAGCCAACAGAAATCTCCCTTGTTCAAACGGGCTCTTGCCGCGATGGTATTTGAGGTGAATCAAGGGGAAAATGTGGCGACATCCATGCGGCGTTGGCCCAAGGTTTTTGACAAGCTCATGATCGCCATGGTGGAGGCGGGCGAGGCGGGTGGCGTGCTGGACGAAACCCTCACGCGCCTGGCCAAGCTGTTGGAAGACAATGCAAAGCTGCAAAACCAGATCAAAGGGGCCCTCAGTTATCCCGTGGCTGTTTTGTTTCTGGCCATCCTGGTCTTTCTGGGAATGACAATTTTCATCATTCCAACCTTTGCCGGAATTTTTGAGCAACTGGGCGCTGATCTGCCTCCTTTCACACAATTGCTAGTGGATCTCAGCAGCACCTTGAGATCACCGGCCTCCTTCGTTATCGCCGGTGTCATCATCGTCGCTGTGATCATCTTCTCCCAGTACTACAAAACTCCCACCGGACGCCGCCAGGTGGATCAACTGATTCTCAAACTTCCTCTCTTCGGCGACCTGATTCAAAAAACCGCCACCGCTCAATTCAGCCGCACCCTGGCCTCTCTCTCCAGGGCCGGCGTACCGATCATGATGGCGCTGGACATCCTGACGGAAACCGCATCCAATACCATCTTCTCCGATGCGATCAGCAAATCAAGAGTGGATGTCAGCGAAGGGATTCCATTGAGCACTGCCCTGTCGTCAAAAAATGTTTTTCCCGAGCTCTCCATCAACATGTTGATGGTGGGGGAAGAAACGGGGAATATGGATGCCATGCTCTCAAAGGTTGCCGACTTTTATGAAGATGAAGTCAGCTCCACAGCCAAGATGCTCACCTCCTTGATCGAGCCGTTCATGATCGTCTTCGTGGGAGGCATTGTCGCGTCTATTCTCGTGGCGATGTATCTACCCATGTTCTCGGTGTTTGAGAAGATCCGCTGAAGCCTGGTCCAGCGCAACGGCGGGCTGGGGAACGTCCTGCGCCGCCACCTCGGCCGCGGTGGAAGCCGCGAGGGCCCGGCCTGCTTGCCAGCCGCTGGTCCAGCAATGCTGAAAGTTGAAGCCCCCGGTCACTCCATCCACATCCAGCAGCTCGCCGACGAGATGCAACCCGGGCCGCAGGCGACTCTCCATCGTTGTCCCCTCCACCTCCCGGAGAGGCACCCCGCCGGCCGTGACGAACTCCTCCCCGAAGGGTCCACGCCCCACCACCCGATAGCGACTGGCCACAAGGGCTTCCCCCAAGGCCCGCTGGGCCTGTTTGTCGAGGTCGGCCCAGCGTCGGTCGGCCGGCACCCCCGCAGCGGTCACCAAGGCCGCCCAGAGCCGACGACTCAAGGCGGGGAGAGGGCAAGCCCCATGGATCCGCCGCCGGGCTTGCCCGGCGCGGGCCTCCGCCAGAAGCGCATCCACCTCCTGGCGGGACAGCCCGCCTGTCCAATCCACCCGCAACTCGCCCCGATACCCCCAGGCCTTGAGCTGTCGGGCGGCAAAGGCCGTCAGGCGCAGGGTGGCGGGACCGCTGAGGCCCCAGTGGGTGAGGAGCACGGTGCCGCGCTGGGCGAGGGGGCCTCCAGCGGCGCGGCCCCCCCGCCGCGACCGCGCGGCAACGGGATCCGCAGCCAGCGGGTCTGTGGCCACGGGGCTCACCGCGGCCCCTTCTCCCGGCGCGGGGGGATGGAGGGAAAGACCGACAGCCTCGACCACCACCCCCGCCAGAGCGGTCAGGGCCGGCGCGTCCAGAGCGAGGGTGAACAGGGAGGGAAGTGGCGGCACCAGGCTGTGGCCCAGGGATTGCGCCAGGCGATGGCCGCTGGGGTGGCTGCCGGTGGCCAGCACAAGCCGATCGGCGCACAACCGCTGGCCATCCCGCAGGGTGAGGGAAAATCCACCCTCGGGCCGCGCCTCGGCACGCAGCAGGGCCAAGCGCTGGAGGACCCGAACACCAGCGGCCTCCGCCGCCTGACGCAGGCAGGCCACCACCGAGAGGGATGACTGGCTGCGGGGGAAGAGGCGGCCATCCGCTTCCCGCACGAGCTCCAGGCCGTGCTGGAGGAACCAGCGCCGCGCCTCCCGCGGACCAAAACGGGAGAACGGCCCCAACAGGGCCGGCCCACCGCGGGGGTAATGGCCGGTGAGGGCCCGGGCCTCCCAGCAGGCATGGGTGACATTGCACCGTCCCCCACCGCTGATCCGCACTTTGTGGAGCGGTTCCGGGGTGGCCTCCAGCAGCCAGACATCCCGCAGGCCCGCTTCCGCCGCGACGATCGCAGCCATGAACCCGGCGGGTCCGCCCCCCGCCACCACTGTGGAGACCCGAGGGGGCAGCGGGGTGGGCAGCATGGAGGGATGGCGAACGCATTCCGCTTCAGTGTGGCGCCCATGCTCGACTGCACGGATCGGCACTTCCGGGTGCTGATGCGTCAGGTCAGCCGCCACTGTCTGCTGTACACCGAGATGGTGGTGGCCCGGGCGCTGGTGGCTCGGTGGCGGGAGGGTCCTCCCGACTCCGCCGGGGAAAGGGGGCGTCGCCTGGAGCGGCTGCTGGGATTTGATCCCTTGGAGAAACCCCTGGCCCTTCAACTCGGGGGGAAGGACCCGAAGGAATTGGCGCAGGCGGCGCGACTGGCGGCGGAATGGGGTTACGACGAGGTGAATCTGAACGTGGGCTGCCCCAGCCCCAAAGCCAGCCAGGGCAGCTTCGGAGCCTGCCTGATGGCGCGTCCGGAGCGGGTGGCGGACTGCGTGGCGGCGATGGGCGCCGCCAGTGGCCTGCCTGTGACGGTGAAACATCGCATCGGCATCGATGCGCGGGACAGCTTTGCCGAGCTGCTCGGTTTTGTGGACATCGTCGCCGCAGCGGGAGCCGAGCGCTTCGCGGTGCACGCGCGCAAGGCCTGGCTGGAGGGGCTGGATCCCAAGGAGAACCGCACCATCCCCCCCCTGCGGTGGGATCTGGTCCACCAGCTCAAGCGCGAGCGGCCCACCCTGCGGGTGGAACTGAACGGTGGCCTGGACACCTTGGCGACCTGCCGCTCCCAGTTGGATCAGGGGATCGACGGCGTGATGGTGGGTCGGGCCGCCTATGAACACCCCCTGCGCTGGGCGGAGGTGGATCCCCTGGTGTTCGGACAGTTCGATCTGGTGTCGCCGCGACCCTCCACCGTGTTGCGGGGGGTGATCCCCCATGCGGAGCGCTGGTGTGGCCAGGGAGGACGATTGTGGGCCCTGGCCCGCCACCTGGTGCACGTCGTCGAGGGGGTCAAGGGCGCCCGAGGTTGGCGCGCCCAGCTATCCCGCCAGGCCGGGCAGCGAAACGCTGGCCCGGAGGTGCTGGCTGAAGCCGCCCGCGCCCTGGAGGAGCGAGGCCTCTGAGAGGAGAGCCAGCCGGCCAGGTACGCACGACGCGGGGGGCTGTCAGCCCGCGTCGCTGTAGTCGCCACCGCTGCGGCGGCGGCGTGCTCGGCCGGCATCAAAGCTGTCGGAGGAGCGATCGGCAGCGCCGAAACTGCGGTCTTCCCAGTTGCGGGCGCCCGAGCCACGATCCTCGCCGCGACCCTGGCCACCGCCGCCGCCGTAGCCGCCGCCGCCGTAACCACCACCGCCACCGCCGCCATAGCCGCCGCCCCCGCCGTAGCCGCGCCCGCCCT
>VGQX01000048.1 GCA_016882305.1 Cyanobacteria bacterium K_Offshore_surface_m2_239
GGGGCGCGAAAGGATAGGGCTCATCGCGGGGGGGCTCGGTGGGATCCACCCCCTCCTGGCCATGGACCTGAAACAGCCGCTCCGCTTTGGCATACCACGGCGCCAGCTCGCTGTAGCGCAGCTCCCAATCGGGACCGGGTCCCTCCTGCATCGGCAGGCCCGTGAATTCCGCTTCCCGCATCCGCTCCAGCACCCCGCCCCAGATCGTGGTGTTGCCCCCCGGGGCGTACACCATCTGCGGGCGGAAGGGATCCCCATCCGGGCCAAACCAGTCCTCCGGGGCGCGGGGCCCCTGCCCGCGGAAGAGGGCGAGGCCGGCCACATTTCGCTCCGCAGTGGCCAGCGGTTCCCCCCGTTCCAGCACCATCACCTGAAGGCCGGCGGCCACCAGCTCCGACGCCAGGGCCGCCCCTGCCGCGCCGGCGCCGATCACGATCACATCGGCGGGGGAATCGTCGACGATCAGGCCGAGGTCCGCCGCAACGGCAGAGCTTGGAGTGCCGGGGTCCGTCATCAGCGCTGCCAGACGTAGAGGAGAAGAAAGAGCACCACCCAGATCACATCCACGAAGTGCCAAAAGAGCGACACCGACGTCACGCCAGCCTCGCCCCCGTCGTAGTTGCCGGGTTGGAAGGAGCGCCAGAGCATCAGTGCCATCAGCAGCAGGCCCGTGATCACGTGCAGGCCATGGAAGCCGGTGAGCAGGTAGAACGTGGCGCCGAAGACGCCGCTGCCCAGCCCGAACGCCAGCTCACGCCATTCGATGGCTTGGCCGATCACAAACCAGGTGCCCATGGCCATCGTCAGCAGCCACACCGCCCGGAAGGCCCAGAGCTGCCCCCGCCGCAGGCGGGTTTCCGCGAACCAGGCGACAAAGCTGCTGCTGACGAGCACGATCGTGTTGATCAAGGGCTCCCTCACCGCCAGGCCGTCCACCCCCTCCGGCCGCCAGATCGGAGACGACACCTTCAACACGGCGTAGCCGGCGAAAAAGGCCAGGAAGATCACGCTCTCGGAGAGCAGGAAGATCACCATGCCCGTGAGGTTGTGACCGCCATGGCCGCCATGGCCGCCATGGGCGTCGTGAGATCCGCGGGGGGTCGCGCTCATGGCTCTGGCCTCCGTGGCGTTGATGCAGGTGTTGGTGTTGGCGCGGGCGAGGCGTTGGCACGGGCGATGTAGCGCGCCTCATCGGCCACCAGGGGACGGTTGAGGCCGTAGCCATAGGGACCGTTCAGCACGGTGGGCACGTCTTCCTCGAAGTTCTCCAATGGCGGTGGGGAGGGCAGCAGCCACTCCAGGCCGATGGCCTGCCAGGGGTTGGCGGAAGCCCGTTCCCCCCGGGCCCAGGAGCTCACCAGATTGAGGAGGAAGGGAATCATCGCCACCCCCAGCAGGAAGGCCCCCAAGCTGGCGAGCACATTCGCCAGGGCGAATTCCGGGTCGTAGGAGGCCACCCGCCGCGGCATTCCCATCAATCCTGCCCAGTGCATCGGCAGGAAATTCAGGGTGCTGCCCACAAAGGTGAGCACGAAATGCAGCTTGCCCAGCCCCTCATACATCAAGCGGCCGGTGAACTTGGGAAACCAGTGGTAGATGGCGGCAAAGACGCCAAAGGTGAGCGTGTTGAAGATCACATAGTGGAAGTGGCCAACGACGAAATAGGTGTTGCCCACGTGGATGTCCACCGGGACGGTGGCGAGCATCACGCCGGTGATGCCGGCAAAGATGAAGTTGATCAGACCGCCCAGGCAGAACAGCATGGCGGTGGTGAGGCGCAGGCGGCCTCGCCAGAGGGTGGCGATCCAGGCGAACACCTTGATGCCCGTCGGCACGGCGATCAGCATCGTCGTGGCCATGAAGAGATTGCGCATCCACTGGGGTGTGCCGCTGTAAAACATGTGGTGCACCCACACAATCAGGCTCAGGAATGTGATGCCAAAGGAGGCCACAGCGACAAATTCATAGCCAAACAATGGCTTGCGGGCATAGACGGGAAACAACTCGGAAAAGATGCCGAACACCGGCAGGGCCATCACATACACCGCCGGGTGGGAATAAAACCAGAAAAAGTGCTGATACAGCATCGGATCGCCACCGCCCTCCGGCTGATAGAAGCTGGTGCCAAAGCTCAGATCAAACAGCAGCATCACTGCTCCGCCGGTCAACACCGGCAGGCCCACCAGTTGAATCACCTGGGCGGCGACCGCCGTCCAGCAGAAGATCGGCAGGCGAAACCAGCCCATCCCCGGCGCGCGCATGCGCAGGATGGTGGTGACAAAATTCACCGCCCCCATGATCGAGGACACCCCGGAGAGGGCCACAGCCAGAATCCAGAGAAACTGTCCATTGACGAACAAGCCCAGGGGATTTTGCGTGCTCAGCGGCGGATAGGCCCACCAGCCGGAGGTGGAGGGTCCGCCGGGCACAAAGAAGCTCACCATCAAGATCGTGCCGAACAGGGGAAACAACCAGAACGCCAGGGCGTTGAGCCGGGGAAAGGCCATGTCCGGCGCGCCGATCATCGGCGGGATGAGCAGATTGTTGAAGCCGTTGAGAATGGGGAAGAGAAACAGGAACAGCATCACTGTTCCATGCATGGTGTAGAGGCCGTTATAGACACTGGGGTCCACCAGATCCGCCGGTGGTGTGATCAATTCCCCGCGCATGATCATCGCCAGCAGGCCGCCCACCAACAGGAAGAAGAGAGCGAGGGCGATGTATTGGATGCCGATCACCTTGGCATCGGTGTTGAAGGTGAAAAAGCGTTTCCAGTTGTCCGGCGCCCCGGGCACCGGATGGGGGGCCCGCAACACCCGGGGATCGAAGCTGGCCGACGTGGACGACATGGCGTGGGGGGAGAGGGGCCGGGGAGCGAGGGGGAAGGGACGTGAGGGGGAAGCGGAGCGGAGAAGGACGGAAGCGGCGGCTGTCAGGCCTCGTGGCTCGCCTGCGGATCGAGTCCGACATTCACCAGCGGCGGCGGCGCGGGAGGCACCGTCGCCCAGCCCTGATCGCCCCGCCGCAGCCGGCGTTCGTGCAGCTCCCGCGCCGGGTTCCAGCTCGGGTGCGGCGCCTGTTTCGACGCCTCCCGCAGCCAGGTCTGGAACCCCTCGGCCGACTCCACCACCACATCCGTCTGGTTGCTGGCGAAATAGGCGCCACTGAACAGCGAATCCCGCAACCGATACCGCCCCTCCCGCGTGGGCGTGAGGCGATAGGCGATCACACTCCCGGGGATCACATCCTGCTTGAGGCGAAAGGCGGGCACGTAGAACCCATGCAGCACATCGAGCGACACCAGCTCCAGCTGCACGGGCTGATCCACGGGGAGGTGCAGCTCCGCGCTGCGCACACCCTCGGGGTAGACGAATTCCCACGACCACTGCCGGGCGATCACCCGCACCGGCCCGTAGGGCGCCGCCAGCGCCCCGGTTCCCGTGGTGGTGGCGGCGGCGGACACCGCCATCGCCTCCGTCCCCCCGCTCACCCGCTGCTTGCCGCCGAGGGTGGCAAGCGTGGTGTTCACCCGAATTCCCTGCCAGGTCAGCAGGGCCACGATCAGCAGGGGGAGCAGGGTCCAGGTGATCTCAAGCTTGAGGTTGCCCTCGATCGGATCCCCATTCACCATGTCGTATTTCGGGGCGCGGCGAAACAGCACGGTGATCAGGATCAGCGTCACGCAGCCCACGAAGAGAAAGGTGCCGATCCCGGTCTCCAGGGCGAAGAGGGCATCCACATGGGGCGCCGCCGCCGAGGCCTGCACCGGCAACCAATGCGGCACCTGGGCCACCATCCAGCGGCTGAGGGCCCCATCCAGGAGCAGGCCGAGGACGATCCACAGGGCGGTGGTCATGGCAGGGCCTCCCGCAGATCCGCCCCCGCCGCCAGCAGTTGGTCGGCGGTGATGTGCACCCCGAACTCTGCCGCCAGTTCCGCCCCCAGCGTGCCGTGGAGGCCGAACACGGGAAACAGCGCCAGGCCCGCCAGCAGATAGAGCCACTGCACCTGGCGCCCCATGTCGCGCCGCCAGCGAAAGCGCTGAAACCCGCGCCAGACGGTCATCAACACGATCACCAGCAGCAGCACCACCCCGCCCACCCCATGCCACAGCTGGGTGGCGGCGCTGCCCAGCCCCAGATCGCTGACGACCCCCGGCAGGGGATCGGCCAGCAACATCTCAAAAAAGCCCGCCGCCACCGTCAGGAAACTCACCACCGCGCAGGCCAGCAGGTTGTACCACCCCACGTCATGGAGGCCGGCGCGGGTGACGGGCAGGGCCAGAAAACGAAAGACGCGCCGCTCGAGCGGATAGAACGCGGCCGCCAGGTCAAAGGTGATGGCGATCACGAACAAGCCGATCGTGAAGTGCACCAGGGTGGGGTGGATCGGCACCGCGTAGGGCAGATGGTTGGCGCCCAGGCGAGGGGCCAGCTGCTCGATCAGCGGATTGATCAGGGGCGGGGAGGGGAGCGTGTCCATCACACCAGCCCGGCCCGGGTGGCTTCCACCACGGGAACCGTGTGGAGCCCGTAGATCCACACCAGCGCGTTGCCCAGGCTCACCTGCACCGTCACCAACACCACCAGCACCCCCCCCGCCGCCAGATAGGACAGCGGCAGCCGCCGCGGATCCCGGCCGCGCGCCACGTAGCGCCAGCCGCTGAGCACCGCCAACACCCCCGCCAACGACCAGCCCAGGGTGCTGTGCCAATTGAGAAGGTCCGCAGCGCGGCCATAGGCTGGGCCAGTCCCGCCTCCACCTGGCCGAAGATGATCGCCACGAAAATCGCCACCGTGGCGAAGAGCAGATTCCAGAAACTCACCTCAAAGAGGTGGGGTTTGCCCAGCCACACCCCCGCCAGGTCGAAAGCCACGCTGATCACCGCCATGGCGATCACAAAATGGACGACGATCGGATGAATGGTGTCCATCCAGGGAAGGTTGTGCGCGTTCAGCGGAGGCAACCAGTCCTGCATCGCCCTGGGCACGGGTTGGTCTCAACCTTGCACGGCCGCCTCCGCCGCATCGGGGATGTGAACTTATGAAACGCTGGGTCTCTGGTTTGTCAAGTTTTGCTCACCCGCCCCTCTCCCCAGAGCGCGACGCGGCGGTTGATCAGCACCACCGACACCAGCGCCAGGGAGGCTCCCAACCACTGCAGCGGCCGCAAGTGCTCGTGGAGCAGGGCGATGCCGCAGAGCAGCGCAAAGACGGGCGTGAGAAACGTCAACGCCGTGAATCCCGTCAGATCCCCCTGGCTGGCGAAGACGAAGAACAAGCCGTAGGCCAGGGCGCTGCCCACCAGGGAGGAATAGGCCATCCAGCCCCACTGGCTCACGGTCCAGTGGGGAACCGGCCACTCCCCCTGGCTGATGCCCGTCGCCAGGTTGGCCACCAGCAGAGGCAAGGCGCCAATGAGCATGTGCCAGCCGGTCACGGCCACCGGATCGCTCTGCCGGGTGGCGTAGCGGCAGAGCACCGTGCCCACGGCCATCGCCGCCGCCGCCGTCAGCATCCACAGCTCGCCATGGCTCCAGGGTTGGCCACCGATCACTGCCGGCCCCTCCAGCCACCAGTGGCGCAGGAGGTCCGCCGGCAATCCCAGGCAGACAATCCCCGCCAGACCCAGCACCAGCCCGAACCAGCCCACCGGGTTGATCGCCTCCTGGAAGAGCACCCGTGCCAGCAGGGCCACCAGCAGGGGTTGCGAATCGATCAGCACGGACCCCAGGCCCGCCCCTGTCTGGCCGAGGCCGCGGGCCAGGCACCCCTGAAACACCGTGCCATCCACCAGGGCGAACAGCAGCAGCCAGGGCCGATCCGGGCTGGCCACCCCCAGGGGGCGACCGAGCCAGGCGGCGGCCACCAGCAGCACGGCTCCAGCCGGCAGCAGGCGCAGGCAGGCCAGCAGGGTGGGGCTGGCCCCCTCCAGCAGGGGGGCCATCGCCGCCATCGCCGTGCCCCACAGCGCGAACGGCAACACCATCAACAGCCAGCGCAGGGCCGCGGGGGGCGAGGGCGGGGGCAGGGCCATCAGGGTGTCCCGCCGGGCAGGGGAAGGCCTTCTTTTTAGGATCCAGCCGTTGCTGATCGTGATGATGCCCTGGCCCTGGCGCCGCAAGACCCGACGCACCCTGGCGCGGATCGCCATCGAGGGGCCGATCCTGGCCAGCACCCGCGAACGGGTGCTCAAGGCCTTGCGGCAGGTGGAGGAGCGGGAGTGTCCGGCCCTGCTGCTGCGCATCGACAGCCCGGGGGGCACCGTCGGCGACAGCCAGGAGATTCACGCCGCCCTCAAGCGCTTGCGGGAGAAGGGCTGTCGTGTGGTGGCGAGCTTTGGCAACATCTCCGCCTCCGGCGGGGTCTATGTGGCCATGGGTGCGGAAAAGATCGTGGCCAATCCCGGCACCATCACCGGCTCCATCGGCGTGATCCTGCGGGGCAACGACCTCTCGCGCCTGCTGGAACGGGTGGGGGTGCGTTTTGAAATCGTCAAAAGCGGCCTCTACAAAGACATCCTCTCGCCGGATCGGGCCCTCACCGAGGCGGAGCGCCAGTTGCTGCAGGAGCTGATCGACTCCAGCTACAACCAGTTCGTCGCTGCGGTCGCCGAGGGCCGGGGGCTGTTGGAGGACCAGGTGCGAGGGTTTGCCGATGGCCGGGTCTTCTCCGGCGCCCAGGCCCGGAGCCTCGGGCTGGTGGATGTCCTCGGCGACGAGGAGGCGGCCCGGCGACTGGCCGTCGAGCTGGCGGGTCTCGACCCGACCCACACCAAGACGATCACGTTTGGCCGGCAACCCAAGCGGTTCGCGGGCCTGATCCCCGGCCGCTCCCTGCTGTGCGGCCTGGTGGAGCTCCTCACCATGGAAGTGGGTCTGGGCGGCCAACCGCTCTGGCTCCATCGCCCCTGATCTTCCGCACTGAGTCATGGCCACCCCAGCCCTTGAATTGCGGGCCCTGCGCGGGGCCACAACGGCCGCGGCCAACACCTGCGAAGCCATCGATGAGGCCGTGAGCGAGCTCATCGAGGCCCTCGTCAACGCCAACCGTCTGGAGGGGTCGCGGCTCCTGTCGGTGACGTTTTCCGTCACCGCTGATCTGGATGCCTGCTTCCCGGCGGCCATCGCCCGCCGGCGGCTGGGTTGGGGTGATGTGGCTCTCCTCGATTGTCAGCAGATGGCCGTGGCGGGTGATCTGCCGCGCTGCATCCGCCTGCTGGCCCATGCCTGGTTGGAGGCCGGCAGTCCGCCGGTGCACCCCTACCTGCGGGAGGCCTCTCGGCTGCGCCCCGATCGGGCCGCCCAGCCTGCGGCCACCTCCCTCGCCGACCACTGACGCCCGAGCGGCATCAGCGCCCTCAGGAGAATTTGAGTACGGGCCTTTCCGGCCCCTCGCCGAACCCCCCACGTGCCTTTCCTCGCCATGTCCCGTCGTTTGTCGCCGAGCGGCGGACGTTCCTCTCGTCTGGGCCTGGTCGCCGGTCTGGTCGCTTCCCTGGCCTTGCCGGGTGTCCTCCTCTCGTCCAGCCAGCCAGCGCGAGCCCAGGGAACTCCGGGCTTGATGGAGTTCCGCTGGGACAACAGCAAGGACTACCGCAAGCTGTATTTCTTTCAAACCGACACCACCCGTCTGAAGCTTTCTGACTACTACTTGATCTTGCGGCCCAAGGATCGGAAAACAGCCATCCTCAAGCTCACCGTCTCCCTCCCCAAAAGCTTTGACTCCAAGATCGAGCCCAATCGGGTGAAGCTCTGTCGGATGAGCGAGGGTGGCATGTTGAAGCGCACCCGTTGCGACAAGCAAATTCCCGCCACTGTCGAGGTGAATCAAAAGGCGGGCACGATCGAGATCTTTCCGGAAACGCCCATCTCCGATAAATCCACGATCGGCGTGTTCATGCGCATCTTCAATCCTTTCAACATCGGCATGTATCAGTTCAACGCCCTTGCCCAGGCGCCGGGTGACATTCCCATCTCCAGTTATCTCGGCAGCTGGTTGATCCAGATCGACGCCAACGCCTCCAACTGAGCGACGGGTGGGCCACCCCCTGACTGGTAGGCTGGTTGGCTGAGAAGAGATTGTCATGACCAGACGCACACTGGAAGGAACCAGCCGCAAGCGGAAGCGTGTTTCCGGATTTCGGGTGCGCATGCGCAGTCACACCGGTCGACGCGTGATTCGGTCCCGCCGTCGTCGTGGGCGGGCCCGTCTCGCCGTCTGATCCCTTCCCCTCATCGCTGTGGCCTTGCCGCAGAAGCATCGGCTCCGGGGGGTGAAGGTGTTCGACCGCCTGTATCGCCAGGGCCGCCGGTTCCACGGCACCTGGCTCACGTTGCGGGTGCTGCCGGCGGTGTCTTCTCTCTTGCCGACACGGGATCGCCCCCATCCCCCCAGTGCCTGGCGCTGCGCCGTGGTGGTGAGTTCCAAGGTGAGCAAACGCGCGGTGCGACGCAATCGCCTGCGGCGACTGCTCCACCAGGAGCTCCTTCGCCATCCGCTCACCACCGAACGCCCGCTCTGGTTGGTGTTCAGCCTGAAGCCCGGCAGCGTTGACGCCGATGCGTCCCTTCTGCTGGGAGAATGTCAGCAGTTGTTGCGAAAGGCAGAGTTGCGCTGATGAGCACGCAGGATGTCCCCGTGGCGGCCGGAGCCAGCAGTCAGGAAAGCGTGTTCTACGAGGGGGGGCCTGCCCGAGGCGATCTGATCCTCAACCTGCTTTTCGGCCTCACCCTGATCGGCATTCCCTTCGCGGTGGCTGCCGTGGTGCGGGCCCTCTGGCTTCGCTACCGCGTGACCAGTCGTCGCATCGAGGTCAACGGTGGCTGGATGGGGCGCGAGCGCACGCAGGTCGTCTACAGCCAAATCCGGGAGGTGCGCTCCGCTCCCAGGGGGCTTGGCGCGTGGGGCGACATGGTGCTGGTCCTCAACGATGGCTCCAAGTTGGAAATGCGCTCGCTGCCCCGCTTCCGTGAATTGGAGGCCTTCATCGAGGAGCGACGGCGCGCCGCTCCTCAAGCCAGCAAGCCCGCGAAAGCCAGCACCGGTTTCGCCCCGCCCGACGTCGCCGCCTCCTGACGGCGGGAGCCCGCCAACCAACATCCTCCGCCGACTGCCTCCGCCATCAGGCACACTGACCCACGGATCTTCCCCCCAATCGCCCCGCTGTGATCGGCTACATCTCCGACAATCTGTTGCTGCCCATCCTGGATTTCTTCTACGGGTTGGTGCCCAGCTATGGCCTGGCGATCATTGCCCTGACGGTGGTGATCCGCCTGGCCCTCTTCCCCTTGAGCGCGGGATCCATCCGCAGCGCCCGTCGCATGCGCATCGCCCAGCCCGTGATGCAGCAACGCCAGGCGGAGATCAAGAGCCGCTACGCCAACAACCCTCAGAAGCAGCAGGAGGAGCTGGGCAAGCTGATGCAGGAGTTCGGCAGCCCCTTGGCCGGCTGTCTGCCCCTCCTGGTGCAGATGCCGATCCTCTTCGCCCTGTTTGCCACCCTGCGGGGCTCACCGTTTGCCGACGTGCCCTACACCTTCAATCTGAAGGTTCTTCCCTCTGAGCAGATGGCGGCGGTGGAAGCCAAGCCGTTCAACACCCCCAGCCACTCGATTTTTGTCACCGCCACCCAGCACGTTCCCGTGATCGGCACCCTGGAGAAGGGCTCCAAACTCGGCGTTGGCGACACGGCGACCGTGTCCCTCCATGCCAAGGACGGATCCAGCTTCTCCACCCTTCTGGACGGTGTCGAGAACGGGGAGGCCTTCCGTCCCACCTGGACGGTCACCAAGGGCGAAGGCGTCGTCAGCGTCGGCGCCGACGGCACCATCCAGGCCGTCAGTCCAGGAGACGCGGTGGTGGAAGCCAAGATTCCCGGTCTGGCGGCCCGCAGCGGCTTCCTCTTCATCAAAGCCCTCGGCCAGGTCGGCTTCCTCACGGATGGAGCCATCAATTGGGATGTGGCCATTCTCGTGGCGGCCTTCGGCGCCACGCTCTTCGTGAGTCAGATCCTCTCGGGCATGGGGATGCCCGCCAACCCCCAGCAGGCCACCGCCAACAAAATCACTCCCGTGATGATCACGGCGATGTTCCTCTTCTTTCCCCTGCCTGCGGGTGTGCTCCTCTACATGGTGGTGGCCAACATCTTCCAAGGGGTGCAGACCTTTCTGCTCAGCCGGGAAGCGCTTCCTGACAACCTGCAGAAAATCCTCGATCAGCAGCTTGCCAGCGCCCCCAAAACCGCCGCGGCAACCGCTGGCGGCTCCGGGGGGCGGCTTCCTTTCGAGCCCAATTCCAAGAAGTGAGCCTCGCCCGCCTCAAGCCGGTCTCCATCCCGGAGCTGCGCGCTCTGGCGGAGGGAAAGCGCTGGCAGGTCGACCAACCCATCACCGAGCTCACGACCCTGACCCCTGTTCGCGGCGATCTCTCGGTCGTCCACCACGGCACAGCCCTGGAGGTGTGCGCGGCGGTGGAGACCATCGTCACCCTGTGCTGTGCCCGCTGCCTGCGGCACTACAACCAGGCCCTGCGGGCGGAGGTGCGCGAGCTGATTGAGTTCCGCGGAGGCCGAGCCCCCGCTGACGGCTTGGGCGACTGCCCGGGAGAGGATTTGGATGACCGTCTCGATCCTCAAGGTCGCTTCGATCCCGAGCGTTGGTTGTTCGAGCAATTGAGCCTGCGACTGCCCCTGGTCAATCGCTGCGCTGACGACTGCCCTGGCCCGCCGTGCTGGGGCAGTGCTCCCAGCCAGGGGGATCCCCGCTGGGCCGCGCTTCAAGCCCTGCGTCCAACCGCGTCCCGGGAGCACGCTTCCCCTTCGCCCCCGCCCTCCTGACTCCGGCTGATGCCTCCTCCCTCTCTGGTGGAGCAGCTGGATCTGCTGATCCGCTCCCGCACCCCCATCCTTTGGATCCGCACGCTGGAGGAAGACCGTGTTCTGAGCCTCCTTCAGCAAGTCGCCCGCTCCCTGGGGGGGCGGGCCACCTGGAGCTGGGATTTCATCAGTGGACTGCAAGGGACGGGCAGCCGGGACGGGGAGGCCGTCCGCAACCCCATGGGAGCCCTGGAGGTGATGGCTGGCCTGCCGGTGGAGCAGGGGGTGATCCTGCTGCTCAAGGATTTCCACCGGTTCAGCGATGATCCGGGGGTCTGCCGGCGCCTGCGCAATCTGGCCAGTCGCCTGCGAGAGGGCCCCCACACCCTGGTGATCAGCGCTCCGCGCTGGGAGCTGCCCGCGGAACTGCAGGACAGCGTCACCCCCCTGGATCTGCCCCTCCCAGACGCTGCGGCCATTGAGACCCTCCTGGCGTCCATCGCCCGGGCCAGTGGCCACCCGCTGCCCGCCGAGGTGCTCAGCGAGCTCACCGCCGCCTGCCATGGATTGAGCGAGCAGCGGGTGCGCCAGCTGGCGGCCCGGGCCCTGGCCCGCCGCGGCCAGCTGGGACCGGAGGACCTGGCGGAGGTGCTGGAGGAGAAGCGGCAGGCGATCGCCCGCAGCGAACTGCTCGAATACTGCCCCACGGAAGCGACCCCCGCCGACATCGGCGGACTCGACGCGCTCAAGCACTGGCTCGATCAGCGGCATCGGGCCTTCAGTGAGGAGGCGCGGCGGTTTGGCCTCCCCCTCCCCCGGGGGGTGTTGCTGGTGGGTCCTCAGGGCACCGGCAAATCCCTCACCGCCCGCGCCATTGCCCACAGTTGGTCCATGCCTCTGCTGCGCCTGGATGTGGGCCGCCTGTTCGCGGGGCTGGTCGGCGCCAGTGAGGCCCGCACGCGGGACATGATCCAGTGGGTGGAAGCCCTCGCCCCCTGCGTCCTCTGGATCGATGAGATCGACAAAGGGTTTGCCTTCAGTGGGGCCGGCGATGGCCGCAGCGATGGTGGCACCAGCCAGCGGGTGCTGGCCAGCCTGCTCACCTGGATGGCGGAAAAGGTCAGTCCCGTGTTTGTCGTGGCCACCGCCAACGCCGTTGAGCGCCTGCCGGCGGAACTGCTGCGCAAGGGGCGTTTTGATGAGATCTTCTGGTTGGAACTCCCCGATGCGCGGGAACGGCGGGCGATCCTCGACCTTCAGCTCAAGCGGCGTCGACCGGCCCACCGCATCCCGCTGGAGGTGCTGGTCGATCGCACGGAGGGCTTTTCCGGCGCGGAGTTGGAGCAGACCGTGATTGAGGCGATGCATCTGGCCTTCGGGGAGACGCGCGATCTGGAGGAACCGGATCTGATCGCCGCCGCCAGCCAGGTGGTGCCGCTCTCCCGCACGGCTCGGGAACAACTGGAGGCGCTGCGGCGCTGGTCCAGCGGCGGCCGTGCCCGGCCCGCTTCCGGTGGCCGGCTCAACGGCACGTTGTAACGCCAGTGTGAAGAACTTCCACGCTGCGTAACGACTTGGCCGCTGGCCTGGATGGATCGCGATGGCGCCCATAGCGTCTGCGAAGACTTCTCTGGGCTGCCATGCGTCCTGGCTCTGATCCCCGCTTCTCCGGTCCTCGTTTTTCGGGGGATTTGGCCAGTCAGCTCGCCGTGGCGTGCCTGGGCGCTGGTGTGATCACCACCGTGGCGGTGGCGCAGGGGCAGAACCCTCTCACCGCGCTGGGGATCACCCTTTTTTCTGCAGTGGCCGCGGTGGCCGTCGGCCAGGTGCTGTAGGAGCTCCCCATGGACGGCGCGGGCCTGAGGGCCCTTCTGCCCGCCCTGGCCAACAAGACGTATTTCAACTACGGCGGCCAGGGCCCGCTCCCCACACCCTCCCTTGAGGCGATCCTGGCCACCTGGCGACGCATCCAGGAGTTGGGACCCTTCACCACGGCGATGTGGCCCGTTGTGGAGGCGGAAACCTCCCGTTTGCGGCAGCATCTGGCCCGGTGGTGCGGAGCGCCGCCCCATCGGCTAGCGTTGACGGAAAACGTCACCATGGGTTGCGTGCTGCCCCTGTGGGGCTTGCCCTGGCGCGCTGGAGACACCTTGCTCATCGGCGATGGCGAGCATGACGGGGTGGTGGCCGCCTGTCGCGAGCTGGCGCGCCGCTTTGATTTGAAGTGGCAAACCTTGCGTCTCACCGCGAGCGATTCCCCGCTGACGGAGGATCGCCAGGCCGCCCCGGAGCAGCGGGTGCTGGACGCCTTGGAGCAGGCCCTGTCAGCCGACACCCGGTTGGTGGTGCTGTCGCACCTGCTCTGGAAGACCGGCCAGAGAATGCCGATCGGCGCGGTCGCGGATCGGTTGGCGGCCCATCCCGGACGCCCGTGGTTGCTGGTGGATGGAGCTCAGAGTTTCGGCAGCCTGCCGGTGGCCCCGGAGGCGGCCCGGGCGGACATCTACGCCTTCACCGGGCACAAGTGGTGTTGCGGCCCGGAGGGGTTGGGGGGCGTGCTGCTGTCCGACCGGCTTCTGGAGGCCAGCCAGCCCACCTTGATCGGGTGGCGCACCCTTCGCTCGGAAGACCAGGCGGGGGGAGGCTTCCATCGCGACGGACGCCGCTTCGAGGTGGCCACCTCCTGCACGCCTCTGCTCAGTGGTCTCGACACCTCTCTGACCCTGCTCGAAAGCGTGGGCTCCGACGCGGAGCGCTTGGCGCTGATTCGCGAGCGGGCGGAGCGCCTCTGGAGGGGACTGCGAGAGCTGCCGGGTTGCGCTCCCTGGTTGGTGGAGCCCCCGGCGGCGGGGTTGGTGAGTTTTCAACCCCGCTATCGCGATGGCTCTCCAGTGCCCCTGCGGGCGGTGGCGGACCGCCTGGGGGAGCGGGCAATCTGGCTTCGCCACCTGCAAGGCCCCAGTTGCTTGCGGGCCTGCACCCATGTCACGACCACCGCGGCCGAAATCGATCTCTTGCTGGACACACTGCGGGAGTTCGCCGCCAGCGACTGGCGCTGACCACCACCGGACCAACCACGGACCATCCCTGACCAACCACTGACCACCAAGAGGGCTGCCCCCCAAAAAAAGGGGCTCCGAAGAGCCCCGGGAGGATCGGCCCGGGGGGTGACCCCCGACGAATCCAAGGTCCTCAGTAATCGGCTTCGGTGCTGAGGAAGGCGTTGTGGACCCAGCCGGCGAGCAATGCGCCGAGGATCGGAGCCAACCAGAACAACCAGAGCTGTCCCATCGCGTCTCCACCGACCCAGGCCGCCACGCCGGTGCTGCGGGCGGGGTTCACGGACGTGTTGGTGACCGGAATGCTGATCAGGTGGATCAAGGTGAGGGACAGTCCGATCGGCACGCCAGCGAAGCCAGTCGGAGCCAGGCGATCGGTGGCGCCAAGGATGACCAGCAGGAAGAAGAAGGTGAGGACCACCTCAATCAGCAGGGCTGCCAGGAGGCCATAGCCACCCGGGGAGTGGTCGCCCCAGCCGTTGGTGGCCAGTGGATTTCTGGCGGGCAGGGTGCTGTCGCCTCCCCGTCCTCCCACAATGAGCCAGATGAAGCCTCCCGCGATGATGGCCCCAAGCACCTGGGCCACCACATAAGAGAACACTTGGGAACCGCGAAATTTGCCAGCGGCCCAGAGGCCGAAGGTGACGGCGGGGTTGATGTGGCATCCGGAAATATGACCAATGGTGTAGACCATGGTCAGGAGGGTGAGACCAAAGGCAAGAGAGACGCCCAGGAAGCCAAGACCCAGAGGATTGCTGGAGTTGTCATAGGGGAATGAGGCGGCCAGAACGGCGGAGCCGCAACCACCAAAGACCAGCCAGAACGTGCCAAACAACTCAGCTAAAAATTTTTTGGAGAGCGGAACAGCGAGTGCCATTCAGGGTTGATGAATTGAAGACGGCGTTCTGATCATGGCAACCGCTGAGGGAAAGGCAAGGCATTGTCACATTCGCGTCTTACTCGGCCGATGCCCCATGGGGATGTTTCGGCGTGATGGGGATTGTTGCCAATCCGGACGGCGTGGGTAGGGTGACTTTGTTGCGGTCCGCTGGGCGAGACAGCCCCAGCGGGCCGAAACATTCGCGCAAGATTCCTTCTCCCCATCGGTATCTCCCCAGGAGGCCTCGAGGCATGCATGCTCCCTCTTCCCATCGCCTTTCCAGACTGCTGCTGATTTCTGTGGCGTCCTGCAGTCTTCTCGGTGTCGGTTCCGGCGCCTTCGCAGCGGACACCACAAAGCTGCTGAAGACCGCGGAAGCCGCCTGTCTGGAGGCAGCCTCAGCCAATGGTTGGCGACCTGAATTGGCCAAGGTGATTTCCAGCCAAGCCCTCGGAGACGACAGGGTCGAGGTCGTCTTTGACCTCAGCAAAGATGGTGTCAACACCGCTCGCCTCACCTGTCCGTACAGCGCAAAAGAAGGGGTTGCCACCTCCTTCACCAAGCGCGAGGCTGAAGTGGATTCCGCGCCGGAGGGTGAGGAGGCCGCTCCTCCCGGCATCGCGGTGGCGCCCGGGAAAGCCTGGTGGCTGCTCTTGCCGCTGGCCCTGGCCCTGGGGTCCTGGCTGTGGCTCCGCGGGCGCGATGGCACCGTGGGCCACGCCTATGCCTCCACCGGTGTGACCACCGGGGCGGGCACTGGCTCTTGGTACGGGGCGGAAGCGGCGGCGCGGGATGGTTTGGTCGCGGTTCACGAGAATGCCGATGGCAGCTCCCGTGTCCTGCGCCAGATCCGCAACGGCGACACCTTTGAGATCACCGGCGTGCGTCGTCGCGACTCCGACAACGTCGAATGGCTGGAAGTCAACAGCGGCGGCTGGGTGCGCGACGGGGAAACCCGCTACGACCGGAACAATATTCGCTGACGCTCCGTTTCCGGGTCTCTTCTTTGTCTTGCCTTGAGACCATGCCCGCAGCCCTCAGCTGAGGGCTGCGGGCTGTCCGTGACGGGAGCGCAGGGCTTTTTCCGCCTCTTCCCGGTCGTCGAAGTGGATCTTGGTGGTGCCGAGGATCTGATAGTCCTCGTGCCCTTTGCCCGCGATCAACACCAGGTCGTCCACATTGGCCAAAGCGATCGCTGAGGCGATCGCTTTGGCGCGATCCACCTCCACCACAGGCGTGCAGGACGTCGGGATCCCGGCGATGACGTCCTCCAAAATCCGCTTTGGATCCTCGGTGCGGGGGTTGTCGGAGGTCACCACCACCTGATCCGCCAGTCGAGCCGCGATCTCCCCCATCTGGGGGCGCTTCCCCCGATCCCTGTCGCCGCCACAGCCAAACACACAGATCAGACGACCCTGGGTGAAGGGGCGACAGGCGGACAACGCGCTCTCCAGTCCGTCGGGCGTGTGGGCGTAATCCACAAGCACAGCGGGGCTGGGGATCGCGCCAGGCGCAACAACCCGTTCCATCCGTCCAGGCACCCCGCGGAAACTGGAGACCGCCTGCAGCAGACGAGACAGGGCCAACCCCTGCAACCGCAGAATCCCCACGGCCTGCAGCATGTTCATCAGATTGAAGCGACCCAGCAGGGGGGAGTGAAAGGGACCGCTCCCATCGGGCGTGTGGAGCATGCCGCGCACTCCGTCAGCCGCCATGGTCAGGTCGCGGATCGTGAGCTCCGCGTCCCGACTCTCCAGGGAGCTGCGCCAGCAGGGAGTGCCGGCCGCTCGCAACTGTTCGGCCAACCGCGCGCCCCAGGCGTCATCCACATTCACCACCGCAGCGCCCTGAAGAAGGGGTGGGGCGAACAGCAACGCCTTGGCGTTGAAATACGCCTCCATCGATGGGTGGTAATCGAGGTGGTCCTGGGTGAGGTTGGTGAAGACCGCGCCGGAAAAGCGACAGCCCGCCACGCGCTGCTGGTCGAGGGCATGGGAACTCACCTCCATGGCCCCCACCTGGGCCCCGGCCTCCACCGCTTGCGCCAGCTGGGCCTGGAGTTGATCGGTGAACGCCGTTGTGTGCTGAGCGGTCACGCTGTGGCTCGGCCAGCGGTTCACCAGGGTGCCGAAGAGTGCGGTGGGTCGACCCGTTTCAGCGGCCAGATGTTCGATCAGGTGGGTGGTGGTGGTCTTGCCGTTGGTGCCCGTCACGCCAATCAGTCGGAGGCGCTGGCTCGGGTCGTGCCAAAAGGCGGCCGCCAGTTCCCCCGCCCAGCGAGCGGCGGGATCGGGCAGCACCACCACCGGGTCCCCCGGGCCCGGGGGGTCGGCCAAGGCGGCGGCCTGGCTGATCACCGCCGCCGCCGCCCCCTCCGCCAGCACCTGGCGCCAGAACCGCCCGCCATCCACCGTGGTGCCAGGCAGCCCGAGGAAGAGCGTGCCCGCGCTGATGCGGCGGGAGTCGCAACTGATGCTCCGCAGATCCGGATTCACCAGGTCGGAGGGGACGGGCAATCCCGCGAGGCCGAGCAAGGAATGGAGCTGTTGAGTCATGGCGGGCGAGCACGCGCGGCTTACCCTGGCATGTCCCTCCGGCTCGATCCAGACCGGGGGTGAAACCGCGACGAGTGGCGCGGCGGCCGGGATGGCGTCAGAGGTCAAGATGGCGAAGGAGCCAGCGGCGCAGGGGCTCCCCTTGGAGGCGCGGCGAGACCCATGGCAAGGGCGTGATGGCGCCGTCCTGCTCATCGCTCGCCAGGGCCAGCACCGGCACGGACAGGCCGTAGCGCGCCTGCAGGGCGGGATCGCTGTCCACATCCACGAGCCGGAGACGCACCCGCTCCAGCCCGGGACGCGGTGGGTCGGACGCGGCCTCAGGGGCCCCCGTCCCTGGAAGCAGCTCGCGCAGGCGCTCCTCCAATCCTTCACAGAGACAGCAGCCGACGCGGGTGTAGAGGATCAAGGTGATCATCAGTCGGGAACGGGGTCGCAGCCGCAAGGGGTGAAGGGATGGCAACGGCTGAGGCGCCGGACGCTCAGCCAGCCGCCGCGCCAGGGGCCATGGCGCTGGATGGCCTCGGTGGCGTAGGCGCTGCAGCTCGGGATGAAGCGACAGCGGGGACCCAGCATGGGGGAGACCCATTGGCGGTAGACCCCGATCAGGGCCAAGAGAGCCGCCGACAGCCAGCCCTCTAGGATGGTTCGTTGGCGCTGCATGCGGAGGAAGCGGGCTCAACCCAGCTTGCCTCCCGGGTGGCCCGTTGTTCCCTTGCCAGGTTGTTTTCATGTCTCGTTACCGCGGCCCTCGACTGAGGATCACGCGGCGCTTGGGAGACCTTCCCGGTCTCACCCGTAAGTCCGCCAAGCGGGCTTATCCCCCCGGTCAGCACGGCCAAGCCCGTCGCAAGCGCTCCGAATACGCCATCCGTCTCGAAGAAAAGCAAAAGCTCCGCTTCAACTACGGAATCTCCGAGCGCCAACTGGTGCGCTACGTCAAGAAAGCCCGTGCCCAGGAGGGGTCCACCGGAACCAACCTGCTCAAGCTTCTGGAAAACCGGCTCGACAACGTCTGTTTCCGCCTCGGTTTCGGCCCCACCGTCCCTGGAGCGCGGCAGCTGGTCAACCATGGCCACGTCACCGTGAATGGCCGGGTGGTCGACATCCCCAGCTATCAGTGCAAGGCGGG
>VGQX01000049.1 GCA_016882305.1 Cyanobacteria bacterium K_Offshore_surface_m2_239
GACCATCCCAGAGCTCGGCGACATTCCTGCCCTGCAGGCCCTCACCGCCTGAGAGGTGCAGGGCGCAGGCCCCAGGTGATTCGTGTCGCAGCGCCCCCACAGGGCGCAGCGGCTCGGATCACCGCCCGGGGGCCGGCCGCTGCAACCCCCAGGCTGCACAGACCATTCCATCTCACAACCCATCCGCGATCGGACGAAAGACTTGACAAGTCAATCGTCCAGATTCATCATGAAAACAAGAGGTGCATCTGCACTTCCGGAATGACAGCCAGTCGTTCCACCCTGTTCACCCTCTGATCAGGGCATTCGGGCCTCGGGTTTTACACCACTCAAAGGGACGCGGCCGGTGGGGATTGATCCTCAGTCTTGTCGACTCTCAGTGCTTGATGAGCGGCTGGAGGATCTGCACCGCAATCGCAGGCCCCGCAGCAAGAACCCCTGCTTGGAGAAAGTGAGTCGAGAGAAAGACGGGGAGACCGTTGAACTCCTGGCGATCCGCAAACGTGGTTCCCAGAGCCCTCCCTTCGAAGAGGCGATTGGCCTGCTCCACACGGTCGTTTCCAATCGCCAGTACACCGGCCCAGAGCGCTATCCCCTGTTTGACCAGCTGCACCGTGAGATCGGCGCATGGCGCATTCTTTATCTCTATCCCCTGCAGGCAATGCGCCTGCCCCAGCCACCCCGTGACGTGGATGACATCAGCATTCCCAGGCCTTTGCCGCCATCCGCAGGGTGATCGCGAACGCTGTGAACGGCATCACAGATCTACGCACTGAACTCAACGAAAAGCGTGGAGAGCTGGAGCTCAGCCTCCTCTTGCATGACACCTGGATGCCGGTTCGTGTGGTGTCGGAAGGCACCCTGCGTCTGCTGGCCCTCTGTGCAGTGGCAGCGAATCCCTTCAACCAGGGGCTCGTGGCTTTTGAGGAGCCGGAGAACGGTGTCCATCCCCGACGGATCCCGGTGGTGACCCGGCTGCTGGCCAATGCCTCCCGGCGACAGCAGGTGATTGCCACCACCCATGCTCCCTTGGTGGTAGGGGAGATCTTGCAGCTCATCCAGCAGGGTCAACTCAGTCCAAAAAATGTGCAGCTTCTGCGCTGTATCCGGACTCCAGAGGGATCCGCCTATGTGCAATGGCCTCCTCCGCCCTCTGGTGCCTGGGAGGATGCCCCTAGCCCTCCCAGAGCTCCGCCAGCTCCAGGCGCAGCCCCGGCAGCCACGCCCCACCCTCCAGCCCGTCGGCCGACTCGATCCGCTCCATCACCGCCGGCGCCTCTGGGTCGACTCCCGGCTGCCAGATCTCCACAGCCCGCTGTTCGGGAAACAGCAGCCAGCCCAGCTTGGCGCCATTGGCGAGGTAGGCGGCCATCTTGCGCCGCAGGGCTTCGCTGCCGCGGGGGCCTTCATCGGAGGGGCTCACCAGCTCCACCACCAGGTCGGGGCAGAGGGGCGGGAAGCCTCGGCGCTCTTCCGGCGTGAGGGCTTGCCAGCGCTCCAGCCGCACCATGGCGGCATCGGGGCTGAAGACGGAGCCATCGGGAAGGCGGAAGCCACCGGAGCTGTCGAACACCTTCCAGCCCCCCTGGCCGAGGGCCCAGAGCTGCAGGCGGGTGCTCAGAAGGTTGTTCCGGGCGCTGGTGTCTCCACCTGTCGGGGTCATCGCGATCACCTGGCCAGTGGCCGTGAGTTCCAGCACCGCCTCGGGGTTCGCCTCGCACACCAGGGCGAACTGCTCCGGGGTGAGCATCAGGTCCGGTGGCAGCAGGAGGGGCACCAGCCCGGTGGCGGGGGCCGGTGGGGCGGCGGAAGCGGGGGGGGCGAGGGTCATCTCCCCGGTGGGGATGTGGTCTTCAGGTTAGGCGGGGTTGAACGGACACCCACCGGCCGTCGCTGGCCCGCCTCTGCGCCCTGATCGGGCTTCAGACACGCCACAGAGGTCTCCCCCCGAGGACGCCTCCCCGTCGTTCGATGAGCCGATGCTCGTCGCCTTGGCCAGCACAGCACGAAGGTTTCACCCGGTTGGCGAGCAAAAGCCCTGGAACCCGCTCGAACTCCTTGAGGTTGTTGGTCACCAACGAGGCCTGCAGGCTGAGGGCATGGGCGGCGATCAGGGCGTCGTGGGCTCCGATCGGCATGCCTTGGCGCTCCAAATCCCCGCGCAGATCGCCGCAGCACCAAAGAGCGGCTTCATCAAAGGGAAGGATCCCCAGAGGAGCCAGGCACAGATCCAACGCCTGTCGGTTCCGCGTAGATCCACTCTTGGCAACACCGCAGGCCAACTCAGCGGCCACCACACTGCACAACCCGACCTCCCCCATGCGGTAATCGCGGAAGCGCCGCAGCACCAGCCGGCGGCCTGGCGTTGATGATGTGGACGCAGATGTTGGTGTCGAGCAGGATCAAGGCATCAGCTCTGGCCTGTGCTGCTGTTCCGGCTGCTCTCGGCTGATCTGAAAACCCGGCTCGAAAGCGGCGAAGCCGGCCTCCAGGCTCTGCCAGGGATCCTCGATCGGCGGCAGCAGCACGCCATTGCCGGAGTGCTTCACGATCACATCGGTGCCGCTGAAGCGATACGCCTTGGGCAATCGAACCGCCTGGCTTCGGCCGGACCGACACAGACGCGCCTTGTCCATCGCCCTGGCCTAGCATGGTGCATACCAATGGTGGCTATCACCTGGTCGCCCACGCCGAGCCCGCCACGGCCGATCCGGATCGGGAGATCGTTGATGCCTGGGCGGAGACGCGGGTCTCTCCCGCTGATACGCCTGGAAAACGCCCTGATGGAAGGCACGGCGTTCTCGATCGAAGAGGCCAGCTTTGATGCCTCCCTGCTGCCGGAGGGCAGCCGCACTGCTGGCAGCGAGGCCTTCCACCGGGCGGTGACCGATGACTTCCAACCCTCCCACGCTGGGCTGGCTCGCAGAGCGCCTACACCCTCGGCCCGGCGTTGCTGGCTGGGGATCGCCCCGATCAAGGAAAACTGGCCCTCGATCGAGAGGAGCTGGCAGCGGATCGAGGGGAGCTCCCCGCGGATCGAGGTGGGTTAAGCCCCGATCGAGGGGGGCTGGAGCTGGATCGAGGGGGGTTCCCTGCGGATCGAGGGGGGTTGGGCCTCGATCGAGCGGGTCCACTGGATCCTGATCTCCAGCACGTCATCGCCTCACTTGGGTCTCGGCCCCGCAAGGAGAAGCTGCGCCAGGCGATCCTCCAGCTCTGCTCAGACCAGTGGCGATCTGTGGCCTGGCTGGCCGCAACGCTCAAGCTCCAACCACGAAATCTCTCGGATCGGCATCTGACCCCCATGCTGAAAGACGGCCTGCTGGAACGCCGTTTTCCAGACATCCCCAGCCACCCCGACCAGGCCTACCGCGCCAAGTCATCTCCAGACTTCGCAGACGGCGCCAGCCTGGAGCAGGAGGACAACGCATGATCTCCCTGATTGAAGCCCTCAATTACCGGTCGCTGCGCTACGTGCGTCAGCCGCTCAGCCCGTTTCAGATCCTGATCGGGCCCAATGGCAGCGGCAAAACCACCCTGCTCGAGATCCCCGGCTTTCTGTCCCAGCTCATTGAGCTGGGCTTGAAGCTTGCCATGGGTGGTGATGATCGACTCCCGATTCCCCTGCTCGCCACAGACGCACGTCAGTTGCTCTGGAAGCAGCAGGGGCAGCTGTTTGAACTCGCTGTGGAGTGTCCCATTCCGGCGACGCAACAGGTCTGTCGCTATGAACTGGCCATGGATGCTCTCGCCAGCACCATTGTTGCCGAACATCTGCTGGTGATCCCCCAGGGCGATGAAAAACCCCGACCGCCGTTGGAGGTGTTCCCTTCACCCCGCACGATCCCCGCAACAATCCTGGTGAATTCCCATGGCTCGCTGCCCACAGGCTGGAAGCAGGTCATCGGTCGCCACCAGCCAGCCAGGGCAACGTTCTCTGCCGAAACCTCCAACTGGCAGACCACTCGCAAAATCGAGCCCGGTCGCACAGCCCTGGCCAGCCTCCCGGAGGACCCCAAGCGCTTTCCCCTGGGCTGCTGGTTCAGGGACCGGCTGAACGGCCTGCTGCATCGGCTTGTGCTCTCCGCTGAGCAGATGCGCCTGCCGTGCTCGTCCTCGCGCCAGTGGGGCTTTCAGGCGGATGGCTCCAACCTGCCCTGGGTGCTGCATCGCCTGCAGCAAAATCCTGCGCGCTATGGCCAGTGGCTGGCCCACATCCAGGAAGCGCTGCCTGAGATCCGCAGCTTCTCCACCGTGCTCCGCGAGCAGGACAGCCACCGCCATCTCACCGCCCACACCACAGAAAACGTGACTCTTCCCTCCTGGTTGCTCTCCGATGGAATACTGCGCCTGTTAGCGCTCACGTTGCTGGCCTATGGGGAGGATCGCAGCGGCTCCTACCTGATTGAAGAACCCGAAAACGGCATCCATCCCAAGGCGATGGAAACGGTGTTTCAGTCGCTCTCCTCTGTTCACAACGCCCAGATCTTCATGACCACCCATTCCCCAGTTCTGCTCAGCCTTGCCAGCCCGGCCCAGCTGCTCTGCTTTGCCAAGACGGCAGAGGGTGTAACCGATGTGATCCAGGGCGATCAGCATCCGCTGCTTCGCGACCGGCAGGGCAGCACCATCGAGCTGGAGACGCTGTTTGCATCGGGGCTGCTGGGATGACCAGCGTCCGCACCGCTCTGGCCGCCGCGATGGCGGCAGCCATGGACCCACATCCGGACTAAGCTTGTGTTCTGCCTGGGAGCCCCCATGCGCACCGTCAACGTTCACGAGGCCAAAACCCAGTTCTCCCGGCTGATCGACGCCGCCCATGCCGGTGAAACGATCCTGGTGGCCAAGGACGGCAAGCCCTGGGCACGGCTGGTGCCGCTTGAGGCTGATCAGCCCCGCCGCCAGCCCGGCCTGCTGCGGGGTCAGCTGCAGCTTCCCCCTCTCGATGTGCTGCTCGCCCCTCTGCCCCCCGAGGAGCTCGACGCCCTCGACGCCCCGTTGCCCTCCTGATGGCCCCATCGCTCCTTCTGGACACCCATGCCCTGCTCTGGTGGTTGTTGGAACCCGAGAAGCTCTCCAGCCTCGCCCACGCGGCCATCAACGATCTGGCGGCCACGGTGTTCGTGAGCGCCGCCACCGGCTGGGAGCTCGCCACCAAGGTGCGCCTCGGCAAACTGCCTGGTGCCGAACAGCTGCTGCAGGACCTGCCTTCCCTGCTGCAACAGCAGGGTTTCCAGCCGTTGGCCGTGCAGCTGCATCACGGTGTGCACGCCGGTGGATATCAGCAGGCCCACCGGGATCCCTTTGATCGGCTGCTGGCGGCCCAGGCCGAGCTGGAGGGCCTGCAACTGGTGAGCCTCGACCCCGCGCTGGCCAGCTTCCCCTGCCGCCTGCTCTGGTGAAGCATGACCACCTCTGTCCAGGGTCGCAGCCAGCTGATCGAGGGGGGGGGCGACGCCCGATCGAGGGGATCTCACCGAGGATTGCAGACATCCCGATGACTCCCCCAGTGGTGCTACTCACCAACCAACAGGCGCTTGGCGAGCGATAATCAACCTAGTAGGGGGAAGCGCATGAGACCTCGACAGAACCATGTCTCCAAGAAAAAACTTGCCGACCTGAGCGATTGGCCACCACACCAACTGAATTCATTGGCCCTGAAGCTGATCTACAGCGGCAATCCACTGCACAAGCTGAATCCGGGAGATTACAACCTTACTCCGCCATGCGCGGGTGGTAGACCTGGCAAGACCCTCTGCGACTTGGTGAAAGTCTTCACAAGAGCAGAAGCTCTGGATCTGCTTCGTGAAGGATGCCGTAAGGGCCTCATTGACCGCAATCTTGAAGATGGCTGGCCGAAAAGAATTTGGGCAGTTCATCAAGGAGTGGTTCTTGAGGCGCAGCACGACAAAAGCCCTCCAGGCTCCTACCATGGCTATCCATTACAGGCCGACGATAACTTCAAGAGGTACATCTTAAATCGGTGGAATGGGCAGTTATGAACCAGAGCTTGATTCAGATTGGAGCGTGGGAACGCATTGAGCCCCTGCCCATTGAGCAGGCGGTCACCTGCACGCGGATTCGGCTGACGCTGGACGGCATCTGTATCACTGAACATGAAGACAACTTTTCGCATACCGTCCGCGAAGACGTGCTGTTGTCAGCCTATCCCTTGGCGATGTGGTTTGCGACAAACTGGTGGCGCCTTCTTTATGAAAACAGGCCAACAGTTGGCAAAGTACCTACCGACTGGCGTATTTCCCATGAGATGCCATCAGCCAATGAAGGCTACATCTGGCCTGTCGTCGTGTTCCAGAGCGAGGGCCCCTCAATTGCCTTGACGGTACCCACCCAGGCAGGGGCCAGAAATGATTCATTACGCTATCTTAATACCCATAGGAAACCTTTCTATGTATGGCGCAGTCAGCTCAAGAAGAGTCTTTGCGACTTTATCAACAAGACCGTGTCGCGCCTTGAGGCAATGAATGTCGGCGAAACTGATCTTTCACGACTTTGGGCTGAAGTGCAGGACGAAGCACGCAATCCAGTCGAGGAATCCTACCGAATCATTGAGGCCTGCCTCGGATATGATCCTGATGAAGCGCCTTCCTTTTTGGTGGAACAACTTCTGGGCATCAGGGAGCAGGCAGGATTCGATACAATTATTGAATTCGCGCCCACGCTGTTCGGAAATCCTGCACATCAGCCTTTAAGCATCCAGGATCTCGTTTCCTCTGCTTTCACGACTCCTGGCGTATTTGGTAGACCAAATCTGCCAAGACTGACTGAAATTCCTAACGTCTCTGCATTATTAGCTCCTTGGGAGCAGGCACGTAGAGCAGCTTCAGAACTACGCAAGACACTATCTATAGGTATTGAGAAGCTCACCACTAACACGCTGTGCGAACTCCTGGGAGTTAATCTGGATGCGCTGATTTCATCCGAGAGCCCATTCGGAGATAGTCCCGTAAGCATTGGGATACGTCGTCCTGATGGCCATACTAGATATTACTTAAGGTCGATCAGGCGAGCAGATCATTCCATAATGCAAAAGAGCATACGGTTTCAGCTCGCTCGCTTGATTGGCGATGAGCTGATTCGGTCAGCGAGTGATCAGGGATGGCTCGCCTGCACGGAATCTCATACTTGGCGACAAGCATTCCAGAGGGCGTTTGCGGCCGAGATTCTGTGCCCGCCTGACATCGTTCAGGAAAGGTTCGAGTCACCAGCCTCCGCACTGCTAGACGAGATCATTGAAGATGTGGCTTCTCAATATGAAGTGAGCGAGATGGTGGTTTGGAATCATCTTCAGAATCTTCCAGGCGCACCAGATGCGCTTACGTCGGTGGACAAATGAGCAGCAGAACCTGGCCAGCTTCCCCTGCCGCCTGCTCTGGTGAAGGATGACCACCTCTGTCCCATCACGAACCAGGAGGTGAACCGGTGATCGACAGCCTGCCCACGGCCGAGACCCTCAGGGTGGAGTTCAAGGCCGACCACAAGGAGCCTCTAAAAGATCGAGATCTTGCCATGGCGGCTCTCTGCCTGGCCAATGCCCAGGGCGGCACCCTCTACCTGGGCATCGAAGACAACGGCGCCGTCACGGGGTTGCATCCCACCCGTGATCGCCGCAAGAACCTCGCCGCCGTGATCGCAGAAGGCACCACCCCTCCACTTGCCGTCTCGGTGGAGTGTCTGGAACTGAACGATCTTGCGGTACTGCAGATTGATGTTCCCGTGGCCCAGGGCACGGTCTTCAGCCGCGACGGCCGTTGCCAGATCCGCAGCCTCGACCAGCAGGGCAAGCCGTTCTGCCGGCCCGCCAGCGCTGTGGATGTGATGAGGCGTTCCCACCAGCAGCTGGAGCTGGATTGGTCTGCCGAACCCCTGCTCACGGCCACCCTGGATGATCTCAATCCAGCCGAACGCCAGCGGCTGCGCACGATGGTGCGCACCTACAAAGGGGATCCCAACCTGCTGGAGCTCAGTGATGACGAGCTCGATGGGGCGCTGGGCCTGGTGGGAAGCGATGGCCAGGGAACGCAACGCCCGCGGACGCAGCTACACCCTCTCGCAGCAGGTCTATCAGGCCTTCGATCAGGCAGCCGGATACCAGCGCCAGACTGCTTTCACCCCTGAAGAGATCGACCAACGCATTCTTGAGCTTGCCCGCCAGCGAGAGGTTCTGCGCCGGCGAGACCTGCTTCAGGCCCTCGGACTGGAGGAAAACCAAGCCACCCATGCCTTGCAGCGCCTTTGCAAACGCGGCGCCCTGATCCCGGAAGGGGCGGGCAAAGGCCGCACCTACCGCCTCCCGACAGCCGTATGAGTATTTACGAGCATGCGCGTATAAATACGAGCACGCTCGTAATCTGCGCGGATCGGGTGCGCCGCCTCTCGCCATGACCGCAGCCGCCCCCAACAAACTCCAGGCCCGCTTTTGCCAGGAGCTCTCCCGCCAGCTCAGCCTGCACCGGGTTGTGCTGCTGTTCGACCCAGCCGAGCAGCTGCGCTCGCTGCTTGATGTTCTGGCCACCAACCAGCCCAGCGATGGCACTACCGGTGGTCTGAATCTCGGAGAACTGCAGGCCCAGTGGGTTGTGGCTGGCTCCAGCCTGTTTGCGCTGCGCCACCAGCTCGAACCCCTGGTTTGCGCTGATCACCCGGATCCCCTGCTCGTCTACCTGCCCCAGCGCGAGGAGGCCGATGGGCGGGCCACGCTGCTGGAGCTGATCCGCGCTGGCACGGTGTTCGAGGCGCAGCTGGTGAACCGGGCCCGCGTGTATCTGCGCGAGGTGATGGAGCCCGAGAAGGTGGAGCAGCTGCTCAAGCGGCCCGATCTCACCTACCGCGACATCGCCACCGCCCTGGAGCAATCCGGCGAGGGCGGATTCAGCCAGCTCAAGGCCCTGTTCCGCCAGCAGCTCGGCGGCATGGGCAGCCCACCCGAGAATGCGGAGCTGGCTCGGCTGTGGCTGGCATCCGAGCCGTTCGATGCCGGCATCAGCGCCAAGGGCCTGCAGAGCGAACTGCAGGATCTGCTGCACAGCCGTTGGGGTCCCGGCTTTCCAGCAGACGCCACCCTGGCCGTCTGGCGTCAACGGGCCCAGCGGTCCCTGCTGCTGCATGAGTTCCTCCACGACTGGCACGGCGATGAGCTCACCGCCTTTGCCAAGCAATCCCTGCCGGTAGGCAAGGCCGCGGAAGAGAACGCCCTCGCCGATGTGAAGGCCCTGCGCCGCAACCATGCCAGTGCCTACCTCGCCATCGCCGCCCGGGTGGAAGAGGAGCTGGGCCTGCGTGAGCTGATCAGCAACGAACGCCCGGGCGTGCTCGGCGCGATCGACACCTTCCCCTGCGAAGAGCCGTTCCTGCTGCGCAGCGTCGATGCCTTCCTCGCCAAGGGAGAAGCCGCCAAAGCCCAGGAGCTGGTGCAGGCCCGCCAGGGCAGCTTCTGGCTGGTGGGCCAACCCACCGATCCCACCCAGTCGCAGCGGCGGCTGCAGTGGGATCTAGCCCGAACGGCCGCCGCCCTCGGCCTGGCCCTCGATCAGGCAGAAGCCCAGTTGCCCAAGCCAACGGCTCCGGTGGCGGATTGGCTGGCCTACAAGGCGGATGCAGCCCACCACGTGGATGGGTTGCAGCGGCGGATGGAGCAGCAGGTGGCAGACCTGAGCGCATCCGCCGTGGAGGTGGCCCAGGGCCTGGAGCAGCTGCGCACCCGCTACGAGCAACTGCTCGACAAACAGACCCGGCGCTTTACCGATGCCCTTCAGCAGGCCGGCTGGTTGATCCCCGGTGCCATGCCCCAGACCCGCATCTGGGCCGAGAGGGTGCAGCCGGGCTCTGGCCGCGCTGTGGTGTTCTGGGTCGATGCCCTCCGCTACGAGATGGGCGCCTCCCTGCAGGACCGCTTCAACGGCTGGAGCCGCGAACAGCTGAGCGACCTCAAGCTCGAGATCGCCCAGGCAATGCTGCCTCCGATCACACCGGTGGGTATGTCGGCTCTGCTGCCCGGCGCCGAACGCGGCTTTGACGTCACCGAAGGCGATGGCGAGCCCTGCTCAGTCGTCGATGGCGTGCCCGTGGGCTGGAGCAACGACAAGTCCAAACGCCTGGCGCACCTGCAGCAACGCGTGCCTGCGGCGGTGGTGCTCAACCTGGTGGAGGTGATCCGCAGCAAAGAGGCGGTGCTGCTGGAGAAACTCGCCGGCACCGGCCCGGTGGTGATCACCAGCATCGGTATCGATGAGGCCGGCGAGCGCGACAGCGACGAACGCCTCGCCAATGTGCGCGCCGACATGCAGCGCGAGCTCGACACCATCGAAGAAGCCGTGCGCCGCCTGGCTGCCCTGCCGCTGGACCATCGGCTGGAGCGCTTCGTGATCACCGCGGATCACGGCTTCCTGCATCTGCCCCTGGGCCGCGAGCCGGCGATGCGAATCCCAGCCCCTGCCGGCAAAACCTTCAAGCTGGAGCGCCGCTGCTGGTTGGGCCACCCCTCAGCTGTTCAGGAGCCCTGCATCGAGCTCCCACCGGCAGACCTCGGCTACGGCAGTAGTGGCCTCTCGGTGGTGGTGCCCCGCTCCGCCGGTGTGTTCAAGGCAGGCGGCAGCCTCTGCTATCACCACGGCGGCACCAGCCCTCAGGAGGTGCTGATCCCCCTGCTCAGCTTCCGCTGCAACCCCGCCGGCGACTCTCCGGAAACCGACGCCACCGCTGCCAAGGGCAAACCCGCCAAGGGCAAACGCTCCAAGCAGCCGGCCTGGCCAGGAGCCCTGCCCGAGAAGATCACCAACCGCATCCTGATGCTGCCGATCGAGTTGCCCATCACCCTGCTCAACCAGGGCGAGAGCCGCCAAGTGGTGCTGGCCGCCTACGACAGCAAGAGCGAGGAGCTGGTCGCCACCCCCATCCAGGCCATCGGCGCCGAGCTCGACACCGGCACCAACCGCCTCACCCTCACCCCCGGCCAGGCCGCCACCATCGGCCTGATGCTCCCCGCCGAGGTGAGATCCAAGAAGCTCTACCTGGAGCTGCGTGACGCCGCCACCGATCTGGTGCTGCACAAGAGCCCTGATCTGCCGGTGGACCTTATCGGGTGACGGAAACCTAGAGCGTACGTAGCACAAGCGCTAACATGGAACCGTCCTTTCGGGTCAACTACTACAACCCACGCGTCCGCGAGGAGATCGAGGCCTGGCCTGTCGACCTCTTGGCCCGCTGTGACGAGCTGCTGGACCTGCTGGAAGACCACGGGCCCCAGCTCAGAGCGCCCCACTCGGAGGCCCTGGGCGACGGCCTGTTCGAGCTCAGGCCCAAAAGCCGCTCCGGCATTGGCAGGGCCTTTTACTGCTACTGCAGTGGACGGGTGATCACGATCCTCCACGCCTTCGTCAAGAAGACCCAGAAAACGCCCAAACGCGAACTCTCAATCGCCCGTCAACGTCTCAAGGAGGTCAAACGTCATGGCTGACATCCCCTACCAACCCGTCGCACGCGTCCGAGGAGCGGAACGGGCAAAGGCTGAACAGCTCCCCGGCTACAGCGCCGCCAGGGAGGAAGCTGCTGTCGAGTTCCGCCTGCTCAGGCAACTGCTCGATGCCCGCAAGCGGGCTGGCCTCACCCAGGAGGAAGTGGCGACAAGGATGGGCACCACGCGCAGTGCCATTTGTCGACTGGAGGGCTCCCGCAAGCATCTGCCCGCACTCACCACCCTGCGCCGCTATGCCGATGTGCTCGGCTGTGACGTGGAAATCACCATTGTGCCCCGCGCCGGCAAGCCCGCCACCCCAGCTCGATGACCGCTACCGCCACCATCAGCCGCGACGCCCTCGACGACAAGGTCAACCAGGTTTTCGCGGGCAAATGCGTTCGCAAGGATCTGGTGCGGGCCGTGAAGGTCGGCGCCAACGTACCGGTGTTCGTGCTCGAGTATCTGCTCGGCAAGTACTGCGCCTCCTCCGACGCGGCCGCCATTGAGCTGGGCCTCACGGTGGTGCGCGACACCCTGGCCAACAACTACATCCGACCCGACGAAGCCACCAAGGCCCAGAGCAAGGTCAAGCAGAAGGGCCGCTACACCTTCATCGACAAGGTGAAGGTGCGCCTGGTCGGCAGCACCTATCTGGCTGAGTGCGTCAACTTCGGCAGCAACAACCTGCGCATCTCCGATGACGATGTGCATGCCTTCGAGCGGCTGCTCACCGGCGGGGTGTGGGCCCAGGTGGAGGTGGAATGGGATGGGAGCGACAGCAAGGCGCCCTTCTCGATCAGCCAGCTCACGCCGATCCAGCTGGCCAGCTTCAACCTGGACGAGTACCGCAAGCTGCGGACTCAGTTCAGCACCGAGGAGTGGATCGACCTGCTGATCCGCTCGATGGGCTACGAGCCCTCGCAGTTCAGCCAGCGCCTCAAGACCCTCTTCCTGCTGCGGCTGATCCCCCTCTGCGAGCGCAACTACAACCTGGTGGAGCTCGGCCCCCGCGGCACCGGCAAGAGCTTTGCCGTGCAGGAGCTCTCCCCCTACGCCGCCCTGCTCACTGGCCCCACCACCGTAGCCAACCTCTTTGGCCACATGAACGGCAAGGTCAAGGGGATGGTGTCCATCTGGGACGTCGTCGGCTTCGACGAGGTGGCCGACCTCCAGAAGATGCCCAAGGAGGTCATCACCACCATGAAGACCTACTGCGAGTCCGGGCAGTTCCAGCGTGGGGCCGAGAGCTTCGCCGGCGACGCCAGCATCGCCATGTTCGGCAACACCCAGCAGCCGATCGACGTGATGGTGCAGACGGGGCACCTGTTTGCACCCATGCCCGACATCATCCGCGACGACCGCGCCTTCATCGACCGGCTGCACGGCTACCTGCCGGGCTGGGAAGTGCCGAACATGCGCAACGAGTTCTTCACGGACCACTACGGCTTCGTGATCGACTACCTGGCTGAGGCCCTGCGCGATCTGCGCAAGCTCAACTACACCGAGCTCTGCGACAGCCACTTCGGCCTTGGCAGCCACCTCAACACCCGCGACCGCAAGGCCGTGCGCCGCACCGTTTCCGGGCTGGTGAAGATCATCCACCCCCATGGCGAGCCGTCGAAGGACGACTTGGAGGAGCTCCTCAAGCTCGCCATCGAGTGCCGCAGGCGCGTCAAGGAGCAGCTCAAGAAGATGGGCTCCTTTGAGTACAGCCAGACCTCATTCAGCTACTCCGACAACGCCACCGGTGAGGAGCATTTCGTCGGTGTTCCTGAGCAGGGAGGTCAGGACCTGATCGCAGCGGAGCCGATGGCACCGGGTTCGGTCTACACCGCCTCTGTGACCGGCGATGGTATGGTCGGCCTCTACGCCTGGAGGTGTCCATCGCGGCAGGCAACGGCAAGCTCAAGCCGGCAGGAGGCATCAGCGGCCCGATGAAGGAATCGATCCAGCGTGCTTTCGCGTTCCTTCAGGCCAACAAGAGTGCTTTCTCGATCAGCCACGAGGCCGACAGCTACGACTACAACGCTGAAGCCATCGACCTTTTGGGCAACAAAGTAGAAGCCGAGGTGGGCGTGGCCTTCTTCCTCGCCGCATTTTCCGCCATCCGCAAGGCACCCGCCAGAGCAGGGATGCTCGTCATGGGCGATATGAGCATTCAGGGCAACATCAAGGCCGCCCGTTCCCTGGTGGAACCCCTGCAAGTGGCTATGGATAATGGCGCCCGCTGCGCCTTGATCCCCGGCGAGAATAAGCGTGCCTTCTTGGAAGTCGACACCGATGTGATCGACAAGATCGATCCGATCTTCTTCAACGATGTAAAGACGGCGACGTTCAAAGGCTTGGATCTGAACTGATATGTTCCATCGTCGCGCTCCCGCTTGCCCACCGCCACAACCAGCACCAGCACATCGAGATCACGACCTTCGCAGACCAAACGGAAACCAGCGGCGCTGAGCTTGATCTTGTTGCGATGACTGGAATAAGCATCTTAGGACCGCATCACAGGCCGTGAATCGACAAGGCGGCGAGAAATCCTGTGAGAAGATTTCGCCAATCGCGGGCATCACCTGTCATCAATAGTCACGACCTGGCGTGCTGTCAACGAATACCAAGCGAGATGATCGCTTGAGGCGCAACAAATTCAAAGCCTAAACTGAAAGCGGGTGACCGGACTCGAACCGGCGACGTTCAGCGCTCCGTTCAGCGGTCGTGGTAACGGCAGGCCAGAATCACAAGTGTGGTGCCCTCAAGCCGGTAGATGAGCCGATGCTCGTCGTCGATCCGGCGCGACCAGCAGCCCGAGAGGTTCTCCCGCAGCGGTTCCGGCTTGCCGATCCCCGCAAACGTGTCGCGCAGACAAGCCTGGATCAGCAGGTTGATCCGCTTCATCTGTTTACGGTCCTGGCCCTGCCAGTAGAGATAGTCCTCCCAGGCGGCGGGAGTCCACGCCAGCCGCTCAGCTGCGGGCATCGAGCGGATCGGCGTCGAACTGGTCGGCATCGAGCTGGTCGGTGTCGAGCAGTGGGTGCGCCAGAAGCTCCCCGCGTTGGGCCTGCTCCAGGGAGCGCTGCAGGTGGGCGGCGTTTGCGGGAGAGCGGAGCAGATGCACCGTTTCCATCAGGCTGTTGTAGGTGTCGAGCGACATCACCACAGCCCCCTGGGCGTTGCGCCGGGTGATGAGGGTCACATCGGAATCGGCCTCGACGCGATCGAGCACTGCCTTGAAGCTCTCGCGGGCCTCGGAGAAACTGACGACCTGCATGGCATTGTCCAGCTACCTGTACAACAGCATAAAGATCGTAGCCATGCGCCAGGGTGGAATGGCGTACTGCGTCATCCGGTCCTCCAGGGCCTGCTGCGCCTGGGCCTTGGCCAACGCTCTGATCAGCGCCACCACCAGGTGGGTCTTGCCCACTCCGGGCGACCGCTTTCGCCCGGCCGCCGAGCTGCTCCAGGATCCGGGCCTCGGTCTGCGGGCCGGTGGGCCGGTGATGCCTTGCATCTGGCCGTAGCGCTGCACAGCCGCTGCACCCGGCGGGCCCGCTTCGATGGGCAAATGCAGCAAGCCGCAAAGAACATGGGAATCGGGACGGTGCAGGAGCTTGAGCTGGAGACCGATCAGCGAGGGGAATACCCCGTCACCCGGCAGTAGGGCGATCAGGAAAGGCCGATGCCCAGCACCCCCAGTAGCGCCCGCTCCAGTTCCGCCAGTTCGTCCCGGCTGAGGGTGGTGAGGGGGCCGCCGCCCAGGCGTGAGCGATCCAGAGAGCGCGGTTGATCCGCCATCGCAAAGGAGTCGCAAAGAAGGCGGTCGCGGGCGCGGATCGGGATCCGCAGTGCCCGGGCGCCGAGGCGGTCCCGGGTGGTGAGGGGCACCACCACCACCGTGGCCAGGCCGGCCTGCGTGATCGGATCGGCCTGGAGGATCACCACCGGATGCAGCTTGCCCACCTCCGCGCCCTGATTGGGATTGAGGCGCGCCACCCAGATCTCACCCCGACGCATCAACGCCACCACGGCAGGGGCGTCGGCTGTTCAGGTTGGTCCTGGGAGGCGGCGACCTCCGCCAACGCCAGGGCCTCGCTGTCGGCTGGCAGGAAATCTGCCGCCAGATCCAGGCTTTCGGCGCGGGCCGAGGCATCGCTCGCCAGCGCTTCTGCAGCAGCGACGAGCCCGGCCATGAATCGTTCCTGCTCCCGGCGGCGCAGCAACTCCTCCAGGGCTTCGCGGATCAGCTCCGAGCGCGGCTGACCGCAGTGACGGGCCTCCTCACCCAGTCGGCGCTCGAGGCCTTCCGGCAACCGCAAGCTGAACGCAGCCATACCAGATGCACTGACAAGTCGCATCTCATTCTGTCATGCAGGAGGTGGTGCGGCAGGTCTCCTCGGGTCGTTGTGTGGGCTGGCCGCCACCGTGGCGGGAGCGGCCTCCCTGGCCTCCGCCGGCAGCTTCTGCCTCGGAGCCCTCTTCCCGGTTCTGATGATCCTGCTCAGTCCCGCCGGTCAGATCGCCCGGGTGACGGCCGTGATGGCTGTCTCATGACCGTTTTGCGTGAGAGGTGTCGGTCAGCAAGGATCCAGCCTCTCGAGCCAGCTTCCCTATACTGGTTTCGGCCTTCGTTTTCCTCTCGCTTTGAAGCCATGATCAGGCGCGAAATGACAATCATGATCTATATGGCAAGCAGAACATTGAAATGTCTCCTCAGGCAAGCATGGGTGTGAACGACGCTCCAGTTGCCTTTCTGAGCTACGTGCGGTTCGATGATGAGCACGATAATGGACGCCTGACCGAGTTTCGGGAGCGCCTCAGCCGTGAGGTGCGTATTCAGACTGGGCAGTCGTTTGAAATCTTCCAAGACCGCAAAGACATTGCCTGGGGAGAACAATGGCTGTCGCGGATCGAAGGCACGTTGCAAAGCGTCACCTTTTTCATCCCAGTGATCACGCCCACGTTTTTTGCCAGTGCCGCTTGTCGTGATGAATTGGCCCTTTTTCTTGAGCACGAGGCCAGGCTGCGTCGCAGCGACCTGATCCTTCCCGTCTATTACGTTGAATGCGCCCGACTCAGCGACAAAGAGCAGTGCGCTGACGACCCCCTCGCCCAGGCCCTGGCGGAGCGACAGTTTTTCGACTGGCGTGCCTACCGCTTTGAACCCTTCACGGCGCCGGCCGTTGGCAAGAGCTTCGAGAGCATGGCACGGCAGATCCGCGCTGCATTGGGCCAAGCTCCGCGAAAACCCTTTCCCAACGAAAGCCCCCGCGGGTCTGTGGAGGGCAGCAGGACCAGCTCGTGGCAGGAGAGGTTGAAGCAAACCGCACTCCAGGCTCCGATGTTGATTGTCGATGCGATCCATCGCGGCCATTACGCCACCATTGGCCAGGCGATTCAAGCCGCCAAACCGGGATCTCGCATCATGGTGCGACCGGGCCTTTATCGCGAGGGTGTGGTGATCAACAAGCCCCTGGAGCTCATCGGTGATGGCGACCGGGCCGACATCGTCATTGAAGCCATAGGGACGACTGCCCTGCTTTTTCAGGCGACGATGGGCCGGGTGTCGAACCTCACCCTGCGCCAAGCAGGTGATGGCAATTGCTACTGCGTCGAGGTGGCGCAAGGCAGGCTGGATCTCGAAGACTGTGATCTCTCCAGCGAGAGTTTGGCCTGTGTCGCCATCCATAACAACGCAGACCCCCGCCTTCGGCGCAACCGCATTCATGACGGGAAGCAAGCTGGTGTCTTCTGCTATGAGAATGGCCAGGGAATCCTGGAGGAAAATGAGATCTTCGCTAATGCTTTGGCCGGCGTCCAGATCAAAGGCGGCGCAAACCCAACCCTACGTCGCAATCGCTTATTTAAAAATAAACTTCAAGCCGTTGTGGTTCGGGAGGAATGTTGCGGAACTCTTGAAGAGAATGACTTGCGTGGGAGCACTAAAACCTGGTTTATTGACCCCTCTAGCAAATCAAAAGTGGTCTTGATCAATAACCTTGAATAGGGCACAAACTGATGCCCTGCTGCTTCCGGAAGCTCTCAGCCTGCAGGATTGTCCCGCGACAATGAAGTTGGCCAGCGGCCCTGGGGTTGACGCGAGGCACTCCTCGGCCAGTCGGCGCTCCAGGTTGCCGGGCAACCGCAGGCTGAAGGCTGGCATGCACCATGCACAGATATTTTGTCACCCCTTTTGTCATGCGCGATGTGATGCGCCGGGGTCTGGTCCGTCGGTCAGCTTCAGCGGCTCCAGCCATCGGATGGTGGTGTGGGGCGAACCATTCGCCACGAAGCCGCCCCAAAGATGGCTCGCTCAGTGCGACCTGCCAGGGGCAACAGGCGCTGCTCTGCCTTGGCGAAGGCCTCATCCACCACATCATCCCCGCACCAGCAGCTGTAAGCCGCCAGGTGGGTCTCCACGCTGTGGCCCATCGCCGCAGCCGCCACCTTGGGCGGCAGGAGTAGGGCACGAGCTTCTCGCCCTTGGCTTCCTACTCCTGCCGGAGCTTGTTCCAGCAAAGGGACGGACACCAGCTCAGGTGAAATCAGGGACTCGGAAGTAGCCGGCAATGCACTCAGGATTGCGAATAGCGATCTGAGCGTGACTCTTTGCCTTGAAGCCTGAGCCTGGAAAGAGGTCTTGGCCTTCAACAAAGATGCCGTAGACGCTGTCATAGGCTTCAAGGCCGCTCTCTTCCCTGAGCTTGTGGACCATCTTGATCACGAGGCAATCAAGGGGCCGGTAGAGGTAGATGCCGTCCTCCTTTGCTCCGTTGGATGGCAGCTTGCCGCCCGCGCTTTCGAGCAAGAGCTACACTTTATCGTAGGCAACCCGTAGTTCATTAAGGGCGCCATAGTCCGTCAGGTTGAGGCAGTGACCTGGGTAAGCGAAGGCTCCCAGTACAGAAGGCTCAGCCAGC
>VGQX01000050.1 GCA_016882305.1 Cyanobacteria bacterium K_Offshore_surface_m2_239
CGCTCGCGAAGCTGCCTACGATCAGGCCCTTCCGGACGATTCGCCACCCCATGGCCAGCCTCACCGTGCTCAAGTTCAGTTCCGAGGATTGTGGTACCTGCCACCGCATGAGCCATTACGACGCCAAGGTGGCTGAGGAGCTGGGCCTGGAGTTTGTCAGTGTGATGCTTCAGGACACGGAGACCTACCGGCTGTATCGCAAGGTGTTGCTGGCCCAGTACCCCACCAAGGAGGGGATGGGTTGGCCCACCTATCTGGTGGTCCGTGACGTGCACGCTGACTTCGTCGTGCACGGCGAACTCAAGGGCGGGATGCCAAAGGGTGATTTTCGCCAGCGGCTTCAGGATCTGTTGGACGCGGTGGAGGCGTAAGGGGGGCTTCACGGCCGTAGCCTCGCGGCTGGCTGGAGTGCCAGCGCCAGCCATCCCGGCAGATGTCTGCCAGCGTGCGGCGGGTGCGCCAGCCCAGGATCTCCAGCGCCAGGGAGGCGTCCGCCACGCTGGAGGCGGTGTCGCCCTCCCGTCGGGGCAACACCCGCTGAGGGATGGGGCGACCGCTGACCTCGGCATAGGTCCGCACCATCTCCATCACAGAAACCCCCTGGCCAGTTCCGAGGTTGAGGGTGAGCAGGAGATCGGACTCGCTGGCGAGCAGGTGGTTGAGGGCGCATTGATGGCCCTCGGCCAGGTCCATGACGTGGATGAAATCCCGCACACCGCTGCCGTCCGCTGTGGGCCAGTCGGTGCCGTAGATCGCGAGCGCCTCCCTTTGGCCCATGGCCACCTGACCGATCAACGGGAAGAGGTTGGTGGGAACGCCGCGGGGATCTTCGCCGATGCGACCGCTGGGATGGGCTCCCACCGGGTTGAAATAACGCAGGCGGGCGATGCGCCATCCCCCTTCGCTGGCCGCCAGATCCGCGAGCAATTGCTCGACGGCTGCTTTGGTGTGGCCATAGGGATGGAGCGGTTGCACCGGCGCGGTCTCGCGGATCGGCAGGCTGGCGGGATAGCCGTAAAGGGTGGCGCTGCTGCTGAAGATGAGCGTGCGGCACCCGTGCGCCCGCATGGCCTCCAGGAGGCAGCGGCTGCCATGCACGTTGACATCCCAGTAGAGGAGAGGCTCATGGATCGATTCGGCGAGGGCTTTGAGGCCCGCGAAGTGCAACACGGCATGGACGGGCCGCAGGCTCATGGCCCGTTCCACGTCGGCCGGCCGTCGCACATCTCCCTGAATCACGGTCAGACTCCCTTCCTTCCCCCGGGCGGACCAGAGTCCGAATCCGCTGCTCTTCATCGGCGACAAGCCAGCCAGGTGGGCCACCCGACGCAGGGCCTCCAGGTCGCTGTTGACGAAGCTGTCCAGCACCACCACATCGTGACCCTCCACCAACAGGCAGAGCGTGCAATGGCTGCCGATGAATCCTCCGCCGCCAGTGAGCAGTAAATTGGCCAAGTGTCAGGTGTGCCTTGGAGTTTTGGGGCAATTTTACGCTTGCCATCGGCGGCGGACAGAAGGGAGCGCTGCCTGCGAGCTGCCAGCGAAAGGTTCCCGCGACGGGTCTCCCGCGACCCCGTCGGCGGCGGTTGGGAGCCGCTTTCTGAGCCGACCAATTCTTGTTGGCGGCCAAACGTTGTAATGTAGCCGGGTTTCAATGCGTAACAATGCCGTCCCACCCGCCAGTGCGCTCCATCTGTTGCATAGGAGCTGGCTATGTCGGCGGGCCAACGATGGCGGTGATTGCCGATCGTTGCCCAGATATTAAAGTTACAGTCGTGGATTTAAATGAGGAGCGAATATCGGCTTGGAACCATCACGACCTGTCGTGTTTGCCTGTTTATGAGCCTGGATTGGATGCGGTTGTTGGACGTGCCCGCTCCCGCAATCTTCACTTCACCACGGAAGTGAATCAGGCCATCGCCGAGGCGGACATGATTTTCCTCTCGGTGAACACGCCGACCAAAACGCGCGGTGTTGGCGCGGGTCAGGCCAGTGACCTCCGCTGGATCGAAGCCTCCGCCCGGCAGGTGGCCGCCGCTGCCAATGGCCACACCATTGTGGTGGAAAAAAGCACCTTGCCCGTGCGCACAGCAGAGGCGGTGAAGGCCATTCTGGCCGCCGCCCAAGGCGACACCGGCGGCAGCAAAACGTTCTCCGTGCTCTCCAATCCGGAGTTTCTGGCGGAGGGAACGGCCATCGCTGATCTGGAATCGCCCGATCGGGTGTTGATCGGTGGTGAGGACGCGGCCGCCATCGAGGCGCTGGCCGCGGTGTATGGCCACTGGGTGCCAGCGGAACGCATCCTGCGCACCAACCTCTGGAGCAGCGAGCTGTCCAAGCTGACGGCCAATGCCTTCCTGGCCCAGCGGATCTCCTCGATCAATGCCATCGCCTCCCTCTGTGAGGCCACCGGTGCCGATGTGCGGGAGGTGGCGCGGGCCATCGGCACCGACTCCCGCATCGGCCCGAAGTTTCTGCAGGCCGGTCCGGGCTATGGCGGCAGCTGTTTCCAGAAAGACATCCTCAACCTGGTCTACCTCTGCCGCCACTACGGACTGGAAGAGGCGGCCAGCTATTGGGAGAGCGTGGTGACGCTGAACACCTGGCAGCAGCAGCGGATCGCCCGCCTGGTGGTCAACAGCCTCTTCGGCACGGTGAGTGGCAAGCGGATCGCCGTGCTCGGCTTTGCCTTCAAGGCGGACACCAATGACACCCGCGAGGCTCCCGCCATCCGCATCTGTCGCGATTTGATCGAGGAGGGTGCCCAGCTGGCGATTGTGGATCCGAAGGTGGAGGCGGGCCAGATGGCACGAGATCTGGAGAAAGCCCCGGTGACACCCGATCAGGCTCGGATGGGAATCCCCTTGGGTGGCGAAGGCACCTGGACCCATGAGGCTTCCCCCCTGGAGGCCGCCCGCGGGGCGGACGCGGTGTTGATACTGACGGAGTGGAAGGATTATCGCCAGCTCGACTGGCAGGCCCTGCACGCGGTGATGCGACGGCCAGCCTGGCTGTTCGATGCTCGCGCGGTGGCGGATCCCGTGGCGGCGCGGGCGTCCGGTCTGAATGTCTGGCGCGTTGGGGAGGGTTGAGCATGACCACCCGCAATCTCGTCACCGGCGGCGCCGGCTTTCTCGGCTCCCATCTGATCGATCGCCTGATGCATGCAGGCGAGGAGGTGATCTGTCTCGACAACTACTTCACCGGCCGCAAGGACAACATCCGCCACTGGCTGGGCCATCCGAACTTTGAGCTGATTCGCCACGACGTCACCGATCCGATCCGTTTGGAAGTCGATCGGATCTGGCATCTGGCCTGCCCCGCCTCGCCGGTGCACTATCAGTTCAACCCCATCAAAACGGCGAAAACCAGTTTCCTGGGCACCTACAACATGCTCGGTCTGGCACGGCGGGTGGGAGCGCGCCTGCTGCTGGCGAGCACCAGTGAGGTGTACGGCGATCCAGAGGTGCATCCCCAGCCCGAATCCTATCGCGGTTGCGTGAACACCATCGGCATTCGCTCCTGTTATGACGAGGGCAAGCGCATCGCCGAAACCCTCTGTTTCGACTATCAGCGGATGCACAACACCGAAATCCGCGTGATGCGCATCTTCAACACCTACGGTCCGCGCATGTTGCCGGATGATGGCCGTGTGGTGAGCAACTTCATCGTTCAAGCCCTCCAGGGACAGCCGCTCACTCTGTATGGCGATGGCAGCCAGACCCGTTCGTTCTGTTACGTGGATGATCTGATCGAGGGGATGATCCGATTGATGAATGGAGCCAATACCGGCCCGATCAACATCGGCAATCCCGGTGAATTCACCATCCGTCAATTGGCGGAGCTGGTGCGCGATCGCATCAATCCCTCCCTGGAGCTCACCACCCGCCCCTTGCCCCAGGACGATCCCCTGCAACGCCAGCCGGTGATCGATCTGGCCCGCCAGGAACTGGGCTGGGAGCCGAAGGTCACCCTGGAGCAGGGGCTGGAACCCACGATTGCCTACTTCCGGGAGCGGCTGGCGAACGCGGCCTGCTGAGTCGCCACGGGCGGTTGGGCACAGTGGGTTGGTGTCGCGAGTGAGTCGATGGCGGAAACCCTCCAGAGCCTGAGGGGGATGGTGGATCTGCTGCCCGAGCAGATCGCCCTGTGGCAGCACCTCGAAGCCGTGGCTCGCGAGCAGTTCCGCCGGGCTGGCGTGCGGGAGATTCGCACGCCCCTGTTGGAGGCCACGGAACTCTTCGCCCGAGGCATCGGCGAGGCCACCGATGTGGTGGGCAAGGAGATGTACAGCTTTCTCGATCGCGGCGAGCGCGCTTGCACGCTGCGGCCGGAGGGCACGGCGTCGGTGGTGCGGGCGGTGATTCAGCACAGCCTGCTGGGTCAGGGTCCGCAACGGTTGTGGTATGGCGGGCCGATGTTTCGCTACGAGCGTCCCCAGAAGGGGCGCCAGCGCCAGTTTCACCAGATCGGCCTGGAACTGCTCGGGATCGGCGAGGCCCGCGCCGATGTGGAAGCCATCGCCATCGCCTGGGATCTGCTGGAGGCCCTGGGCCTCGACGAGCTCACCCTGGAGCTCAACACCCTCGGCACCGGCGAGGATCGCGCCCGCTACCGGGCTGAGCTGGTGCGCTGGCTGGAGGCCCATCTGGAGGAGCTCGATCCCGACTCCCGCAACCGGGTGCACACCAATCCCCTGCGGGTGCTCGATTCCAAGGACGCCGGCACCCAGGCCCTGCTGGCGGGAGCGCCCCAGCTGGGCGATGCCCTGAGTGGCGAGAGCCACGAGCGCTTCTCCCGCGTGCGCCAGGGCCTGGAGGCGTTGGAGATCCCCTTCCGGATCAATCCCTGCCTGGTGCGCGGCCTCGACTACTACAGCCACACCGCCTTCGAGATCACCAGCACCCATCTCGGCGCCCAAGCCACGGTGTGCGGCGGCGGCCGCTACGACGGGCTGGTGGAGCAGCTGGGCGGACCGGCCACGCCAGCGGTGGGTTGGGCCTTGGGGTTGGAGCGGCTGGTGTTGCTCCTGGCCCAGCGGCAGACAATTCCCGCCAACTCGCCGCCGCCTGATCTGTATGTCGTGAACCGAGGCGAGGCCGCCGAGGCCTGGGCGTTGGCCCTCACCCGCAACTGGCGCCTGGCGGGCCTGGCGGTGGAACTCGACCTGAGCGGGGCGGCCTTCGGCAAGCAGTTCAAGCGGGCGGATCGCAGCGGCGCCCCTTGGGCGGCCGTGATCGGCGACAGCGAGGCGGCCGAGGGCGTTGTCGTGCTCAAGGACCTGCGCGGCGAGGCGGGGGAGGATCGGCGGCTGAAGCCGGAGGCGGTGGCGGAGGTCTTGGCTGGGAGGCCCCAGTTGTAGTCGCAGTGGAATGAAGCACCCATCGTTGGGCAGAGGCAGAAATTGGTTCGTGCAATGGCCCAAAGATGGGACAAAAAGAAGCGCTATCAGTGGATGCGTCGCGTCCGCTGCCAAGGGATGTCGTGGGCTTGTTCCTCCCTCGCAACGGGATCCAGGCCACCAATCGTGGGGATGGAAGAACTGGGTACTGGTTTCGCCGTCATCTTTACGGTCATGCAGCCCTGTGTCAGGCCACCCAGTTCTCAATCCTCAGGCCCGGGTAGGCCATGAAATCACGAGGGTTGTTGGTGACGAGGGTGACCCCCAAGGCCAGGGCTTGGGCGGCGATCAGTTTGTCGAGGGCGTCGCGTCGTCTCTCACGGCTTGCCAGTCTCACGGCTCCATAAAAACGGGCCGCGTCTCGGTTGAACGGTGCCACCGGCACCTCCAAAAAAAAGGCAGCCAGGGCGGCGCTGTTGCGCTCCTGATCGGCTTCGGAGGCCAGAACTCCGTATTCCAGCTCTGCGGCCGTGATCGCAGAAACGGTCACCTCGCCGACCTTGCAAGAGCGGAAGCGCTCCACCACCTGCGGCGGCTGATGTTTCATCAAGTAGATGCAGATGTTGGTATCAAGCAGGTAGCGGGGTTTGATGTTCAAAGCGCCTCGCGCTCCTGTTGCTCGTCTTGCTCACGGCCTGCAGACAGAAAAGAAGGCGAGAAGGAGGCCAGCGCCGCCAACGCGCCCGTGATCGGGCGACCGGCGGGACGGATGCGCAGCTCTTCGCCGTGGCGCTCGATCTCCAGCTCCAGATCGTTGCGCTCATAAGCGAGCTCTGCCGGGATGCGCACGGCCTGGGAGTTGCCGTTGCGAAAGAGTCGTGTTGTCTTCATGACACCCGGATGTACTCGTACATCATAGATCTCGGTCATGCGTCCCATGGGCTCACTCCTTGGCTTTTCTCCCCCGATTTCCCCGGCTGCCCCAGCCCCCGCCGCTCCACCTGCTCGTGGCACGCTCGCTGTCGCCAGACAGGTTGGTGAGACGCAAGGCGAACGCGTTTCGATCCCCGAGGATGGAGCGGTCCCCGATTCGCCTCCTTGAGCCGGCGTCATGCGATCACGATCGCCGCCTTTTCTGCCGTTTCCGCAGTGTCTGTGGTTCTCGCCATTCCCGCCCTCCCGGCGGACACCCGGCGACTGTCGCCACTCTCACCCGGAGGCCGGCAACGACGCACGGGGCCCCCTCATCAGGAGCGGCAGGATGACCAGCTTGGGCGATGAGCGGCTTAGGCACGTTCACGATGTCCGGGGGCTGCTGTCCAGCCCCTGACGGCCTGAAGCGCTGGCTTCAAGCCACCTCCATTGCCTGCGCCACAAAAAAACGGACCCCTTGGGGTCCGCTGGCGCGAAGGGATGTCGCGGCGGGGATCAGGCGGACCCCACGGCCACATAGGAGCCATAGAAGAAGAGGCCCACCACGAAGATCACCGCCATGCCGCCCGCCGTGGCCACAAGCCAGAGGGGAAGGACGCCTTCGGTCCAGCGGCTTTTCCAGGCGACGGCGGGACGGCCGTCGGGGAGGCGATCGGGGATCCGGCCGTCAGGCATGGAGGATTTCTTGCTGCTCATGGCTTGCGGCGTTGAAGGGGAAGGGCGTCGTGGAGGTGACTCAGGGGGATCCTGGGCGCTGGGGACGCAGAGGCGTCCGCTGCGGACTCAGTTGAAGAAGTAACTCGTGAACAACACGCCGGTCACGAACACCAGCAGCAGCCCCAGATAGAGGCTGGTGCGGTTGAGTTCAACCGGCAGGTTGTTGGGGTTGGGATTGCGTTGAAGGCCCATGGGATCAGCGGCGCACGAATTGCATGGCGGCCAGGGCTCCCAGGAAAAACACCGTGGGAATGCCGAGGGCGTGAACAGAGAGCCAGCGCACCGTGAAGATCGGGTAATTGCGCGGCGTGGTGGGGGCGGTGGATTGGGTCATGGCTTTATTTCAAGCGCTGGTCGAGGGAGGCTTTGGCGTCATAGCGCTGGCTCACCACCGGCGCTTTCTCCTCCTGAGCCTGGAAATAGGCATCGGGACGAGGGGTCCCAAAGGCGTCATAAGCCAGACCCGTGGACACAAACAGAAACCCGGCCAAGAAGATGGCAGGGAGGGTGACCGCATGGATCACCCAGTAGCGGATGCTCGTGATGATCTCGAAGAACGGGCGTTCGCCCGTAGAGCCGGCAGCCATGGCAACAAGCATTCAGCGGGCTGATCCTAGGGGGCGGCCGTCGGCTCCCGAGCGCTCCGGGGGCAGTTGGTTACACAGGGACGCAGTTGGGCCCTCAGCCCACCCAGCGCAGCAGGCTGCCCCGCTCGCCGAGCACGAAGGCCTTGCCATCGGGAAGCATGGCCAGGCGGGTGAAGTTGGTGGGCTGCTGAGCCCCGACCGGATCCTTGCTCCAGGTGGCGCCACCGTCCTGGCTGGTGAGCAGGGTGCCGCTGCCGCCACCGGTCCAGAGGTTGCCTTGCGGATCCCAGGCCAGGTCGAGATAGCCGTAGCCGTTGGTGATCGGGATGATCGCCGGCCCCCAGGCCTCCACATTGCCGGGTTCGGCGTTGAAGCGCAGCTGGGCGCCCCGGGCCACGAGCCAGAGATTGCCATCGGGCTGGAAGCCCATCGACTGGAGTCGCTGGCTGCTCACCCGCGGATGCACCGACCAATCGGCCTGGCCGGGCTCCCAGGTGGCGAAGAAGTTGCCCAGGCTGCTCACGCTCACATAGCGGCCATCGGGTCCGCGGCGCAGGTCGCGCACGGCGCCGGCGGCGTCACCCACCAGGGCCTGCCAGCTCTTGCCGCCGTCCTTGGTGCGGTAGATGGCTCCGACATTGGTCGCCAGCTCCGCCGTGTCGCCGCCCAGGGCCGTGATCAGGTAGGGCTCGCCGGGGAGCTTGGTGTCCAGGAAGAGGCGGTTCCAGTTGGCGCCGCCATCGGTGCTGTGGAGCAGCAGGCCGGGCTGGCCGACGATCCAGCCCTCCTTGCCGTTGAAATCGAGGCTGATCAGGCGGAAGTTGTCCTCCTCCGGCAGGGCGAGGCTGCGCTCCTCCCAGCTGGCGCCCCCGTCGTCGGTTTCCATGATCAACCGGTTGCTGCCCACCAGAAAGCCGTGCTGGCGATCGGTGAAGGCCACATCGAGGGGATTCGACTTGGTGTCAAGGGGCACGGCCTGCCAGGGGCTGGCGGCGGCGATGGGCAGGCCGGTGGTGACGCAGCCCGGCAGTCCGACGGCCACCACCAGGGCCAGCAGCAGCGAGAGCAGGCCGCGGCTCAGGGAGGCCAGCGGCGGCCAGGCGGCAACGGGGGGTCGGGAGCGATCCATCAGCGCAGGGAATAAAGGGAAAGGAAGAAGGCGATCGCCAGGGCGAAGCCTCCGAAGATCAGCACGTTTTTCTGACCTGGCGTCAGACGGTTGACGCCCAGCCCGAAGTTGAGATTCTCCTCGAAGCCGCTGGGCTTCTCGCGGGGGCCGATGTCGCGGAAGGCGCCCACCCGGCTGCGGCACACCGGGCAGCGGAAGGTGAGGGGATTGAGGGCATCAAAAGGCGTGCCCGCCTCGATGCCCAGCTTGCGCACGCCCTCCGCCGGGTCGTAGACAAAGCCGCAGCTGCGGCATTCGAAGCGGTGATTGGAGGTGTCCTCCTCCGCTTCGGCCACCGCTTCGGCCTCTGGGGTGGCCTCGGGGGTGGTTTCGTGGTCGTTTGTGGCGGAGGGATCCGGGGACGGCGGGGCGTCGCCGGGGGCGGCCTCCGCGGGGGGCGGAGGGGTCGGAGCGTCCCCGGACTCAGGCGCGATGTCGGGCACCGGTGCGGGGCCCTCGGCGCTGGATGGGCTGCTCATGGCGGGGCCGTTGGACTGCGTGGACTGTAAGCAGCCCCAAGGGCGGGAAGCAGGTGCCAGACTGCGCCCCACCTTGGGGCTGAACGATGTTCGTGCTCTCCGGCTATGACGCCTTCCTGGGCTTTCTGCTGATCGCGGCGGCGGTTCCGGTTCTGGCGTTGGTGGCAAACAAGCTGCTGGCGCCGAAGAGCCAGCGGGGGGAGAGAGAGCTCACCTATGAATCGGGGATGGAACCGATCGGGGGAGCCTGGATCCAGTTCAACATTCGTTATTACATGTTCGCTCTGGTCTTCGTCGTCTTCGACGTGGAGACCGTCTTCCTCTACCCCTGGGCCGTGGCCTTCCATCGCTTGGGGCTGCTGGCCTTCATCGAAGCCCTGGTCTTCATCGCCATCCTGGTGGTGGCGCTGGCCTATGCCTGGCGCAAGGGCGCCCTTGAATGGAGTTGATTTCCCATGACCGCCACCCCACCCTCCGTCACCGCCGGCCTCGCTGAGGCCCTGTCCGTCACCGCCCTGCGCGATCAGCGCGCCGCCACCTGCTCCCCTGTCGGCGCCCCCACCGTCACCTCCGACCTGTCGGAGAACATCATCCTCACCAGCCTGGATGACCTGCACAACTGGGCGCGATTGAGCAGCCTCTGGCCACTGCTCTATGGCACGGCCTGCTGTTTCATTGAATTCGCCGCCTTGATCGGCTCCCGGTTTGATTTCGACCGTTTTGGCCTGGTGCCCCGCTCCAGTCCCCGCCAGGCTGATCTCCTGATCGTGGCCGGCACGGTGACGATGAAGATGGCGCCCGCCCTGGTGCGCCTTTATGAACAGATGCCGGAGCCGAAGTACGTGATCGCCATGGGGGCGTGCACGATCACCGGCGGCATGTTCTCCGCCGACTCCACCACGGCCGTGCGCGGCGTCGACAAGCTGATCCCCGTCGATCTGTATCTGCCCGGATGCCCGCCCCGTCCGGAGGCGATCTTCGACGCCGTGATCAAGCTGCGCAAGAAGGTGGGCAATGAGTCCGTGGCCGAGCGCCATCGCCTGAAGCCCACCCACCGCTTTTGCACGGTGCCCCACCAGCTCCGGCCGGTGGAGCCCGAGATCACGGGCGCCTATCTCTCGGCGGAGACCCAGCGGGCGGCCCTGGCCGCCGCCGCTGCCCTGCCCCTGGGCACCCTCACCACCAGTGAACCCCTGCTGGAGCCGGCCTCCCCGCCCCCCGGCGAGGCCAGCTGACGCTCGCCGCTCAACCCACCTGTCCCCCTCCTCCCACCGCCGCCGACCCGCGCCATGGCTGACGCCGCCACCCCCGACACCCCCCCAAGCCCCGGCCCGGTGAGCGCCTGGCTCAGCGGTCAGGGGTTCGACCACGAGGTGCTCCCCGCCGACCATCTCGGCGTGGAGGTGCTGGCGATCGAGCCGGCGGGCCTGCCTCTGATTGCCACGGCCCTGAAGGCCTGTGGCTTCGACTACCTCCAGTGCCAGGGCGGTTACGACGAGGGGCCTGGCGGGCGTCTGGTCAGCTTCTACCACCTGGTGAAACTGGCCGCCCTGGCGGACAAGGTGGCGGTGGCTTCCGCCCCCGCTGGCAGCAATCAAGCTCTGGCGGTGGATCAGAGGCCGGAGGAGGTGCGCCTGAAGGTGTTTCTTCCTCGCGACGGTTCCGTCACCGTGCCCAGCCTCTATGGCCTCTGGCGCGGCGCCGACTGGCAGGAGCGGGAGACCTACGACATGTTCGGCATCGTCTATGACGGCCATCCCCATCCCAAGCGGCTGCTGATGCCGGAGGACTGGAAGGGTTGGCCCCTGCGCAAGGATTACGTGCAGCCTGATTTCTACGAAATGCAGGACGCCTATTGATTCCTCAGCTGTCCCGGCGGTGCTTGCGATAGAAGCGCATCACCGCGATGGCGACGCTGCGGGGGTCGTGGCGCAGGGTGGCGCTGGGGCGCGTGCCCTGCAGGGCGGCTCGCATCACTTCATAACCCTGCGTGCGCAGACCGGTCTCATCGCAGCTGACCGGCTCGGCTCCTCGACGGCGATAGTGCTCCACCAGGGGTGAGCGCCCCAGGTCTTCCTGGGCCAGAACGGCGCTGAACAACCGCTCATCCACGCCGAGGGTGGCGAGTTGGGCCTCGATCGCCCGCAGGTGTCCGCTCACGTCCATGCCATCGGTCTCTCCCGGCTGGGTCATCAGATTGCAGACGTAGAGGCGGGGCGCTCGGCTGCGGCGCATGGCCTCCACCAGCTCGGGCACGAGCAGGTTGGGGAGCAGGGAGGTGTAGAGGCTGCCGGGGCCGAGCACGATCAGATCGGCGTGGGCGATGGCCTCCAGGGCTCGCGGCAGGGCCGGCGGGCGCTCGGGGATGCAGCCAAGGCGCACGATCGGGCTGGTGGCCCGACCGATGCGGGATTCCCCTTCGATGCGCTCGCCGTTCTCCAGCTCCGCCCAGAGGCGCACATCCGCGTTGGTGGCGGGCACCACCTGGCCCTGAACGGCCAGGACGCGGCTGCTGGCGGAGATCGCCGCCTCCAGGCTGCCGGTGATGGCGGTGAGGGCGGAGAGGAAGAGGTTGCCGAAGCTGTGGCCCTCCAGACCGCTGCCGGCTTTGAAGCGGTATTGAAAAAGGCGGGTGAGGAGGGGCTCCTCGCGGGCGAGGGCCACCAGGCAGTTGCGGATGTCGCCCGGGGGCTGGACACCCAGCTCGCGGCGGAGCACGCCGCTGCTGCCGCCGTCGTCCGCCACGGTGACGATGGCGGTGAGGTTGCTGCTGTAGCGCTTCAGGCCGCTGAGGAGGGTGGCCAGGCCGGTGCCGCCGCCGATGGCGACGATGTTCGGGCCGCGGTTGAGGCGTCGCTGGGCGAGGAGGGCATCCACGAGGTGGGTGTCCTTTTCGGGCGCGAGGGCCTGCTGGATGGAGCCGAAGCTGCGGTTGAGGCCCAGCCAGATCAGCAGCCCCCCGAGGAGGAGCACCAGAGGGCCGGTGATGCCCCGGGGCAGCACCCGGGTGACTTGGGAGAGGAGCCAGCGGATCGATTCCAGGCTCCAGTAGATCGGTTGCAGATCCGCCCAGACCGCCGCGCCCAGCAGGGCGATGACGAGGCCGAGGCCGGAGGTGATCATCCAGCGCTTCACCACCAGGCCGGGCTGCAGCCAGCGGACGGCCCGGCGGGAGGAGCTCATCAAATCCTGCTGACGCCGTTCTCCACGACCGACCCATTCGGGACGCTCGGGGGGACGGGAGGGGCGTTGTCGGCGGGGGTGGCGCGCGGTTGGGCCTCGGTCGGGCAAGGGATCGGGGCGCGGACGCTGAAATGACTGTCTGAACTGTAGGCAGGGGGAGGGAGGGGCAGGATGGGTCCCTGTCGTTGGGGGTCCCCTGGAGCCGCTTCCGCCCGCGCGTCGTGAGCTGGTGCTGGACCCGGCTCAACCTCCCCGTTCGGAGGCGGCGCCCGCCGTGGTGGCGTTCGACGACGTGTCCATGGCCTGGGGCGAGCGGATGATCCTCGATCGGGTCGCCCTGGAGGTGGCTCCAGGGGAGCGGCTGGTGGTGGTGGGGCCCTCCGGTTCAGGCAAATCCACCATCCTGCGCTTGATGGCGGGCCTGCTGCTGCCCTCCGCCGGGGTGGTGAGGGTGCAGGGGGTGGAGCAGCGCTATTTGCGGCTGGATCAGCGCCATCCGCCGGATGTGCGGCTGGTGTTTCAGAACCCCGCCCTGCTGGCGTCCCTGACGGTGCGGGAAAACGTGGGGTTTTTGCTCTATCGCCGCAGCCGCCTCAGCGAGGCGGAGATCCGGGAGCGGGTGGCGCAGGCCTTGCGGGCGGTGGGGTTGGAGGGCACGGAGGAGCGGCTGCCCGGGGAGCTGAGCGGTGGCATGCAGAAGCGGGTGAGCTTTGCCCGGGCCTTGATCGAGGACCCGGTGGAGCGGCGCGGCGGCGTGCCCCTGCTGCTCTTTGATGAGCCCACGGCGGGGCTGGATCCGGTGGCCTGCACGCGCATTGAGGACCTGATCGTGCAAGCCACGGGCCTGGCCCATGCCTCCGGCGTGGTGGTGAGCCATGTGCACAGCACGATCGAGCGCTGCGCCGATCGGGTGATCTTGCTCTACGGCGGACGTTTTCGCTGGATGGGCAGCGCGGATCAGTATCGGGAGTGCACCGATCCCTACGTGGTGCAGTTCCGGACAGGTAGTCTGACCGGGCCAATGCAGCCCGCTGAGCACTGACGACGAGTTGTAGATCCCATGCGCCGCAGTGTTCGTGAAGCTTTGGTGGGATTTTCCCTGCTGGCTGGCCTGGCCGGCGGAGTGGGGTTGTGGTTGTGGTTGAAAGGTGTCTCTTTGCGTCAGGACGTGTGGACGCTCCAGGCCAACTTTGCTGATGCGGCGGGACTGGCGGATCGCTCCGCCGTGATGTACCGCGGCGTGCAGGTGGGCAATGTGCGCGGCATCAAGGTGACGGATCAGGGGGTGGCGGCGAAGTTGGAGATCAGCGACCCCCGGCTGCGGTTGCCGCGCCCGGTGGTGGCGCGGATCGCCAGCAGCTCCCTCTTGGGCGGCGATGCCGTGGTGTCGCTCCTCAGTTCCGGCGCGCCGCTGCCGGCCGCCGGGCCGGGGCCACGGGATCCGGGCTGTGAGGCGCGGCGCCAGGTGTGCGATGGCGGCCAGGTGCAGGGGGTGTCCGCTCCGACGCTGGAGTCGGTGACGGAAACGGTGCAGCGGTTGCTGAGCCAGGCGGAGCGCGAGCGGGTGGTGCCGCAGATGGCGGCCGCCACGCGGGCGTTTGAGAAGACGGCCGGGGAGACGGAGAAGCTGTCCCGCGATGGGCAGGTGTTCGTGCGGGATGCGCAGCGGCTGGTGAAGGAGTTGAACGCCTCGGTGCGCAAGGCGGACCCGATCCTGGCGAACTTGAACAAGGCCAGCGTGGAGGCGGCGACGGCGACGCGCCATGCCCGCGCCGTCGCCGCCCGGATCGACAACCCCAAGATGACGGAGGATTTGCAGGCCACCTTGGTGAATGCCCGCAAGCTCACCGATCGCTGGTCCGCCGTCGGCCGGGATGTGAACAAGCTCACGGGCGACCCGAAGTTCATGGAGGGGGTGTTGAGCGTGTCGGTGGGGTTGGGCAAGTTTTTCGATGAGCTCTATCCCGCCAAGGTGGAGGCCGCCCGCGACCGGGACGCCCGGGAGGCGGCCCGCCGCCAGCGCTGGCAGCAGCAACGGGAGGCGGACGCCCAGCGTCTCGCGCCCCGGCTCAACGCCCCCGCCGTGTCCCCTGGTGGATCGTCCGGAGGCTCGTCCGGGGTGCGGGGGTTGTAGGGGCGGCGATCACCGCCCGGCCGCCGGGTTCAGCGGGGCCGGCGTTCCGCGCGCACCACACAGCCCTCTCAAATGCGCATTGCTTGGGGTTCGATCTCTTTCGACAACCCGTCCGGTCGACTTTCATGTCCTTGACAACGTCAGGGTGCACTTCCCCATGCTTGCAGCTTGCCCACCCATTCGTGGAAAGCCGGGCACTTGGCTCGGATGGCATCGATGCCAATGACTCCGGCGATGATTGGGCCATGTTCGGTCTTGGAATAGGCGCCTTCGAAGATGCTCAGGATGCGCTTGGAAGGAGCAGTCTGTTGGCTGTCATTTATTTCTTCGGGAGTCGCAAAGGCTTGAGCCACGGCTTCCAGGGCCTCTTTTGCTTCGTCATTCCATCCGTCTGCGACCCACTCAAACGCCTGAGTATTGGTGAAGAGCAGTCCCTCGCAAACGACACAGACTCTGATCATTCCAGGCCTCCAACGGCTTGCTTCAACCAGATGTCGGAGAGTAGATACGCATCGTCCAGCCATTCCTGGTATTGTTCGCGCGGCAGGTTGCGCAATACAGTCGCGCCATTGTTCGCGCTAGCTACGATAATATTTTCCAGTTCAAAGCAATCCACTAGGTACGGCGATTGGGTGGCGATAAAGATCTGCCGCTTCTTCGCCAAGCGCTTGAACATCTCAGCCACCAAGGTGATGGCATGGGGGTGCAGGCCCAATTCGGGCTCATCGAAGAACATCACATCCGGTAGCCCGTCAGGCGGCAGATTCAGCAGCGTCAGCAAGTAAAACAGGCGCAGTGATCCATCCGACGTGAGATGCGCGCCGAAGACTTTGTCGCTTTGCCGGCTCACCCAACGCAACAGCACCTTGCCGGCCTGCTCTTCCAGAACGAAGTCCTTAAAGGCCGGCAGCACCCTGCAAATTTGCCTAACGATGAGCTCATAGCGCTTGCCGTCAGTGTTGCGAAGCTCCAAGAGCACTGCTGCCAGGTTGCCTCCGTCAGAACGCAGCCTGAACGAATCAGTGACATCCCAGCGATTGTGGATGGCCGCCTTCATGGAGGTGTCATGAAAATGGTAGGTGGTGCACTGCTGCAGCAGGGCAACAATCGATTTGGCGGTCTTGTTCTTTTGCTCCAGAAGGCTGGACTCCTTTCCTACGGCATCGATCTGAGTCCACTCCGCCTTTGTGGAAATATCATTTGCAGAGTTTCGATAGGCCTCATTCATTACCATGACGGTATCACCGGCTGAGAGGTGTTTCAAATCAAACCGATAGTCATTCTGGCCATTTTCAGTGTCCAGGCAAAGCTCGGCATGGATGCGTGGCGTCTGTCGCGCACCCATGAAGAATTGATCGTCTCCTCCACCCTGGCGAAGCACAAATTCCTGGAGGTTCTTGGACTTGAGCATCCAGCTCAACATCTCGAAGAAGCGGATGACGTTTGACTTTCCTGCGCCATTCGCACCAATGAGTACCGTCAGTTGCGGCAGCTCTAGGTTCGCAATGCTCTTCAGGCTGCGAAAGCCTTGAATGCTGACTGAGCGAATCCGCTTGGTTCTATCGAGTGGGGTCATGCTAGACATTTTAGCGACCTCCATTGAGAACATGTTATCCAGAACCTTAGAAGGGTTGGGATGTTGCGATCACGGTGGTTGTCAATAAAGTTGTTATTGTTACGGCCGGTTTGATGGCAAGGCGATTGCGGGGCTTGGCGAGGCCCTGCGTGATCAGTTGATCGCAGTCATGGCTATGCTCCAGAAGGAGTCGAGCGGCGGCCTGCTTTGCTTGCGGGATTGTGATACACAGACTCAATCAGGGCCAGGAATGCTTCCCCCGGGCCCTGCTCGCCGCCCCCGGCGGCAGCGGCCGTAAGGAGCACGACCTCCCCACGCGAGAGCGCGATCTGGAACTGGAGCTGGAGCTGGAGACCGCATCCTGCAAGCGTCTCGATGCCGCCCGGTCCTCAGGCTTCTTCCGTGGCGCGACAGCTCAACCACTTCCGCTGCAAGGACGCAGACGAGGAACTCCTCACCAGGACCGCTCTCCCGGGTCTCGCGCGGTGTGGGCCGGGGCGGTGTCTGCATGGGTTCCACTCTGCCGGGGGCGCGCGACCCGGCGCCGGCGGCCAGGGCGGTTCTGCCGCCTCTCCGAGCCTCTGTGGGCCGACCCGCAAGCTGCAGACGTTTTCGGCGGCAGGGGTCAGCATGAAGGCAGACCCTGGGTCCGTAGCGGCCGGCTCTTGAATGGACGTCACCTTCAAAGGTCCCAGTGACCGGCCGGTCCTGGCCCTCACCATCGACGATTTCCCCAGCTCCGGCGCCGATCAACCCGGAACCGGGTCGATGGCCCTGCTCGATCAACTCGCTGAGCTGGCCATCCCCGCCACGTTGTTCTCCATTGGCGAGCGGGTGCGGAAGCACCCGGGCATGGTGGCCCGGGCTGTGGCAGCGGGCCACGAGCTGGGCAACCACATGGAGCGCGACCAATGGTCGCTCACGCTCGGACGGGAGGCGTTCCTGCGGCAACTGGACAACACCGCCGTGGCGATCAGGAACGACCTGGCCGCTGCGGCTCAGAGCGCACCGCTGCGCTGGTTCCGCCCCAGTGGAGGCTGGTTCCACCCGCCGATGGTGGCGTGGGCCCGCTCCCGCGGCTATCGGACGGTGCTGGGCTCGATCTGGCCGCTCGATGGCCTCGGTGTCGCCCCACCCGAGCGGGTCCAGCGCTGGACAGTGGAGCGCTTCGCCCACCCTGGCGGGATCGTCGTTCTGCACGACACCGAGAAAGACAATGCCGCCACCCGTCGCACCCTGCAGGCGGTGGTGCCCGTGCTGCAGAAAGAGGGGTTCAGTTTCGTGACGCTGAGCACCCTGCTCGGCCCGGGGTGAGGCGGCTCTGGCCCGCGTGGTTTGTCGTCACACTTTCGTGCTCAGGCGGACTTCAGGCCTCCGCACTCCTCCCAGGAACTGAGCAGCTGGCTCAGCTCAGCCTTCATGGCTGCCAGCTCAGCCAGGCGTTGGTCGATCGAGCGGAGGCGCCCCTGAATACTGCTTTTGAGGGCGCCGCAGTTGCAGTGGCCGGCGCGGCGCACATCGAGAATCCGTCTGATCTCCGGCAGGGGGACATCCATGGCTCGCAGAACACGAATCAGGCCCAGTTCACCCACCACGGCTGGATCGAACAACCGGTAGCCCCCCGCAGAGCGGGCAACCGTGACGATCAGTCCCTGGTCGCAGTAGAAGCGCACCGTCTTCACGGGCAGGCCCGTGGCCTCAGCCACCTGGCCAATCCGCAGGGCCGGAGCATCCACGCGATCTCCCTCCACAAACAGGTCATTTAGTCAAATTTTATGCAATCAGGACGGGTGGCGATCTGACGACACCAACACTCCACTTGGCTTATGTTGCTGGAGTCTTGCGCTAGCTTGGGTCGAGCCCCGACGCACGCCCCCATGCCCCGACGCTCATCGAGCGGTGCTCCGACCAGAACCGTGCACCGGCTGCTGGGCGCCCTCGGGATGATCGCTCTTCCCCTGCTGGGAGGCGCTGCCCTGGCCAACACCCCTGCGGTGCCTGCCGTCTACGCCACCAGGGCGGAAGCTGAGGACGCAGCCAGGAAGCACTTCAACTGCACCGGGGCGCATCCGATGGGCAAGCAGTGGATGCCCTGC
>VGQX01000051.1 GCA_016882305.1 Cyanobacteria bacterium K_Offshore_surface_m2_239
TCCAGTCAACCCAGCACAGCCACCGGGTAGTCGCGCATCAGGGGATCAACGCTCACCAAGGTGAGGTTCTCCTCAACAGCCTGGGCGATCAGCAGGCGATCAAACGGGTCTTTGTGCGGCACCGGCAATTGATCGAGCCGCCTGATGTGAGGCCAATGCACCGGCAACAGCAACCACCCTTCCTGATCCACAATCCAGCGATGAATCTCCGGCAGGGGAAGCTCGAGATCCAGCTTGCCCAATTTCACCTTGATCTGGATCTCCCAGAGATTGACCACGCTGCAGCAGATCTGATTCCCAGGATCAGCGATGCAATGGCTGGCTGTGGCGGACAGACGCGAGGGTTCCGCCAACCACCAGATCAGCACACTCGTATCGAGAAGAAAGCCGGCACCGCTCAAGGAATCAGAAACTCCTCAGCCAAAGGAGCATCGAAGTCCGCATGGGTGTGCATCTTTCCCAGCAGGCCGCCGGGCTGCCGAGGGGCAGAGGCAGCCCTAGAGACCGAATCCTGCATGGCTGCCAGCAATGCGCCGACCTGGCTTCGCTCATCAGGAGACAGGCGCTCGAGCTGGTGTTGCAGGGATGGGCTGATGGAAGTCATGGCGAACCGAACACACGCCTGCGTCAATCCTAGGTGGGTTGAGCATGCAAGCCTGCAACCGCCAGGGAGCTCGCCGGCCCCTGTCATGACCAGCAAAACCCACTGGCTCCACAGGAAGGTTGTAGCCGTTCGGGTGGCCGGCCTCCAGGAGGTGCGCTGATGCCTTCTTACTCGTCCTCTCGCCTGCCCGCCGATGACTGGCTTGGCCTGCTCAGGCCCGTGGGCCTGGTGGTGGCGCCTGCGGTGCTCAATGCGCTGCAGCTGTTCCCCAACCAGAGCACCGCCTATCTCTCAAGTGTTCAACGCCAGCTGGAGGGATTGCTGGAGGACGTAGAGGGCCCGAACGGCCAGCCGCTGGCTGTGGTGCCCAGCTTCCATCTGCTCGCCACGGAGTTGCTCGACTGGGGCGAGGCGGATCTGGTGCCAGCCGCCGAGCTGCAGAGCGTGCCCGAGGTGGTGCTGGCGGAATACGGCGAAACCCTGCGGCCCACCCACGGCGTACCAGCGTTTGAGCCGCCCACGGCGGAGTCATCGGCAGGCGCCGAGTCAGCGACGAAGCTGCAGGCCCTGGTGCTCGACCTCACCCAGTGGTGCGACGCCAGCGGCAAGCCTGATCCCCAATGGGGCCGCGACTTCGATGCAGCATGGAACCCCAGCGGCCACGGCTGGGACACCACGCCGCAGCAACGCTTCGAGCGGCTGCTGAAAGAAACGGAGATCCCCATCGGCCTGCTGTTCAACGGCAGCTAGCTGCGGCTGATTCATGCGCCGCGGGGCGAATCGAGCGGCTGGCTCACGTTGCCGCTGGAACCCATGGCGGAGGTGGCGGGCCGGCCAATGCTCGGCGCCCTGGAGCTGCTGCTGGGGGTGGACCGGCTGTTCGGAGGCAACCCGGAGCAGCGCCTGCCGCAGCTGCTGGCAGCCAGCCGCAAAAACCAGAACGAGGTGAGCACCCGCCTGGCCGAGCAGGTGCTGGAAGCCCTGTGGGAACTGCTGCTGGGCTTCGATGCGGCCGAGCGCATCGCCCGCGACGGCGGCGACACGGTGCTCGGCAAGCTGCCAGCCACAGAAGAGGGCCAGAAGCACCTCTATGGCGGCCTGATCACGGTGCTGCTGCGGCTGGTGTTCCTGCTCTACGCGGAAGACGAAGCGCTGATGCCCAAAGACTCGCTCTACGGGCAGCACTACAGCGTCAGCGCTCTGGCCGATCGCCTGCGCCAGGAGCGTTTCGAGCACCAGAACGCCATGGCCGACCGGCGGGGTGCCTGGGCCTCGCTGCTCAGCCTGTTCCGACTGGTGTACGACGGCGGCGGCGCCGATCCGAACTATCTGCCGGCGCGCCACGGCGAGCTGTTCGATCCCGACGCCTACCCGTTTCTGGAGGGCCGCAAACCGGGCAGCAGCTACGAGGGCGACGTGCTCACCAACCTGCCATCGATCAGCGACGACGTGGTGGAGAAGGTGCTCACCCGGCTGCTGTGGCTCGCGGACGACAACAAGGTGGCCCAGCGGCTCAACTACCGCTCGCTCGATGTGGAGCAGATCGGCTCGGTGTACGAGGGGATCATGGGCTTCACGGTGGAGGGTGCCACCGGCCCCAGCGTGGGGATCACCTACCGGCCGCCGAGGCAGAAGATCACGATCACCGTGGTGGTGGACGCCGAGCAGCTGCTGGCGGTGAGCGCCAGCAAGCGCGAGAAGTGGCTGGATGAGCAGGCCGGCGTAGCGCTGAAGCTACCGGCGAAGGCCAAGGAAAGCCTCAGGCAGGCGACCTCCCTGCCGGAGCTGTGCCTGGCCCTGGGCAACCGTCTATCACCCCACACCCCCAACGGCCTGGCGACGGGTTCCTTGATCCTCCAGCCCACGGCCGAGCGGCGCCGCAGTGGCAGCCATTACACCCCAAGGGCGCTCACCGAACCGATCGTGGCCGAAGCGTTCCGTCCCTGGCTGGAGCGTTGCAACCACCAGCCCACGGCGGAACAGATCCTGGCCCTGAAGATCTGCGACCCGGCGATGGGCTCGGGGGCCTTCCTGGTGGCGGTCTGCCGTTTTCTGGCGGGCTGGCTCGTGCAGGCCTGGGAGCGCGAGGGCTATCCCGAAGGCTTCAAGGCCGAGTGGGACAAGGACAACGTCGCCCGCCGCCTGATCGCCCAGCGCTGCCTCTATGGCGTCGACAAGAACCCGTTTGCGGTGAACCTGGCCAAGCTGTCGCTGTGGTTGGTGACACTCAGCCAGGATCTGCCGTTCACCTTTGTGGATCACGCGCTCAAGTGCGGCGATTCGCTGGTGGGCTATTCGCTGAAGGAGATCCAGGCCGCCTCCGAGAACGTGCAGCTGCAACTGCTGCGCATCCAGCAGGGGATCTACGTGCAGGCCTGCGCCGAGCGACGCAGCAGCTTCGCTGAGGACACCCTCAGCGACGAGGACTACGACCGCAAACGCATCCAGCTACAGCAACAGTTCAACGCCAGCGAGGGCCTGCGTCAGGCCGGTGATCTGATGGTGGCAGAATTCTTTGAGGAGAGCAAACCTGCCAAGCGCCTGGAAGCGCAGAAACAGAAGCTCTCCTACATCAGCGGTGCCTTCGTGGACGAGGGCCTGCGGGATGCCATCCAGAAGATCCGCGACCGCCTGGCGGAAGGAGAGAAGGGCATTACTCCCTTCCATTGGGATCTGGAGTTCCCGGAGGTGTTTGGCGACGGACGCGGTGGGTTTGATGTGTTTGTGGGTAATCCGCCGTTTGTTGGCGGACGCAAAATGAAAGAGGCCTTGGGGGAAGGTTTCCAGAACTGGTTGCAGGATCTCTATCCAGAAAGCAGCGCCAATGGTGATCTCAGCGCATTCTTTTTTCTACGTTGCTTCCAAATGCTAGGGACTGATGGATCGTTTGGACTTATTGCCACCAACACTATTGCCCAGGGCGACACCCGCAGCACCGGCCTGCGTTGGATCTGCAAGAACGGAGGCACAATCTACGCAGCCCTCAAACGGTTGAAGTGGCCAGGAGTAGCCGCTGTGGTGGTGAGTGTGGTGCACCTTCACAAGGGGGCCTACGCCGGCGTGAAGCTGCTGGAGAAGCAGACAGTAGAGAAGATAACGGCGTTTCTCTTCGCCAACGGTGGCCACGAGGATCCCAAGCAGCTTGCAGCCAATGCCAGTAAGAGCTTCGTGGGCAGCTACGTGCTGGGCATGGGCTTTACCTTCGATGATTCCGGCCCTGCCGACGACGACACGCCAGGCATTCCCTCACCGATCGCCACGATGAAGCGGCTGATCGCCGAGAACCCGAAGAATGCTGAGGTGATCTTCCCGTACATCGGTGGGGAGGAGGTGAACAGCAGCCCTACCCATGCACATCACCGCTATGTGATTGATTTTAGAGATCGCAGCGAAGAAGACTGCAGACGTGATTGGCCAGAGCTCATGACACTTGTTGAGCGCAAAGTCAAGCCGGAGAGAACACGTAAGAAGCCCGACGGCGGGTTCGCACTACGATCACCTTTGCCAGAGCGCTGGTGGCATCACGCTGACAAGCGCCCGGCACGGTATGCGTCGATCGCTGCGTGTGAGCGGGCGATGGCGATTGCTTTGACATCCAACACCGTGGCATTGACCTTGATGCCACTTCCGGCGGTATTCGCCCATTCGCTAGGTGTTATCTCTGCAAAACCTGATTGTCAATTCAGCATTCTTCAGTCCAGTCTCCACAGGTTTTGGGCGTTTCTTACAGGCTCCTCAATGAAGGATGACCTTAGGTACACGCCATCCGACTGCTTCGAAACCTTCCCATTCCCCACCGCCCTCCTCGGTTCCGCCGCCAACGATCCAGCCCACGAAACCACCCGCCAGAGCCTCGAAGCCATCGGCGAGCGCTACCACCAGTTCCGCGCCGAGCTGATGGTGAGCAACAACGAAGGCCTCACCAGCACCTACAACCGCTTCCACGATCCCGCCGAAACCAGCAACGATCTACTGGAGCTGCGAGATCTCCACACCGAAATGGATCAGGCGGTGCTGGATGCCTACGGCTGGAGCGATGTGTCCACCGCCTATGGCTTCGGGCTTGATTACCTCGACACCGAAGAAGATGCCCAGCTCCCCGATTAACTCCAGGAGCGCATCGATAACGGAGATCTGTTCTTCTGGGAAGCCAATGACGCCCTCGATTTCCAGGGCCAGCTGCAGGCCTACGGCGCCATCACCGGCCGCCGCAAGCTGCCCTGGCGTTACCGCTGGCCCGATTCAGTACGGGATGATGTGCTGGCTCGGCTGTTGGCGCTTAATGCTGAGCGCTATGAAGAGGAGGTGGCGCTGGGGCTGCACAGCAAGGCAGGCAAACAGGCGGCGAAGGCGGCGAAGGCCACTGGTGGTGAGAAGCGGCGGGCGCGAACTCCCAAAGTCAGTCAGGAGGGAGGACCTGAAGCCCGGCAAGTTGAGCAGATTGGATTGGGATTGTGAGGAGCGCTACGTTGGCAATGACGCGCAAGAAACAGACGCGTAATGCACGTCTGTTTCTTGCCGCTGTCGATTGCCTTGTTGGGATTGGTCCATTTTCCTTAGCCGCCTCTTACATCGTGAAGCTATAGACGAAGATTTCGCCGGTCGCCCTGTCAACGCCTACCCATCCGTTCACACGCCCAGCCAAGGTACGCGGATCGTAGAATATCAGTCGCGAGAGATGCTCGTCCTTTACCCACCATGCTCTCGGCGGCATCGGAAGCATCAGTTCACCATTATAGCGCTGCGGCGGCTTTATCGGTTCAAGAATAGCCGTCCATTTGTCCACGTCCGCGACCGGCACCCGGAAAGAGACGTAATACTGATCACCGTCGTTTCGGGGTGAGTTAGCCGACACGTATAGGAAATGCGGATCCGCGATCTTGCCTGGCAAAGTCACCCCGGGTTTCCGAGCGGCCCTCGACCAAGTGATGCTGTAATTATTTATCTCTGCGTGCCACACTGTCGCCACATCCTTAAGGAGATACCCTTCAACCCTTGCAACTCGCTGTTCCTCCGTCCCCGTCACTTCCTTCTCTAAATCCACTAGATTGCAGCATCCCGCAAGTATCCAGGGAACGATATCTACTGGATTGCCGCATCCCACAAGTATCCAGGGAACGATTGCCAAAGCGACATAGAATTTGAACATTGGCTGAATCATTTGTGATTTCATCTCTTGCCCCTTGTTGGTTTGTTTACCTTGCGTTTATGAAACGAACCTACAGATCAGCATCAATCTATAGCCCCAGAAAGGCATAGAGGTTTCAACATCAGTACTAATACAGATTTCAGGCATTATCGGCACCTCTATCCCAACGCAATATGGGCGGGTCAACCCAAGAAGCTTCATCCCAGCATACTGTCGGCATAAGATCCGCCCGTGCATCGACTTCTTCTTCAAAAACCCTGCTGGAACTGCTGTCGCATCAGCAACAGGGTTGCAGCCAGGATCTTAGGCGGGTCCGGTATGGCTTTGTTCACTGGGCTACACACGACCGAGTCAGCTTAGGTCGCCGTAGGAATAGCGGCCCCTGCCGACAAGGTCAGCAGCGTTACCTTTTGCAACGAAGGATGGCCTTCCTGCGCTATCCTTAGTGGGCAGCCTCTGCCACCGTCCTCATTTCGCACGAGCAGCAGCCAGCCAGCGCAAGGCTCTTGCCACACTGGCGGTCCTGACACGCTCTGCCATGGCATCAGGCCGCCTGCCGAGATCGACAAGACCATCGCCCGGCGCTTTCAGCTGGTGCACCAGCTGATCCACTTCGCCGACCTGCGCCACGTCTACCGCGAGATGCGGGAAGCCCTGATCAGCGGCAACCGTCGCGCCGGTGCCCAGCAGGGCCTGGTCACCAAGGCCAAAAAGAAGATCGCCAAGCTGGAGGCCGAGCTCAGCCTGCTGGAGCAGGAGGCCGAGGCACCCCGATCAGCGACAGCCTCGGCGCCGACCGCCAGGCCCAGCACATCGAAGACCGCCACCAGACCCTGCTGGCTGAAGCCGCCAGCATGGCCTGCGCGGCTGGTCGCGCCTGCGCCAGCCCGATCTGCTCGCCTTCGTGACGCAGCACCTCCAGAGCACGCTCGCCCCAGCCGCCATCGACACCACCGACGCCAGCCGCAGCGAGCGCCTCTTGCTGGTGCTCCTCGATCACCTCGGCGTGGCGCCCGAGGCGGTGCAGGCCGCCTGGCGGGGGGACGACGGCTCCCGCGCGTGAGCTGGGATCAGCCTGCCGCCACGCCATCGTCAGGACGCTGCTGGCCAGTGAATGCGATAGGCGCGGCTGCGGCCCTCGCCAATCGGCTCGATCGCGTGCTTCTCCACCAGCTCGGCAAGATCGCGCCAGGCCGTGGCGCGGCTCACCTTGGTGAGGCCGATGGCCTTGCGCAGGGTCATGCCACCCGTGAACCCCTCCGGTTCGGCATCCAGCAAGCGGTTGAGCAGTTTCTGCTGGCGGCTGTTGAAACCGCTGTGCCGGTGGCTCCACCAGAAGGCCGCCCTGCGCTGCACCGCATCGATCACGGCACCATTGGTGGCCGCTGCGGCGGCGAGCTGCTCAAGAAACCAGGTCAACCAGCCCGTGACATCCAGATCTCCCCGCTGGCAGCGCTCCAGTGCCGCGTAATACCCTTCCCGCTCCCGCAGGATCTGGGCGGAGATACCCAGGGCACGGCCAGACAACGCCTGATGGCTCTGGGCCTTGCAGGCCTCGGCGAGCAGTCGATCCGTGATCGCCCGGGCCAGGCGGCCGTTGCCGTCTTCATAGGGGTGAAGGGTGAGGAACCAGAGATGGGCCAGGCCGGCGCGCACCAGCCCGTCCAGCTGCGCTGGCGGGGAGGCGATCCAATCCAGAAGAGCCTCCAGCTCACCCTCGAGCTGGTTTCGGGGTGGCGCCTCGAAGTGCAGGCGCTCCCGGCCGATGGCACCCGAAAGCACCTGCATCGGGGCTTCATCGCGCAGCTCACCGATCCGAATGGCACGCAGTCCATCGGGGCCAGCAGCGAACAGGCGCTGGTGCCAGCGGTTCAACGTGGCCGCAGTGAGGGGCGCATCCAGGCGGCTGGTGGCTTCCAGCAACACATCCAGCAGGCCCTCCACCTGGGCGCTGGCGGCCGGCTGCCCCGCGGCCAGGGGAAGGCGCAGCCGGCGGGCGATCGAGGAGCGCACCTGGCCTGGATCCAGCAGTTCCCCCTCAATGGCGGCGGTGCCAAGGCTTTCGCGGCCCAGCAGCGCGGAGATCGCCTCCAGATCCAGCGGGGGCTCCAGCCTCTCCAGCCGGCTCAGCAAGCACTGGCGGTCGGCGCGGGCCTGCGCCAGCAGCGGCTCCAGAACGGAATTCTCCCAGCGGAAGTGCGGCCAGTCCGCCTGCTGCCAGATCCAGGATGAAGCCATCACAACACCCTAATCGCTTCATGAGGTGAAGCGATAGGTGACGGGTCATCGCTTCACGCCAGCCGGCCGCCGTGCGCCGCAGAGCCACGCCCATGCCGGATGGCAGTTCCGGCAGGCCTGGTCCTCTCAACGCAGTACCTGAACCTCCAGCTCCAGCGGCAGCTCAGCCCAGGCCCGATCACAGGTCACCACGGGGAGGCCCAGCCGCATCCCCAGGCTTAGGCAGGCGCGATCGCCCAGCGACAGGCCCTGCTGGCGGGTGAGGGGCCACAACTGGCCGGCTCGCTCGCCATCCGTCGCCAGAAAGGGCTCCACCTGCATCCCGAGGGCCTGCAGATCCTCCCGCATTCCCTGGACGTCCACTCCTGCGGAGAGCGACTTCTGCACCACCTCAGCCCAGTTCACGCTGGCCATCCGCGCATCGCTCAACAACCCATCCACCACCTCGGATCCTGGTTCCTGCAGCAGATTCGCCAACAGGGCTGAGGCATCCAGCACCACTGTCACGCCTCACCCTCCTGCCGGCTCTCCTCGCGGCGTTCGCCGATGAGTTCGTGTACAAGCCTGCGCTCCGCCGGGACCTGGGAAAAGCGCTCCTTCAGGCGTTGCTTGATCTGTTCCGGCTTCTCCAGCACCAGGCGATTGGCCTCCTGGCGCGCCACCAGCCGATCTCCTTCCTTCAGTCCCAGAGAGCGCCGCAGCTGTGCCGGAATAACGAGCCGCCCCTGCCGGCCCAGGCTCACATCAACGGAAGACGTGTTGTCGCTCATGGCAAACAGCGTGGCACGCAGGTTGGCGTGTGGCACATCCAATACGATATGCCACGCAGGCCTCGGTCGTTCTTCGCAGCAGGCACGACTCCCAGCTGTTCAGGCCTTGCCAGACTCGGCCCCATGAGCACCCCGTCCCTTCCAGCAGCAGGCCCCAAGGCGGCCCAGGTGCGCAGCCAGCTGGTCACCGCCCTTGAGCTCGACCTGATCGGCCCCACCCAGCGGGTGCTCAAGGCGCTTGGCGTGGATGCCGAGGGTCTGGAGAGAGAAGCGCTCGATCGTCTGCCCAGCAGCTGGTACCCCACCGGCTTCCTGGTGCCCACCAACACCGACCTTTCGTTGCGCTGCGACGACACGGCCGACGACGACTTCGCCGCCGCCGATGGCGTCGACCTGCGTAAGCCCCGCAGCACTGACAAGTCCTACAAGCCCGGAGGCGCTGGTGACGACGGTGGCCTGACTGAATCGGGCCCCGCCAAGCCCCAGCTCCTGCCCTCCTCGATTGGCGTCAGCGTGATGCTGCCCCCTGGTGGTGAGCTGCAGCTGTTCGCCCGCTGGGGCGACTACACCAGGCTCGCCGAAGGCTCCAACCCCGATGCTGCCGCTGGTGGAGCGCGCGACGAACAGACCTGGCAGCGCACGCCACGCCAGGAGGCGTTGCTGCTCACCCACAGCCAGATCACAGGCACCCGCGGCCTTGGCGACCTGGAATGGCCCAACAGTGGCGGGCTCCACCTGCGCTGGCATTGCCGCCAGGCGCCGGATCGTCAGGGTTATGCCGCGGGCACCGTGGCCGTCACGCTGTTTCTCACCAATGAGCGCCGCCAGGGCCGCAAGCAGGCCGCCACCCTGGTGGAGCGCGATCAGGATTCCGCCTTCCAGGCCGAGTTCGAGCTCCGCTGCCCCCAGGGTTTCGTGCCCCGCCTTGATCCCCAGGCCAGCCGCGATGGCGGCGACTGGGATCAGCGCGTCAATGCCCTGCAGTTCCGCGATGCCTGTGAGTACGGCGTCGGCCACAACGTGGGCGTGGAAGTGGATCTGGATGCCGAGGGCGGCTGCTCCAGGCTGCGCACCACCTGGATGCCCCAGGCCACAGTCGAGAAGGTCTCCCCCCGGGAAGACGTGGGCTGCGAGCTGGCCATGGAGGAGCTCGACCGCCTGGCCAGCGAGGGATTCGAGGCCATCCGCGGCGCCCTGATGCCCCTGGTGGATCGCTACTCCGCCTGGATCGAGGAGCAGGCTGCCGTTGCCGGACTCAACAGCCACCAACAGGCCACCGCCCAGCGCCTGCTGGGCGATGCCCGCACCCAGGCCGAGCGCATTGCCCGTGGCATCGAAGCCCTCGCCGAACCCGACATCCGTGAGGCGTTTGCCATCGCCAACCGCGCCATGGCCACTGCGGCGCGCCAGCGTTTCGGGGTAATGCAGGGCAAGCAGGCCCACGATCCCAGCGTGCGACCGCCGGCCTGGCGTCCCTTCCAGCTGGCCTTCGTGCTCATGAACCTGGTGGGCATTGCACGCCCTCATGATCCGCAGGTTGATCCGCACCGCGAGCGGGAGGGGGTGGATCTGCTGTTCTTCCCCACCGGCGGCGGCAAGACCGAGGCCTATCTGGGCCTGGCGGCCTTCACCCTGGTGATGCGCCGCCTGCGCCATGGCGGCTCGCTCCAGGCCGGCGGCCTGAGCGTGCTGATGCGCTACACCCTGCGCCTGCTCACCCTCGACCAGCTCGGCCGCGCCTCCACCCTGATCTGTGCCCTCGAGCTCGAGCGCCAGCGCCAACCCGAGAAGCTCGGCAGCTGGCCGTTCGAGATCGGCCTCTGGGTGGGGCAGGCCGGTACCCCCAACCGCATGGGCGGCAAGGGCAACAGCAACGAGTCCACCGCCCGGATCCGGGTGCTCAAGTACATCGATTACAAGGACGACCGCAAACCGATCCCGATCGACACTTGCCCGTGGTGCGGCGTGGAGTTTGGCAAGCGTTCCCTGGATGACAGCAAGGACACCCGCAACCGCGGCGATGTGTTCAAGCTGCTGCGCGGCGGCAGGGTCGACACCGAGAACCCCGATGAGCTGCGGGTGGCCTGCCTTAATCGCAGCTGCCACTTCCGCGGCACCAGCAAGGAGACCTACCTGCCGCTGGTGGCTGTGGATGACACGATCTACAGCCGCCTGCCGGCCTTCCTGATCGCTACCGTCGACAAGTTCGCCTCCTTGCCCTGGGAGGGGCGCACGGGCAAGTTGTTCGGCAAAGCCACCCATGTGGTGGATGGCCAGGGCTTCTATGGACCCGCCGATGGTGACGATGCCAACCGCGGCGTGCGCCTCGCAGGTCAGCTCGACCCGCCGGATCTGGTGATCCAGGACGAGCTGCACCTGATCTCCGGCCCCCTCGGCTCGATGGCGGGCCTGTATGAGGCGGTGATCGATGAGCTCTGCTGCCGCAAGGGTCCGGGGCCGAATGATCAGCTGCGGCCCAAGATCGTGGCCTCCACTGCCACCGTGCGCCGCGCCAGCGAGCAGATGCGGGCCCTGTTCGGCCGCTCCCACTCCTCGATCTTCCCTGCGCCCGGGCCCGATCGCCGCGATTCCTTCTTTGCCATCACCGAATCCACCGACAAGGTGCCGGGCCGGCTGTACGTGGGCCTCAGCGCCCCGGGCCGCAATGTGAAGGCCCTGCTGCTGCGCGCCTCCCTCGCCCTGATGAGCAGCGCCCAGCTGGCCTGGAAAGCCGCCGAGAAGCAGCGCACCGCCCAGCGCCGCCGCGGCGAAACCCCCGGCCCCAATCCGGCCGATCCCTACATGACCCTGCGGGGTTACTTCAACACGATCAAGGAACTCGGCATCAGCCGCCGCTTGATCGAAGAGGAGCTGACCTCCCAGCTCGCCACCCACGGTGAGCGCCGGCGCCTCGGCGATGCAGTGGAGCGCACCGCCAACCGCCGCATCAGCAACATCCCGCTGGAGCTCACCTCCCGCGTCTCCACCACCGAGGTGAGCAACACCAAAGACCGGCTGTCGCGCAGCTTCGATGAGAAGGACGCCCGGGTGGATGTGGCCCTGGCCACCAACATGATCTCGGTGGGTCTCGACATCACCCGCCTCGGCCTGATGCTGATGCTCGGCCAGCCCAAGACCACCGCCGAATACATCCAGGCCAGCAGCCGCGTGGGCCGTGATGCCAGCAGACCCGGCCTGGTGGTGGTGCTGCTCAACCCCAACCGGCCGCAGGATCGCTCCCACTACGAGCACTTCGCCCACAGCCACGACGTCTTCTACCGCGACGTGGAGGCCACCAGCGTGACGCCGTTTTCCGAGCGGGCCCTGGAGCGCGGGCTTCCCGCCATCACCGTGGCTCTGGCCCGCCACCTCTGCGATGGCCTCACCCACGCTCGTTCAGCCGGCGATCTGCAGGCCCTGGCCTCTGCACGTCAGCCCGTGGCCGCAGCCCTGCAACAACGCGTGGCTTCTTCGCTGGTCCACCACCCCGATCCCGATGGGCACGCCAGCTGGGTGGCGGAGCGGGTGAAGGCGATCATCGACGACTGGTGCGCCATCGCCGAGCGCCGGGGCCGCATGGAATACGGCCGCGAAGAGGGCGATCTGCCGCCGCTGCTGCGCACACCGCTGGATCCGGAGTTGCTGGAACTCGACGACGATCGCGAGAAGCAGTTCAAAGCCAACCGCAGCCTGCGGGATGTAGAGCCCTCGGCCCTGCTGCTCAAAGACCGCTACCAGAGCACCAACCGAGGTTGACGTCATGACTGCATCGCGAGGCACGAGCAACCATCCCGTCGGCGAAGTCCGCCACGGCCAGCTGATCACCACCTATGGGCCCGGCGCCATGGTCGATCTCCCTGATCGCTCTGTGGTGGTGGGCGGTCTCAACCTCTGGCATTACAGCCGCGACGACGACAGTTGCTTCATCGATGAACGCCGGCTGATCGCCAAGCTGCGCAATCTGCTCAACGTGGGCACCCTCCAGCTCAAGCGCCCGCCCAGCGAAGACGACAACTACGCCCAGAAGTTCAGAAGCAGCAGCGGGATTCGCTCCCCCCAGTTCCCCCTGTGGTTCGTGGCCCAACCCAGAGAACCCATCTATCATGACGAAGCTGGTAAGCGCTTCCGCATCCGTCCTCTCATCCATCAGGACCGACTGGTCGATGAGAAGTACCCATGGAAGGAGCCCGGCGGCAAGATCCAGAAACTGGATGTGGTGCCAGTGCGCTTTGTGCAGTGCTGCGCCAATGGGCACCTGAGCGATATCGACTGGGATCGCTTCGCCCACGAGGGCGCCAGAAGTCGCTGCCAGGAAGACCTGTGGCTCGATGAGGCCGGCGCTGGCAACGACTTCAACGAGATCTATGTGCGCTGCCCGCAGTGCGGCAAGCGCCAGGCCCTGGCCAGCACCAAGGGGGAAAACGGCGCCTCGCTGCTCGGATCCTGCCGTGGCCATCGCCCCTGGCTGGGCAACTTCAGCGACGACGCCCTGGCCTGCACCGACGAGAACGACAAGCCCCGCTACAACCGCCTGTTGGTGCGATCAGCCAGCAACGCTTACTTCCCGGAGATGGTAGGCGCCATCTCCATCCCCGAAGAGGAAGACTCCCTGCGCCAGCACCTGATCACCCACCTGAGTTTCTTTGAAAAGGTGGACGACGAGAGCGACCTCAAGGCTGCCCTGAAGTTCATGCCGGAAAAAGTGGCGGCCCGTCTGCGTGATCGGGAGCTTGGCGATGTGATGGCTGTGCTCTCCGCCGTGCGTGGCAGCAACAGCGATTCACGCATCGAGAAGCAACCACCGCTCAAGCTCCAGGAGATCAAGGCGCTGTATGCCCCAGCCGGCGCCCTGGGGTCACCCGCGCCGGAGAGCACCTTCCACGCGGAGATCATGCCGCTCACCGGCAAGCCGAGCTGGTTTAGCGAACGCTTCGATCGCGTTCTGAAGGTGCACCGACTGCGGGAGGTGATGGCCCTGATTGGCTTCACCAGACTGGAGCCGATCGTGAAGGGCGTCGACGGCGACCCCATCGATCAGCTCGATATCGGCACCAAGCGAGCAGACATCAACAGCAAAGAACTCGATTGGGTTCCTGCAATTGAAAACTTCGGTGAGGGCATCTTCCTTGGGGTGAGTGCCACTGCCCTGGAGGAGTGGCGTCAGCGTGACGGCGTGCAGCAGCACAGCTCCAAACATCGAGAAGCCTGCAAGCTGTGGAGCCCGTGATCACGGCCTCAAGGCCAATGAATACGAATGGCCGGGGGATGCCTATCTGATGCTGCACAGCCTCTCCCACCTGCTGATCACCACGGCCTCCCTGGAGTGCGGCTATGGCGCTTCTGCCATCAAGGAGCGGATCTACAGCTTCCCTGGGGAGGATCAGGGCTACGGAATCCTGCTCTACACCAGTGGCAGCGGTTCAGAAGGCACCCTTGGCGGTCTGGTGTCGCTGGCCGATCGCATCGAGCAGCTGGTAGCCGACGCCCTGGAGCAGGGCCGGCTTTGCTCCAACGATCCCTTCTGCTCGATGCACGACCCTGAGAATGGGCTGGAGAAGCGCTACAGCCATGGTGCCGCTTGCCACGGCTGCCTGCTGATCGCCGAAACCAGCTGCGAGCAGCGCAATCAGTTCCTCGATCGCGCCTTTGTGGTGCCCACGCTGGATGTGAGCGAGGCCGCCTTCTTCCCAGCCCAGCTGCCATGAGTGAGCCCCTGCTGGCGCTCACCAGCGGCGAACTCCAGCGCCTGGCGGCCTGTCTGCGAGCGCTGCCCGAGCTACCTGGGGAAGCTGCCCTCAGCCAGCACCAGATCGCCTGCGATCGGCTCGAACTGCGAGCGGCCCTGGTCTCCTGGCTGCACCACTGGAACCGGCTTGGCGGTAGCAACGCCAGCCTGGCGCTCACCATCAGCCTCCTGCTCACCCAGCGCCAGGGGCAGAGCGGTGGCACTGCGGAGCTGGTGTGGTCCGGTCCCCACGGGGGGACCGGTGATGTCACCCGCGATCAGGCCGTTTTGATCCGCGAGATGGTGGAGCGCTGCGAGCAGCGGCTGCTGATCACCACCTTCAACATCTGGCGCGGCGGATTCATCACGGAGCTGCTGGAGCGGATCCAGCGGAGGCTGGAGGCCTCTCCCGGGCTGCAAGCCCGCATGGTGGTCAACATTCCCCGCCCGAAGGGCAGCCGCGTGGTGGCGGATCAGCTCCGCCAGGCCTTCGTTCAGAACACCTGGAGCCAGCTCTGGGATCCACGCCGCCCCCGGCCCAGCGGTTTTTTCGACCCGCGTTCCCTGGCGCTGGGCCGTGAACGCCCGGCCGTGTTCCACGTGAAATGCTGCGTCGCCGACGCGGAGCTGCTGGTCACCAGCGCCAACCTCAGCGACAGCGCCCAGTACGACAACTGCGAGCTCGGACTTCATTTCCCCGATGGAGGGCCTTCACCAGGGACGAGCCGTGCGGCGGCCGTGTGGCATCACTTTGATCGTCTGATCCACAGGCAGCCACCAGTGCTGTTGCCGATTGAGGAACCCCTCAGCTCTCCTGGCCCACCAGATCACGTGGATCGATAGGGGCTGAGGGATAGACAATCGGATCCAGGATGGCCTGGATCTTCCCTCCGAACCGTTCCGCCTGTTCGTCGACCATCCTCGCGGACAAGTCGCTGTCGCCGCCGCTGCGCAGCGTCTTCTGCAAGATCGTCTGGCGTGAGAGGGCCACGAGCTGCTCGACCCGCAGGACCCGTTGGCGCAGGGCCTGAACGATCAGCTCCCGGTAGACGATGCAGTGATAAAAGCGAAAGGCCGGCTCCCATTGGCCCATCTCCTGCACGATCGCCAGGCGAAGATCCTGGAGCTGGCGATAGGCGGCGCGCACACTGTCCAGCGCGGCCGTCTCATCCAGGGGAGCCTCAGACGTTGACTGCCGCAGGGCCTGCTGGGTCTGGGCCTGCAGCACCAGCAGCTCCTGCAGCTGAGCGCCGATGCCTTCGATGTCGTCGCCCAGACGGTTGAGCACCGGCCCGATCGAGCCGCTCAGCGCCGCGAAGCGGTCGTGAAGGATCGCCAGCTCCTCCCTGAGCTGGGAGAGGTCCTGGGCCTGCAACGCAGACCCTGGCTCAGGAGCTGGGGGATGAACCGCCAGCCATCGCTCACCCAGGCTCGTGCGTTCGCCGGCCAGCTGCACAAAAGCCCGCTCCACATGGCCCAGCAGCGGTTGTGTCTCGATGATGTCCAGCACCTGCAGCGCCTGCACCAGGCCGGCCTGCACAGGGGCTGGGATGGTGGCGGCGGTGGCCAGGATCATCTGCGCGCTGGCCTGCAGTTCCATCGGCATCTCTGCCAGGCGCAGCACCGCTGCGTGCCAGGAAAGGGAATGAAAGGCCGTGTCGGCCTTCGAGTGGGAGGCATGGTGCCGATCCTGCTGAAGCTTGATGCACAGGCCTCGGGTTTCCTGCAGCAATCCGGTGAACCGGCGCAGTTCGCCTGCCCCCTCTGGTTTCAGCCGCACCTGCTCCGGGAGATGACGCCAGAGATCGTGGATCAGGTTCCCGGTGCGCCGCGTGCCGCGATCACTGCTCAGCAGCACCTCCCAGCGTTCATAGAACTTGTAGGGCTCCGGCTGGATCTGCGTCAGCAGCGCCTCCAGCTCCTGGCGGGCCTGGTGCAGATCATCGGGTTCCTCCCGTTGATAGGCCCTGATGTTGCGGCCCTCGCTGCGCAGGTCCTGCAACACCTGAACCTTCACGGGCACCGCCAGCTCGAGAACCGCCAGCAGTAGCCGCCCGGCCAGCAAAGCCAGGCCGCGCTCCTTGTCCAGGGACACTGCTGCTTGAAGACTGCCGTAGTCGGTGGGCTCGGGCACCTGGCGGCCGCTGCCTATCGGGTCATCTTCCTCCAGCCGCTTCCGCCTGTGGAGCTGATCCAGCGGCAGGCGAGACAACGAGATGCCCTGTGGGCTGGCGATCACGCCACCCGGCCTGCTCCAGCTTGCGCACCGCGCAAGGGCTGACGCGAGTCGCTCCGCGCCCCTTGCGCGGCGCTGGCGGCGCCGGGGCTCAACGGCGGTGTCGTTCGCCAGCCCAGCCATGGCCGCCACTCCCCTCAGCCGCTCCTGCCCGATCCGCATCATCTCGGTGCATCTTCTTGATGCCGCCGGACGGCTTCTCAGGGTTCTCTTCCTCGATCGCGAGGGCCACATCAGCACACAGCCGCACTACGTGCCCCGCGAGCAGGCCCTGATCCTGGCTGCCAATCAGCAGCGGGTGCTTGGGCCTCAGGCCGAGGTGCGGGTGCTTTGAGCCTCCCGGGGCCGGAGGCACTCCGCCTCCGGCTTTCGGCTGTCGCCGCATCGCCCGTGGGCTTGGGCTTCCTGGAGCCATGGCCTGACGGTTCGAGTGGGCGGTCCCTGGGCTTAGCAACCTGCAGCACCGGCAGTGGGGGGAGGGAATTGCCCCCGGACCGGCGCAGACCCACCGGATCCCTCGGCCGGTCCTCGCGCCGCGTCAAGGATCGGGCCAGGCGCCCCAGGGGGGCGTCCTTGCCACGGCGCTGCGGCCGGCCGGTGGGGGTGGGGTTCTCCGCCGTCCCTCAGGTGGCTTCCCCCGCTTCCTCCTCCCGCCGCGAGCAGCCCACGCCTCTCAGCCGTTCTGCCCTGCGTGCCCGCAATGCCCTGGTGCTGGAGCACCTGCCCCTGGCTGATGCCCTGGCTTCCGCCACCGCCCGGCGCCTCTTCCCGCTGGTGGAGCGGGAGGATCTGATCCAGGTGGCCCGTGAAGCCCTGGTCCGCTCCGCTCCCCGCTGCAGAGCCGGCGAGCCCGCTGGGCCCTATTTGCGCCGCTACATCACCGGGGCCCTGCAGCACCACCTGCGCGATTGCGTCCGCCTGGTGCGGGTCTCCCGCCGCGAGCATGAGAAGGGCACCTGCCCGCTCGGCCACAGCAGCCTCGATGCCCGCGCTGCCGGTGAGTCCTCCCTGCTGGAGCAGCTTGCCGCTCCCGCCGCAGAGCCCACGCTGGAGGCCTACCTCGCCGGGCCGGCGCTGGAGCAGCTGGTGGAGCAGCTGCCGGCGGCACAGGCCACGGCCCTGCGGCTCACCGTCCTCGAGGGGCTCTCGC
>VGQX01000052.1 GCA_016882305.1 Cyanobacteria bacterium K_Offshore_surface_m2_239
CGATCTCTGGGGATAGGGCAGCCAGGGATCCGCCACGTGGACCAGGTCGCCAAAGTTGTCGTAGCTGAAGCTTGTCGTGAGCGGGCAGGTTGTATTGATTGTCCCCAAGCCGATCGACTGGCTGGCAAGCTGGCCACTCTCGGAATAGGACCACTGCTTCATGTTGCCTTGGCTGTCTTGCACGACCGTAAAGTTGAGATGATCGTCATAGTGACGATTGACAAGGATTGCTTCTCCCCCATCTACGGGGAAGAGTGAGGTCTGGATGAGCTTGAAACTGACTGGATCGTAAAGGTATATTGTGCTGTTTCCATAGGCATCAACACGGCTGCTCAGCAGGCCAGTATCGGTGTAGGTGGCTGTGCTCTGAGCGCCATTGATGCTGTCGTTATAGGTGAGAATCCTTCCAAGACCATCATGGGTGAAACTCCCTAGGTCGGTGACAAGACCTGCGACCATGAGCGTGGCATTTTGCAGGCCATTCAGCAGGTTGTAGGTGGATGTTCGTTGCTGCCCTTGGGGAAAACATCTGGTCACAGCCCGTTGCGCTGTCTGAAAACTAACGCTGTTGACTGTTGTCGATAGGGTTGGAGTGGCTGCCAGCCCTGCGCCGTGATTGAGGAAGGTGTAGCACGTGGAGGAAACCTGTCGGTTCCATTCGTCGTAGGTGTAGGTGTTGACTTCCATCAGCTGGCAAGGGCTTTCGGCCGACGGATTGTTTTGAGGCAGCTGGGCGATGACCTGGTAGAAGGCCAGCAGGGGCTGGGCAACCAGACCACTGCTGACCCAGGCATTGCCTTGAAGCTCGATCAAGGAGGTTGTCCAAGGGATATGTATCAAATCCAAGCCCGAAAGAGCCGCATTGGCTGCATCGGCATCCAGCAATCCATCGGCAAGTCGAAGCTGGGTTGTGTTGTCCGTTTGAGTAATGCGCACCGGGCCATAGATCTGGCCAATGATTGTGGGCGAGCTGTTCGACGCGGGCGCGTACTTGAAGTGGCAGTTGATGCCATTGAGAGCATCCAGGATCTGTCCCTCAGCAAGCCCATCACTAGGGTTGCTGGCGATGCGCAGTTGCGTGCCAGGACTGTAGTAGTAGCTGGTTATTCTCTCATAGCCAACCCCAAATTCAGTGGCAGAAATGAGATTATTAGCGTCGTCGTAGGTGTAGGCATTGGTCTGGACGGTTTGGCTGCCATTTAGTGTTTGAAAGGAGGCGATATGGCGCTGGCGGGCATCGAAAAGCTGAACATGACTATTGCCATACGTATCGACGGTTCTACGGCTGAAGAAGGCGTTGTTGTCTAGCTTCAAGTCATCTTGCGAATCGTAACTATAACGTGTTGTCTGGGCCCACTGCGTCCCGGCCATTGTCGTGACCGACGTCAGGCGACCAAGATCATCATAGGTTTGCATTGAGGTTTGCTTAAAGACATTCGTCTGCTGCAGGGGATATCCCATGAAATGAATCAGCCCACTGCCGCGATTCATGGAGGTGATGTCTCCGTTTTTTGTCGTGCCTGAAATGCTGGAGCTGATGCTCAAGACAGGCTGCGTTAATCCCGCAACAGTGGTGAAACTTGCTGTCGTTTGATTGGACAGTGCAGAAATATCTGAGGCACCAGTATTGTCCGCCTGTCCGCGCTTTGTAAGGATGCCATTCAATCCGACATCAATTCCACTGGAATAATTATTACCACCGATATAGCCAGACATCGTGTCTGTTCGATAGGCATACGTGGAGTTGTTGGTGGCGTCGTAATGTGTTTCCGCATTGCTGATTGGAAGCGTGGCTTCCGCCAAGAAGATGCCGCCGTCGCTTGGCGCGATCTTGAAGGTGGCAAACGTTTGTGTTTCAAGAATATAGGATGCTCCATCGTCGCCGATGCTATGTGTCTTGACGCTTGTGACGAGGCGCTCATTGTTGGGATTGGTTTGCGCCGCGGGCAGATAGGTGTATTCAGTAACCTGCCCTAACGGGGAGATTTCCTGGGTAGGATTTCCTGCTTCATTATATGTGTACTGTTGAGTATATGTCAGAAGCTTTGGGGACTGTTCATTGATGATGACCCCATTAAGGGTGGATATGTTGATGGAGCTAAAGGTTGCGATTGGCGAGCCGTAGGAGTAGGGTAAGTTGCAGAATGAGGATAGGTCTTGAAGCTCAGAAGGGGTCGCTTGATAGCGATAAGCTGTGGTTGTCAGGAGGCCGGCGGGATTGCTGATGCTGTCTTCGGTCTGGCGCCCGAAGGCATCGTATCGTTTAATTTGCGTTCGATTCCGCATCGGATCCTGATAGTTTGTCCTGATCATTGTGGTGTATTCTTGATTGACAGCGCTGACCCTGTCTGAGGCGGAGCAACCAGAGGAATCCTTGTTGTCGTAGAAGATATTGTCAAGCCAATGGTTCAGGCCAGAGGCATAGGTCTTCTTGCCTGAAGCTTGTGGCATGACAAAGTTGGGATCGCTGCTCGTGAAACCAAAGTCATAACTTGCTTGGCTAATCAATGCGTCAAAACGATCTGTATTCGTCACGGTTCTGACGGCAATTTCTGCGAGCGAGAACTGATTGCAGCCGGCGCTGTAAGCACGATTGGAATTGAATTGTTGATAAGTGATATTTGTTTGATAACCTGTGTAGTCGTTGTTGATGTTGGCCAACGCGGTCTGATTCTGCCAGCCGTAGGGAACGGCTTGATTGACAACATACTTGTAGCTGATGGATCGATTCGTGCTGAGATCTTGGAGTGTCAGCAGGCGAAAATCACCGGGGCTGAGAGTCAGTTGGTGGGTTGGGACGGGAGTGCCTGTTTGGTTGGCGATGCAAACGGTGCCGGTGCAGCCATCCCAGGCGAGCGTGGCAATGGTGTTGCCAATGGTGTCGGAGACCGCCACGGTGTGATCCTGGCTTCCCGTCCAGGAGAGGTCTGTATAGCTGAAATTCAGGGTTTGGCCATTGGCATAAAAGATGTTGCTGATTCTGTAAACCAGTAGTTGGTCGGCGTCGGCATTATTGGAGCTGTTATCGGTGGGATCATAGATGTTAATTCCTTTGTATCCATACAAGACAGTTGCCGAGAATAGAAAGTTTGTGCCGTACTTGTCCTGCACCACAACCTCTCCTGGTTGAGGTCCTTGAAAAAAGCTTAGGAAGCGTCCGTCAATGCTGTACAGCGGACTGGTTTGTTGTGCCGCAACGAGGAAGCCTTTTGTATAAGCGCTGATATAGTCCTCTTGGTTCGTGTTGGGCATCTCCATCAAGATTTGATAGGAGGTGTCCCCCAGGGACAGGGTGGCTGCGATCAGGTTGTCGCCATAAAACTTTGAAATTTTGCTGGTGCTGATGAACAGAACCGGCAGATTCAAGTCCCAGAGGCCCCCTGAATCGTTGAGTTGGGAACCTCCATCTTCTTTGGCTTTCGGTTCGGGTGTTGGCAGATAGGCGCTGACGCCGTAGGGGTGAGCATGCGTGTCACTGTCCGTGAAGGCGCCGACGTAGGAGCCGGCGGCAGTCTGTTGATATTGCAAGGCCAGGCTGAAGGGCGTTTGCCCATAGTTCACGTTTCCATTAAAGAAGGTGAAGCTGTAGTTCAGCGTGCCGCCCCTGGGGTCCACTGAAAATGCTTCACCGCCGATGGTGATCGTGCTGCTGGAGACCGGACCTGCCGCGTCAGACCCGTTGCTGTCGCTGGGGAGACGGTCGGAACTTGGCGTGGTCATGGGTAGAGAGATTCCCCTTAATACGCACCAACCTACGACGGTGAACTGCCTTGCTGGCTGGTCGGATCAAGCAGTGATCTTCGCCTCCGCGCTCCCCAACTCCACCTCTTCCAGGCCCACCTCCACACCGATGTGTTGATCGGGCCGGCCGGTAATCAGCAGGGAGGCGCGCTCGCGGGTGGCGATGGCCCAGAGCCATTTGAGCAGAAGGGTGAGGCGATTTTCGTTGTCCGCCATGAAGGCCAGGTGCGCCACCCCCCAGAGAATCCAGCCCACCAACCCCGTCACCCGCCAGCCCCGCAGGTCCGCCACCGCATACAGAGGGCCTACCACGGCCATGCTGCCGAAATCAACCCAATGAAAGGGCGCTTGGCGTTCACCGCGCAGCCCCGCCAGGAGATCGAGGGCCACCCAGCCCCCCATCTGCACCGCCGGACCCGCCATGCCCGGCAGGGGTGTCCCGTCGGGCGTGTGGCTGTAGGAGCAGAGATCCCCCACCACGCGAATCTCGGGGTGGTCGGGGATGGAAAAATCCGCCCCCACCACCAGCCGCCCCCCCTTGTCCACCGGACAACCGCAGCGTTCGGCCAGCAGCTTGCCCAGGTGGGAGGCGCGCACGCCAGCGGTCCAGCAGATCGTCGCCGCCTCCAGGATCACCTCGTCGGCTTGCCCGGGAGAGGGTTTGGCGAGGGTGGCCCGCAACCGTCCGGGGCTGATCTCTTGCACCCGCGCGCCGAGCACCAGCTCCACTCCCCGCTCGCGCAGGTGGTTGCCGGTCGCCTCCGACAGGGAGGGATGCATCGCCCGCAACACCCGATCCCCTGGATCGATGAGCGTCACCCGGCAGTCCTCGGGCTTCAGCTGGCGAAAGAGGGTGCGCGTGGTGTCGTGCATCAGGGCACTCAGGGAGCCGGCCAGCTCGCAGCCTGTCGGGCCTCCCCCCACCACCACCGCTGACTGCAACACCTTGCGCCGCTCGGGATCGGGGCACTGCTCCGCCGCCTCCAGGGCATTGAGCAGGCGGCGGCGGATTTCATCGGCATGTTCCAGGATCTTCATTGGAGGCGCCAGGGGCCGCCACTCCTCATGGCCGAAGTAGCTGCTGCCCGATCCTGTGGCCAGGATCAAGTGGTCGTAAGTCAGGTGGCTGTTGTTGAAGCTCACCCTGCGCTCCGCTGGATCCAGATCCACCACCTCCCCCAGCAGCACCTGCACGTTGCTCGCCTTGGCAAACATCTCGCGCAAGGGCGTGGAGATGTCGGACTCCGACACCAGGCCGCAAGCGACCTGGTAAAGCATTGGCTGGAAGAGATGGAAGTTGCGCTTGTCGATCAGCGTCACCCGCACCGGCTGGCCGGCCAAGCGCTGGGCCGCCTTGATGCCCGCAAAGCCGCCGCCGACAATCACCACATGCGGCCAGCTCCGCATGCGCTCCTCCGCGGGTTGCAGGTCGAGGAAAAAGCGCTCGGTGGGCATGGGGCAGGGAGGGGGTGGTTGCAGCGTAGGGGCGATCGCGGCGTCGGTCAGCCTTTTGGCTGGTCAGGCGATGTGATGAGGCCAACCTCTGCGGCGCCAGTTCGCTACCTGCTCTGGCATGGCGAAGACGCTGACGCTGACGCGTGTCTGGTGGGTCTGGTCTTGCTACGGGTTGAAACCAGTGGGTGCTTCAGTGACCCTGCCTGGTTGACCGATACATCTCATTCAAGACGGGCATGAGACAGCTGCAGGAGTGATCGGCGCAGGCTTTGGAGGAAGATCGACTCGCGTACACCACGGCTGCTTCCGTCGTCGATGCACTCCCCGGTTTGGGATGCATGGCAGGGCTGATTTGAAGTGTCATCCGGGCCATGGCTCGGGCACCCGTCGTGTGATCTGGAACATGACCGTTATGTCATGGGAGACCCTCTGCATGCCAGAGCGGATCGATCGAAATCCCACCAACCGCAACAGGTTCAATGCGATGGTGCGGAAACATCCCATCACAGCAGCGCCATTGCCTCGGTAGCGCTGGGCGTCCTCATGGAGTTGGGTGTCGCGGATCCAGTGCCAGCCATCAATGCTCCAGCGGTCTTTCACCAGTTGCAGCAGTGCTTCCGGCGGCGTCCTGATGCTCGTGAGAAAGAAATGGCGGGCGTTGAATGGTTTGCCGTCGCGAGTTCCTGTGGTGACGACCTCAACGATCCAGCTCGTGCCAACCCACTCCTTGCGGATTTGCTCTGGCGCCTCTTTCGCACGCAGTGTCCAGGTGATGTCTCGGCCATGGCCAGGATCATGATCCGTTGCCACAAAAGGTTTCTGCGTGTGCAGGGCATCCGCATGGATGAGCAAGCCTTGCAGAACCAGCTCTCCCAGCAGTGTTTGAGCACAGACCGCTCATGGTTCTCCCCTGGGACATGGCAGGCCTGGCTGTAGCCGTCAGGCTGTGAAGCAGTACGCCAAACCCAGCGCCGCCGAGTAGAGCGTCACCTGGGCAATGAACGCCGATCCAACAGCAGGTAGTAAGCAGGGATGAGGATGCCACGCCGCATCCGAGGATCAGGGAGAGCGCGCAGGAAGCTGATCAGATCAAGATCGGTTGGGGCGGCTTGCATTTGGTGCACAGGGAAAAATCAATCCCACCAAGGACACCGCAGGTTGAGGTCTCAGGCCATAGCCCTTGGGAGACATTTTAAATCAGTCCTCGTTGCCGACTCCTGAAAACGTACGACACGCCAGTGCTCGTATTGATGCAAACAATCAACGAGTGTAACTCGTTTGGTGATGCAATTTCCTGGCCAAGATGCTAGGCAAGAGAAAGATCACCACTTGTGACCCGGATTGAGTGATGATCAGATGCGATCAGATCCCTTCCCATGCCTGTTTCTCGCCGCCTGCCACCAACGGAGGTGACCACGCTGCAACTGCGGATCAGCCTCAACGATATCGAGCCACCGATCTGGCGCCGTCTCTGGGTGGAGGAGTCGATCACTCTTGGTCGCCTGCATGAGGTATTGCAGATTGTCATGGGTTGGGAAAATTATCACCTGCATCAGTTCATTACATGTGCGACTCATGAGGAGCAAATCTTCTACACTTCACCTTTGGATGATGGCTTCGGGGAGGAGGAGTTCATCGCTCGCCAGCGGGATGAAACCCTCGTGAAGGCTCGCAAGATTCTGCGGCTGGTTGGGGATTCGGTCACCTACGAATACGATCTCGGCGACTGTTGGCAGCACACCCTGCTGTTGGAGCGGGTGGTAGTGGTGAACCCGCAGGAGCAATGGCTCCCCTGGGTGTTGGATGGTCGCCGTTCCGCGCCTCCGGAGGACGTGGGCGGCAGCGGCGGTTATGACGACTTCTTGCGGGCTATCGCCAATCCCTCCCATCCGGACCATCGCGCCCTGGTTGAGTGGAGCGGTGGCGACTTTGATCCGGAGCGCTTTGATCGCCGCAGCCTCAACAATGCCCTGTGGTGGTGGGCCAAGGCCAGGGGGCGCCATCGTCGGTTGCGGCCTGATTTGCCGGATTAACGTGTTTTGATCAATTGCTGCCCTCCCGATTCCTGGGACTGGTGTCAGACCGTTCGCCTGGTGGCGTGCGAAAACGGCCCGGGCTCCAGACCCACGCACCCGCGCAGAAAGTGATCGGCAAGCGTCGCCGCCAGCTGCCAATTGTCGGCTTCCGTTCTGCCGGAGGCGCGGGTGGGCTTGAAGCTGTGGTCGCCGTTGGGAAGCCACTGCACGCGCACGCTGGGGGAGAGCGAGTAGGAGTCCACCTCCTCACGCCGGCCGAAGGGATCCCTTTCCCCCTGGAGGATGAGGGTGGGGGTGGACAGGGTGGCCAGATGGTCGGTGCGGAGCTGGTGGGGGCGGCCGGGGGGATGGAAGGGATAGCCAAGGCACAGGCACCCGAGCACGCCCGCAGGGGCGAGTTCATCCACCAGCAGGCTGGCCACCCGGCCGCCGAGGGATTTGCCGCCGATGATCAGGGGGCTCGCCGCCGCGTCTGCGGTCGCGAATGTCGCGGCCTCGCGGAAAGCGGCCAGCAATTTCGGCAGGGCATCCGGGGCGCTCTTGCGACCGGTGAGCCGTTGGCGGGCCATGTAGGGGAACTCAAACCGGAGCACCCGCCAGCCGCGATTCGCCAGTCCGCTGGCCATGGCGGCCATGAAGGGGCTGTCCATCGGGGCGCCCGCACCATGGGCCAACACCAGTGTGGCTGGTGCGTTCGCGGGACCGTCGATCAGGGGCGTGGTGAGCTGAGGTGCGCTGGGCGGAGGTGAGGCGGGGGAGGGGCTCATGTCGCCATTCTGTCGCTGCCGGTCCGCCGCTCTGTCAATTCGTCGCTTGCTGGGTCCGTCGGGTCAGGGTGGCCCGGATCCGGTGGGGTCGGGCTTGAGGAAGCGCCCGGCCAGGCGCACGGCCAGCACCACGGCGGCCACGCCATAGGACGCGAAGGTGACCGCCTGGCCTCCGGTGCCCGCCTCATAGGCATGGCGTTGGAGGAGAACGGTGTCCGCCAGGGAGGCCGCCGTGCCCCAGAGGAGCACCCACACGCTCACGTAAACGATTCCACGGAATGTTGAATTCATGGCTCAGCTGGCGCTCGCGGTCACCTTCACGCCTTTCCAGAAGGCCACGCGTCCCTTGATCTCCTCGGCAGCGGTTTTGGGGGCGGGATAAAACCAGGCGGCGTTGGCATTCACCTGGTCTCCCACCACCACGTCGTAGTAGTGGGCCTCCCCTTTCCAGCCGCAGACCGTGCGGTGGCTGGAGGGGCGAAAGCAGCCGGGCTCCAGGGACTCTGGCGGGAAGTAAGCGTTGCCTTCCACAGTGACGATGTCGTCACTCCGCGCGATCACGGTGTCGTTCCAGCTGGCTTGCATCGGGGTTGGTTGGACCATTCGCCTCTGCATCCTGGCGGCCCGTGGGCCGTTCCGTTGGAGTGGCGTTCCAGGGGGGGGCGTGGCCACCGCCATGGACCGGCTCAACCCCAGGCCCGCAGCCGCCACACCAGAATCCCCAAGGCGACAAAACCAGCGGCGGCCAGCAGCCACGGCCACCACCGTCGGGCGGGTGCAGGCGGATCGGTGCTGATGGCGAAGGGGGGTGGTTCAGGGCGCTGCTCCACGTCCCGCAGCAGCGCGGCAGGATCCGAGTTCTTCTGGAACAGAAGATGGAGCGCGGGCCAGATCCAGGTGGTGTTGTAGGCGTTGGGGCCGTCCTTGACTCCCCCGAACGCCTCGAACAGGTCGTCGTCATAGGTTTGCGTGGAGGTCACGGCCTGATTGTGGAAGGCCACCAGGTTGGGGTCCCGCTGCTGGTTGGAGCTGGCGAAATACAACGCCTTGGCCGGACCGCCCACCGACGTGAAGGCTCCCCCCCCTCCCTGCACAGCCCAGAGCTGGGGTGGCACCAGGGTGTCCGCCAAACCATGCAGGATCGCCACGGGTTGCTGGATCTGCGGTCCAGTGACCTGAATGCGCAGCGGTTCGGCGGTGAAAGGCGCGTTGAAGAGCTTGAGCAGCGCGATGACAAACCCCGGAATGCCCATCTCCGTGCTGGTGGCCGGATCGGCGGCGAGGATGGCTTTGGGTTGGAAGCGGGCCGGCGGCTCGGGGGTCGTCAGGGAGGGAATGCTCAGGCTGAGCAGGCCGCCCAGCGAATGGCCGAATCCGTACATCTCCATCGCATCGCTCTGCCAATGGGCGAGGGAGGGTTCCTGGCTCAAGTCGGTCCAGGCGTTCTCCGTGAGCGTGAGCGCGTTGCGCAGCCAGTCCGTCGGGGCATAGGCCAGGCTCAGCAGCACCGTGCCGATGAGCTCGCCCAGGTTGCGGGCGTAGTTGCGGCGGAACCAGCCGATCACCGACAGCAGCAAGCGAATCAACAGCCAGGGGAGCAGCACCCGCCGCAGGTCGCGCACCCGCAGGTCTGGCAGGCTCCTCCTCAGGCTGGGCCGCGCGTCCCGGGGCGCCGCCATGGCCTCGGGCAGATCCTCCAGGCGCAACCCCTCCTCGCGTTTTCGCCGGAGCAGGCGGAGGGTGGTGCGCCCCCAGGTGAGCGGCGCGTGGCTGGATCGGCTGGCGCCCCCGCGACGGCGGGCGCCCTCGAGCGACTCTTCCCTGTACGTGCTGCGTTGGAAATCCGGGAAGAACACGATCCAGCCCGCAGCGGCCAATTCGCGCAGGTGGGCCTCATAGAACGAGGGAAGGCAGAGAGCGAAGCCATGGAGGTAGAGAATCGCCCGCAAGGTTTGGCCGGGGACCTCGGCTTGCTTGGGCACATAAACGCGGATGAACGTGCCATCCAGATGGCGCCCGCGTTGAAAAATACGGAAGCCGGCGGGGTCATCCGTCACCGCATCCCAGTGCCCTGGGGCGGGGGGCGGCAGGGTGGCGTCTGTCATGGGGGGAAGTCGTGAGAATGGCCCGAAGCGTTGGCCGGTAAGGACGAGGATGGCCTCCGGGGAAGGATGCGGAAACGGTCGGGAACGGGGCGTGTGACGCTCAGGAAAGGGCCTGATCCCTTAGCGTCGCTCGCCGCCGCGCCTCGCTGACGCTTAAAAGAGTGTTTTGCCAGAAGCCGTTGGCACTGGATAAACGGTGGAATCAGCAATGCTGGCCTTCGCCTGGTCGTCACTGGTGAAATAAATCTGCCGATGCGTTGGGGAGGCAACCAATCCGCAATTCTCTGGGGCATTGAGGATTGTAATGCCGCGCCAGCCTGTGCCGGCTTGGGAATTCGGGGTGGGCTGATTGTCGTCTCCCACGACTTGGATGCTGTAGATGATGGTTTGCCCTGGCTTCAGCTGCTGACCCTTGAAGCTGAAATCGCTGGCAAAATTCTTGTCCATCACAACCTCTCCGTCGGCATCGATGTACTGTGCCATCAGGGCCTTGGGGCCAGCTCCTTGCTGGAACTGGGTGGTTTCTTGGAAGTCAAGGCTGAATGAAACGGGGTTTGCTGCGCTCTTGGGTAAAGACACCTCCACAAAATAAGCTTGCAGCACGAAGGGGATCTTGGCCTGAATGCCGCCACCACCGGGTATGGCGCTGGGGGGAATCAGCGACTGCGCGAGAACTTCAAAGCTCGAAAGAATGGCCATTGGAAATTCGCTTGAGAAACGGTTGTTTGTGAGGCGGGGCTCTCCCTTGCCTCGGTAAAAGAATCGTTCATCCGGCCTGCGACAGTTGTCTGCCGCCCCACGGCGGATTGTTCGATCGCTGCCGTTTCCCGGTCCCTTGCGCAACGGCGCGCTGTCCGGAACCTGACAGCGCGCTGTCAGGAGAGGGCGGATGCACCCGCCAGCCTCCTCCTTGGGAAGGGGGCTTACTCCAACAGCGCCTCCAGGCTCAGGTCGGGTCGCCGCACCAGGGCAAAGAGCGTGCCGGCGTTGCCGCGGCACACCCGCAGCTCCTGGTCCACCACCGTGATGTCCAGCCAGGCTGGGAAGCTCTGCCGCACCTCCCGCAGCAACCGCAGCCGCTGGCCGCCCAGGGTCGGGCCCAGCCAGCCGCCCCGCTCAAAGCGCACGCTCACCCGCTGGCTGGCGTCCTCCGGCGTGGCGGGCGGTTCCACGGCGATCGCCGCCCGCACGGCGATGCCCGCCAGCTCCCCCAGGGGGCCGGCCAGCCGCAACAGGTTCATGCCCTGGCCCCGGGAGGGCGACAACACCTGCAGGTTGGCGAGCCAGGGCGCCGTCGCCAGATAGGGCAGGGAGCTGCTGCTCCAGCGCAGCTCCCACACCCCTTCCACCAGGGGCAGATCCCGGCGCAGATCGGCCGGCTGCTCGCGCTCCAGCTGTTCGATCAAGGCAGGAATGCGCTCCTTTCCTCCGGGAACGTTTCCGCCGCCGCTCGCGCCCCCGCCGCGCAGGAGGGTGAGCAGGTCCGCTCGGGCGGCGGGACTGTCGGGAGCGGCGGGGGGCATCGGCGGACGCGGCGGGGGGCGTGATCCCATGCTGGCGTGATCCGCCGAGGGCCGTCAGCCGCAGCGGAGCAGGCGCCCCAGCAGCGCCCCTTCGCGCCCCTGAAGAGTCATCAGCCCCCAGCGCACGTCCCAGGGTGCCCGGCTGTAGAGCCCCACCATGGCCACCAGCAGCTCTCGCGGCGGCAGGGTGTTGGTGAGAAAGCCCGTCCACTGGGCGGTGGGCAGTTGGAAGAAGGTGTGGAAGTGATGGCGCAGCCGCGCCTCCTCGAAGCGCATCAACTTTTCCAGGCCAAAGCGGAAGAAGGCGTGCTTCCAGCGCAGGTCCGGGCTCCACAACCCCTCCCAGGCCGCCGTCGCCAGCGCCTCCCCCGTCAACCCCGCCGCCAGGGCGGCGGCGATGGCGTCGGCCAGCTCCGGAGCCCGCCGCAGCAGCCCGCCGACCATGTAGCCCGAGGCGGGGTGCACCAGCCCCCCGGCGCCGCCAAAGCCCACCACCCGCTGGCGCGGGTCGGGCAGGGGCGGGTTCATCGGAAACAGGCAGAACTCCTCATGGAGCACCTCCCGCACGCCCACGCCCCGGTGGGCGAGGCGTCGCCGCAGGCGCTCCCGCAGGGTGGAGAAGGGCACCGGTGGCGCCAGGGCCAGGGAGGTTTCCTCCACGAAGAACACGCCGTCTCCCAGATCCATGGCATACAGGAAGGTGGGTGGCTCCAGTCGTTCGGCCGCGGGCAGGTGGTCCGACCGGTAGTCCATGAACACGAACTGGCCCGCCGGGATGGGGTCGGCGTTGAAGCGGCCCACGATGCCGTAGGCGGCCTGCCCGGCCACGGGGCCATCGCTGCTGCGGCGCACGAAGACCGGTTCATGGCCGCTGGCATCCACCACCAGCCGCGCCCGCCACTCCTCCCCCGTGCTCGTGGTGACGGTGGAGTCGTCGGGATCGTGGCGGATCGTCGCGGCGCGACCCTGCTGCCAGCGCACGCCGGCGCGGGCGCAGCGCTCCAGCCAGTGGTTTTGCAGAGCCGTTTTGTCGAACAGCCCGTAGGCGCGGCCGTGGTGGACGGTGCCCTCTCGCCCCTCGCCGCCGGGGCCGAAATGGCTGACGGTGTCCTCCCAGCGGTGGGAGAGCAGGTGCGCCAGGCCCAGCGCCTCCACTTCTTGCGCCCAGATGCCGTAGGTGTTGGCCCAGGGGGCGGTGGGAGGGGCCGGGGCGAGGGCGGCCACCGCCAGGCCCCGCTCCCCCAGCTCGGCGGCGATGGCCAGGGCCGCCGGGCCCGCGCCGATCACCAGCCCATCTCCGCTCCAGGCCGGGTTGCCCCGGTTCGGGTCGCTTCCGCTCGCACTCACCGCCGCGCGCCTCCCGGGCCATCACCCCGCCACTTTCCCGCACGGCCGGACCCGCAGAGCCGGCAGCCGGACCCGCAGAGCCGGACGGAGCGGCCCTTACAGGATCTCCATCGCCTCCTCCCCGCCGCCGTCCTCTTCCTCCGGAAGGGGACGGGCCCCCTCCGCCGCGCGCAGCGCTTCACTGATCGCCCGCAGCCGCTCGGCGAGGGGCGCTGCGGCGGGGCAGGGATCCGTCCGTCCCCGACCCCGCACGGCCGCCAGATCCGCCAGCAGGTCCAGCTGCTCCAGAACCGATTCCCGCTCCAGGGGGGTGCCGCGACCATGGGCGAACACCTCCTGATACGCCCCCTGCACCTCGCGGGCGGCTTTCTCGCCAGCCGCGTCCGCCGCCGCCAGCCGGCGGTCGACCATCCGCAGCACCAACAGGGCATCGGCGACCGTTGCGGCGCTCCAGAACGACGTCTCGGCGGGGGCGTTGCGGCGCTGTTCCGCCAGCAAAGCGCGGGCCCGCCGGATCGCCCCGGCTTCGGGGGGCTCCGGCAGGGTGCGCACCGTCTCCAGGGCGAGCAGGTTGAGTTGGTTGTAGAGCTCGCCACTCGCCTGGCCGTAGGCGGCGATCGCCTCCTCCAGGGGCGTCATCACCGTCTGCAAGGCCTCCCTGCCCGCCCGCCCCGCGGAAACGAGCGTTCGCGCCCGCAGGGCGGCCAGGCGTTTGCAGGCACTCCCCAGCAGCCCCTGCCACTCCGGCGGGGACTCCGCTGGCCCGGTCCCGCCGTCCGCAAGGCGCAGCAGCCCCCGCAGGCGCGCGATGGCCCGCTCCACCCGGGGCTCGTCGTTGGCGCGTTCCCCCAGTCGCGCCTCCAGGTTGGCCAGTTGCTCGATGGCGCGGATCGGCAGTCCGTCGCTGGCCTGGTGGCAGCGCAGCGCGGTGAGGTAGTGCCGACAGGCCTCCTCCCGCTGCTCGCCCCCCAGGGCGGCGTGGACGTCCGCCACGGCCAGGACGACCTCCGCCCTCCCCAGCCAGGAGGCCGGGGCGCCGCTCAGCAGTCCCTCCAGCTCAGCCAGAAGGCGAGGGCGGTCGACGCTGGGTCGGGCGCCATGGCGGATGCCCCCCTCCAGTTGTTGGAGTCGATCGATCAATTCCAGGGGCGTCACCCAGGTCTGGGGCGACCCGCCGGCCTCCGCAGGCGCTGGGGCGGGGGCGGAATCGCTGGCGCTGGTGAGCTCCTCAAGCTGGTAGTCCGGATCGCCATAGGCCTGGTACGCCCCCCAGGTGGTGCTGTTGGATCGGGTGGCATAGGCCGCCTGGCGGGCGCGGAAGACCGCTCGACCGAAGGGCGCTCCCTGGAGCATCGCCGTGTAAAACGCCTCCGCGAAGGCCAGGGCGGCGGCGTCATCCACAGCCCAGCCGCAGGCCACCACCGCGCGCACCCCCATTTCGATCAACTGTCCGGCCACGCTGGCCGCGAGGCGATTGAAGGCCACCGCCTCCCGCTTCACGGTGCCCAGGTGGCAGCAGTTGAGGAACACCAGATCGGGCACCACCTCCATCGCCTCGATCTCGGCGGCGGTGATGAGCAGTCCGCCGGCGAGCACCACGCCGCTGCGCCGTTCGCCTTCGTGGGTCGGATGCTCGAACACCCCGTGGCCGGCGATGTGGAGCAGGCGGTAGGGATGGCGATAGAGCTTGTTGATCACGTCCACCGCGTTCTCCTCCCGCAGCGACTCCTCGCAGACGTAGTCGCGCTCTCGCAGCAGGCGCAGCACGCTTTCCGCCTCCTCGCTCGCTCCCTCCAGGCTCGGCAGGCCTGTGGCGCCCGTGCCGCTCTCGCCCGCAAACACGGAGGTGAACCCCTCGCTGCCGGGATTGCCGATCACATAGGCCGCTCGGTTGGTCGTCTGCCGCAGCCGTTGGCGGTAGCGGGGCGCCTGCAGCTGACGCACCACCGCCAGCTGCAGGGCCAGGGGTTTGTCATCCGCCATCAGCAGCTCCCAGGGCAGGTTGGCGGTGGTCTCATCCAGCACCAGCACCAGTTGATCCAGCTGGCGGGCCAGATCCTTGAACGAGGAGGGCACCAGCAGCTGAAACAGCGTGCGGCACAGATCCGGGTTCATGGTCGGGTTGTGGATCGAGGCGGCCACAAGCGCTTCCACCAGGCCGTTCTGTCGGCGTTGCTGCTGGGTTTCGGCGCGGGCTCGCTGGCCCAGGAAGGAGAAGGTGAGGGCGTTGGCGAGGGGCACGCCCGCAGGTGGCGCCTGGCCCGCGGCCCCGGTTGTCCCGCCGCCGTCCGCCGTTCCCCGGGGGAGCTCGCCGTTGGTCACCACCATCCGCGGCCAGTAGCCGCTGTCTTGCGCCGCATCCAGCCTGTGGCGCCATCCCTTGCCGAAGCGCAGTTCGCGCTCCACGGCCAGCACCCGTTTGCCGTCGCGGTTCCATCGCTCCTCCAGCCCGGCCAGGGCGCGGGTGGCGGTGATGGCGGTGTCGAGGAGAAGCTCCACCAGATGCAGATGGCCCACCCGCAGGGGCACGTCGGGGAAGGTTTCCGCGAACTGCGCGTTGGCCGCCAGCACCCCCTGCGCCAAGGCGGCGACGGAGTCTTCGATGGCGATGTCTCCGCTGGAGTTCTGGCCGATCAGCAAAGAGGCCAGACCCACCTCCCGCGCCAACGTTCCGGACCCATCCGCCCGATCCAGCAGTTGCAGCAGGTAGCGGAGCGTGCCCACCCGCACCGCCTCGGTGAGCGCCAGCGGCGACAGGTCGCCCATGGGGCCGAGGCCGATCACCACCGCGCCGCGACAGCTGCCCCGCCCCCGCTCCCGCGCGCTCGGGGGCAGGAGCACCACCGTGGTCGATCCTCGCGGACCGGCATAGAGCCCCAGCCGTCGACGACTGCTGAGCTCGCCAGCCACGATGTCGCGGTCGAGGAGGGCTTCGGCGGCGGCGATCGAGTCGTTTTCGTAGTGCCCCACCATCAAGGGATGGTCGACGTAGCGGAGGTCCATGGCCTGGCAGGACACCCGCAGGGGGGGCGAGAGGCTGGTGGGCGCCGCCGCCGGCGGCTCCGCTCCCGCGAAGCCCCGCAGCAGCTCGTCATCGCTGGGCACGGGGGTGGGGCCGGGCTGCCAGGGCAGGAGGGCGGGCACCGCCGCCCGCGCGCCCCCCTGTCGGGGGAGGGGTTGGAGGGCGTCGCTGCGCCCCTCGACCAGCAGGTCGACAATGGCGGGGAAGAGCTCGGGGCGGCAGGCGAGGCCGCCATGGTCCGCCGCCGCTCGATAGACGTGGCCGATGCCCTCCAGGTGGCTGGCGCTCCAAGGGACGACGCCGTCGCCGTCCGTGGTGCTGAGCATCACGAGCCGCCCCTGCCGCAGGGCCACGCCGCTGGGCGTGCGGGGGGCCTGGCCCAGCACGTGAATCACGCGATCCGGATCCCCGGGGAGTCCTGCGGCGCCGGCCGTCTGGTCCCACAACCAGCGTCCCCGCGCGAGGGTGTCCGCGCTGGGGAGAGCGCCGAGGGGATCGCCGAACCAGCGGTCGCTGTTGCGCTCCCTCAGCCGCCTCCAAAGCTCCGCGTCATACCAGCTCAACCCGCTACAGAGTCCATGGGCATCGATGACGTCGCCGTCATCGGCGCGGTCGCCTCGCGGGGGCTCACCCGGTCGCGGCAGCGCTTGCAACACCCCGGGCCAACCGGCCAGCAGGGTCAGCAGCTCCTCCATCTCCAGCCCCTGGTCCCCGCGAGCGAGGGCGCGGATCAGGGGCGCTTTCCCCAGGAGGAGCTCCACGATGTGGTGGGACCCCTGGTGTGGCGTGCCCAACATGAGGAAGCGGGCCCCCTCGCGCTCCATCAACCGCTGCCAGAGGTCGGGGTCCTTGGCGATGAGACCCCGCACCACCAGCCCTCCCAGGCCATGGGCCAGGAGGCGCACGGGGCGTCCGTCCGCCGCTTCCGCCACCAGCGGGCGCAGCGCGGCTCCCAGGCGTTCCGCCTGCGCGTCAAGGGGTTGGCGCCAGTCGCTGGCGAAGCGCACCACCCGATGGCTCGGTCGCAGGGCGCGGCAAAGGTCGCCATAGAGGAGCTCCATCAGCTTCTCCGGCTCGATCGCCAGATCCCTCGGGTCCCGCAGCCGCCGCAGCCGCTCCGCCAGTCCAGCGCCAGGAGCCAACCACAGCCGCTCCTGGCGGGTCTGATCCCAGAGGTGGGATCCCATGAGGTCCGGCACCAGCACCACCACCGGCAGCGCGTCGCTGTCGCTGGCGCCCGGAGCCCCGGCGGCCTCCTCCTTGGCGTCCGTCTCCCGCGTGCTCGCGCGTTCGCGTTCGGTGGACGCGGTGGTCAACGGCTCGAAGTCGTCCAGCTCCAGCGGCTGGCGTTCCGTCAGCCAACGGGCCACGGCCCGCGCGCAGGCGGGTCGAGAGAAGTAATGAAAGTGGCTGACGCCCACCCCCCGCTCCCGAAAGGCGCGCGCTCCCGCCTGCGGGGCGAGGCCAGCGTTCTTCGCGTCGGTGTCGACGACGAGGTCGTTGGGCGCGCGCTGGAAAAAGACGCTGTCGCTGAAGAGCAACGCCAGCTTTTCGAGGGGGTGGCCACCCTCCCGATGGCCGGTGATGGTGGTCATGGCCAGGTCGGTCCGGGCCGGGAGCCGCGCCAGCAGCGAGGCCAGGGGCGCGTCGGGGGCGAGGGCCGCCAGACCCGGCACCAGGCACGGATCCAGACGGCGTCGCACCACATCCAGCACCAAGCGCTTGAGCACGGCCACCAC
>VGQX01000053.1 GCA_016882305.1 Cyanobacteria bacterium K_Offshore_surface_m2_239
CTTGTCTACGTGGCGGATCCCTGGCTGCCCTATCCCCAGAGATCGGGCAGCGCCTGCACGATGGTTCAATGCAATGCCAGCCCCCATGGCTACAACGTCAAGCGAGATGCCTTTGGGCGCATCAGCCAGCTGATGGCGGCGTCATTCCACGGGGTGAATCGCAATTTCAGTTACCACCCGGTCACCGGGCTCCTGATCCAGGACACGCTTGCCAATCTGCCAGCCACCTTCGGGTGCGGTGACACGGGCACCCTCTCCCTAATCACCAGCACCACGTACGACACCAATCTGCGGGCCATCAGAAAAACCGTCACCCGCTCTAACAGCGAGCAACCAGAGGGAGCGATCCAGTTCAACCAAACATTTGACACCTCCAACCGCGTGGCGACACGCCATCGCAGTGATAGTCAAGGCAACATTCTCAGCGAATGCTTCAGCTATGATCTCCAGACAGGCTTCCTCGCTGGTTACGCCAATGATCATGGTTCTGCTGCCCCCTTCTACGCCCTTCCCACCCTCGGTGCCATCAGCAGCGCCACCTACAATTATGATCTCTACGGCAATCTGACCAGCCTCAACCTCACAGGGTCAGGGGAACCCTTCGCCAGCGGCTTATCTCGCTCCTACTCCTACAGCCCGTCCGCTTCCGCCTCCTCCAATCCCAACCCCTTCCGTCTCCTTGCCATCGAGGAAACAGTCCAGCAAGGGGGCACCACCCAGCAAACCACCGGCACCTTCACCTATGACCAGGCCGGCAACACGGTGACCGATGGCCAGGGCCGCACCTTCAGCTACGACGCCCACGGCCTGCTGGCCCGCATCCAACGCGCTGACCAGAAGAGCGAAACGTTTGTTCGTGACGGACTCGGCCGCATCGTCCAGCGCCAGGCTGACTGGCTGGCTGGCACGGTCCATGATTTCGGCAAAGCGCGCTTCCATGACGACAACCAGCTGTGGCAAGCGCGGAGTTTTGCCGGCACCGTCTGCTGCATGGGCAGCCTGAACAAAGCAACACCCACTGACGTGATCCCAGTGGCTGAAGTTCCGGCCTTCTTGACGATTGAGGATCTCAATCGTCAAGGTGTGACGTCGCTCAGCTATGGCGGGAACAGCTCGGGCCTGCTTCTGCTCGCCAACACCAGCCAGCTCCCCTTTGGAATCACCACGAATCTGGAGAATCCCAGCGTTGGCTACCCGGCGGCACTGGAGAGTGCCACCGCCTATCCCGACGCGGTCATGGGAACAGCCTTGGGGGCGGATGTCGGCACAGGCCTCAGGCTCTTGGGCGACTATCGCGCCTTCGATCCGGTCCTGGGCCGCTTTCTGCAATGGGACAGCCTCTCCCCCTTCGGCAAGGGAGGCCTGAATGGCTATGCCTATGCAGGCAACGACCCGGTGAACTTCTGGGATCCCAGTGGTCACTACCAAAGCGCCAAATCCAAACGCTATGGTCCAAAACCCTTGGAGGCCCATCACCACAGCGAAGGGGGTTTCTGGGATGGCTTCCTGGCCGGCTTCAAACATGGCATGAAAGCTTTTTACATGACGCCCTACAACTACGCCAAAAGTTTCTGTCTCGATCTAGCCCATCATCACTGGGCTGGCGCCCTGAAGATGGGATTCGATGCCTCCGTGGAAATCTATATCCAAGGTCAAGAGGGCATGCTTGGAACCATGGTGCTCCAGGAATTCATCGCCTTGAGCCCTTCCAAGATCTTCAGCGGTAAAAGTCCTGTCAAGGTCAACGGTGGCGGCAATCGCAGCGCCTATCAATGGGGCTATGCCTTGGGTGGCGAAACCGGCTCCCTCACAGACATGGCCATCCTCGCGGCGGTCACGTTTGTGGTGGGAGCGGAAATGAGCGCCCTGGGCGACATGCTGGAGGGTGCCGCCGATGGTGGCGCTCCGGAGGCGGGGGCGGCCGCAGACGCGGAGGTGGGTGGCGATGCCAGCGGCTCCAGCCGTCTGCGGATCAGCGAAACAGCGAGTGCCCATGCCGAGCCCTCCCCCATGGGCGGTGGCGACAGCGCCCTCGACATCCCCATGGAAGGAGAGGAAGCGTCCGGCGGGACGACGGAGAAAGCAGCGGCCTCCAAGTGGCAGCGCTTTGTTCAGGGCACGCGCACCGTTGCCCGCTTCGGCGCCAAGTGGACGTGGAGGAATGTCATCCTTCCCCATGATCCAGAAGATCCCTTCCCCTGGGACGACAATTTGACTGCGGGGCAAACCGCCAAAGCCTTCGTGACGGTGACCAAGGAAGCCCTCAGTGGGACGCGCGGGTTTGTGAACCAGCTCGCCTCTTGGGGCGGCAGCCCAACCCCCGGCAACTCCGACAAGGACAAGACACTCTCCCACGCCACCAGCCCCTCAACCACTGCGGGAGATGTCCCACAGCTGGACCCCCGACATCAGGGCACGGACACCTCCGGGGGCGATCGCACACCGTTTCTGCCGCCAACACCCCCGCCACCGACGATCTGAAGCCAGCCAGGCAACAGAAGTGAGGAAATGCCGAGCTCAGCTCTCGGCATAGCGGCTCACCTGATCCAGCATCTTGCAAACCAGTGCTGTCCAGCCGGTCTGGTGGGAAGCCCCCAGACCATGGCCATCATCGCCATGGAAATACTCATGAAATAGAAACAGGTCGCGCCAATGGGGATCCCGAAGGAACCGATCGTCCTGGCCCTGCCATGGCCGACGTCCGCTGGAATCCCGCCGAAAAAGGCTGAGCAGCCGTTGTTCCAACTCCAGGGACACCTGCCAGAGATTGAGCCAGCGGCCGGAGCGTGTTGGGAATTCAACTTGGAGGTCATCGCCATAAAAATGGGAGAACTTTTGCAAAGCTTCGATCAAGAGAAAATTCATCGGCATCCAGATCGGTCCACGCCAGTTCGAATTGCCGCCAAACATCGCCACAGGACTGTCGCCGGGGCAGTAAGCGAGGGTCTGTGACTCGTCGCCTTCGGTGAAGGTGTAGGGATGTTCGCCATACACCTTGGACAGGGAGCGCAAACCATAGGGAGAAAGAAACTCCTCCTCGTCGAACAGGCGCTGGCAGATGCGACGCAGTCGCTCCTCCGTCACCAGGGTGAACAGCAGGCGATCATGGCGCCAGTGGCAGAAGTGCTCCTTCACCCAGTCCGGGTCGTTGCGCTCGTGAAGAAACCAGGTCAAGGAGCGCTCCATGTCCAGCATCGGCAGCGCGCTGACGGTGTCCACATCAAAACTCTGCACCGCCAGCAGAGGAATCAGACCCGAAAGGGAGCGGGTGCGCAGGAGCTCGCAACTGCCATCCGGACGACGAATCACGTCGTAGTAGAAGCCATCCTCCTCATCCCAATTGTGAAATTCGCGCTGAACAGGATTGTTGAGGCTCAGGGACAGCTGGGCAAAATCCACGACAAACCGCTCGCAGAGATCGGCATATTCCGGCTCCTCACGGCTCAACTCCACAGCGATCTGCAACAGATTCAGACTGAGGGCCGCCATCCAGGCCGTGCCGTCGCATTGTTCGATCACACTGCCATCGGCCAAAGGGAAGCGGCGATCAAAGACCGCGATGTTGTCCAGCCCGAGAAAACCGCCTTCAAACACATTGAAGCCCGAGCGATCATTGCGATTGGCCCACCAGCCGTATTCCAACATCAGCTTGCGAAACGCCATGCGCAGAAAACCCAGATCAGCGGTGTCGAAGGACTTGCGCTCGATCTGAAAAATCCGCATCGCCGCCCAGGCGCCTATCGGCGGGTTGGGATCGGAAAGCTCCCACTCATAGGCCGGGGTCTGGGCATTGGGGGCCGTGTAATGGGGATTGCGCAGCAGCAGGCATTGGCGCTTCGCCGTTTCCGGATCGATCTGCGCAAAGCAGACCGCATGAAACATCAGATCCCACTGGCAAAAATAGGGATATTCCCAACCATCTGGCATGGCGATGATGTCATGGGCATGCAGTCGTTTCCAGTAGGCGTTTCCGCTCAACCAGCGCTCCTTGGGCGGCGGCGGACTCGTGGGATCTCCCTCCAGCCAACGCAGCACGCTCCAGCCGTAATACTTCTTGCTCCACAACAGGCCCGCCGCGCCAGCCAGCAGAATCGCTCGGTCCTCCTCCCCCAGGCCAGGCACACGCTGGTCGAAGAAGTCCAACCATTCCTGTTCGCGCGCAGCGAAGAGCGCGTCAAACGTCGCGTCGAACGGAGCGGCCCGCAGCCCCTCCGCGCTGGCGGTCAACCGCAGGTCCACCACCCACTCCTCATCCGGCGCCAAGGTGCGCCGCAGAAGGATCGCCGCCTTGCTGCCCGCGCCTGCGGGATTGATCGCCCCCTCCTCCCCCTCCACCACGAAGCGGTGGAAGCCATCTTTTTGATAGGGGTTGGCGTTCGCCTTCCCCCAGAGCCGGGCGGTGTTGGTTTCGTTGTCCGTGAACAACCACTGCCCGGATTCGCGGCACACCAGGCGGTACTCACCGAGATGAGGGGCCGGGTCCACCACCACGGCGTCGCCGCTGGCGGGATCCAGCTGGATGGCGCGCCGCCGCTCATCGGGATAGCCCCAGCTCCAGGTGTTGCGCAGCCAGAGGGTGGGCAGCAGGGTGAGGGGCGCGGCCTCGGGCCCGCGGTTGCGCGCCCGCAGGCGGATCAAGATGTCGTGGGGCGTGCGTTTGGCGTACTCCACGATGACGTCAAAATAGCGATTGTCCGCAAAGACACCCGTGTCGATCAGTTCGTATTCCGGTTCCTCTCGACCGCGCCGGGCGTTTTCCTCCAGCAGATGTTGGTAGGGGAAGGCCCGCTGGGGATACCTGTACAACCCCCGCATGAAGCTATGGGTGGGCGTGTTGGCGAGATGGAAGAAATAATCCTTCAGGTCCTCGCCGTGGTTGCCCTCGGGATTGGCCAGGCCAAAGGGCCGCTCCTTGAGGATGGGATCCCGACCATTCCAGAGCGCCAGGGAAAAGCAGAGCCGGCACTGCTCATCACACAGGCCGAGCAGGCCATCTTCCCCCCAGCGGTAGGCGCGGGAGCGGGCGTGGTCATGGGGGAAGGAGCGCCAGGCATCGCCCTCGGCGGAGTAGTCCTCCCGCACCGTGCCCCACTGACGCTCGCTCAGGTAGGACCCCCAGAGGCCCCAGGGCACGGCCGCGTGGTCGCGCTCCGCCAGGCGACCCGCCTCTGTGGTGGGAAGGCCCTCCCCTTCCGCGGCGAGAGACGCGGGGGCGGCGGCGCGAGAGCTGGCGGTCATGGCAGGGGCCTCCTCGCCGCGAGGGCGCGTTGTCCTGGAGAAACTCTGCCTGCCAACGGCCCGCCCTTCCCTGGTCGCCCGCCCGGGGCCCGGGGCGCAGCCGTGAGCATCTCCGCACAGCCACAGGGACCCGTGTCCAGCGCTACAGCTCAAACAGGTGGGGGTCAGAAAAAATGCGGGCCAAAATTAATGATCTTTCGGATCATTCGCCTCCCGGAGTCGCACACCCATGACGTCTGAACAAGCCGCACAATTGATTGACAACACCCTTGATCTCGTGCATCAGCGACTCCAGGATCTTGAGTCCAGAGCCCTGATTCAAGAGCACCATGCCCTGGCCGAAGAGTTCCGGGAGTGGCGCCATCCATCGGGAGGTCACATCGATCTGATGGTCTTTCCGGGGCTGTCGAGCCCCTGAGTCACGACGCCCACTCAGAGGAGCGTGGCTGGCCGGCGGGGGCGGCGTCATGATGGGCGTTTGCGACGTGGAGCCCCCGCATGATCGAAATCATTTCCGGCAGCAACCGCGCCAACGCCAACAGTCTGCGCATCGCTCGGGTGCTTCTGGAGTCTTACAAAGACCTGGGGCTGGAGGCCGACCTGCTGAACTTGCAGGAGCTGCCCGCCAACCTGCTCGACCCCGGAGCCTACGGGGACAAACCTTTGGCCTTTGCGCCCTTTCAGGAGCGGGTTCTCGCAGCCAGTGGACTCCATGTGGTGACACCGGAATACAACGGCGGCTTCCCTGGCGCGTTGAAGCTGTTCATTGACATGTTGGCCTTTCCTGAGAGTTTTGAGAGTAAACCCGTGGCCTATGTCGGGGTGGCCTCAGGCCAGTGGGGCGGCCTGCGCGCCGTGGAACAGCTGCAGATGATTTTTGGCTATCGGAATGCTTACTCCTATCCGCGGCGGGTGTTCATCGCCGGAGTGCACAACACCTTCACCGCTGACGGGACCTTCAACGATCCCGAGTTGTTGCGTCGCCTGCGGGAGCAGGCGGCCGGGTTCCAGGCCTTCGTGGCTCAGCTCAGTTGAACACCACCGGGCGACCCTCCACCTGAGCCTGGGCGGCGGTGTAGGCCACGCCGTCCACCTTGAGGCCGCGGGCATCGAGGAGGGTGATGGTGCCGCCGGTGCGCTGGCGATCGGCAGGGCCCGTTCGCCACTCGTGTGCCAAACCTGGTTCTGAAACTTGAGGAAGAGGGCATGGGTGATGCCCGAGGCGGGGAAATCCACGAGGAGGGCGCCATCGCGATACCGGCCGCCATCATCCCCGGCGCCGCCCTGATTCATGTGGATGAGATGCACGCCATTGCCTGGCTTGAACCTGAAGTATTGGTCCTTCTTGTTCGCCTCCGGACCCCAGCGCTCAGCAAACGCATAGGCAACAGCTCCATCATCATCGATGGCACGGTGCAACAAGTCCTCCACACGCTCAAACAAGTCATTGTTAGGTCCCGGCTTGGTGTGGACCAGTGGCTTGAGATCCTTGGGGCGGAAAAGGTTGCCGCGAATGTAGTCAATAGCGGCGGTCTCAGCCGGGGAGCCGGTGATGGGATTCCATCCTTCCGGAAGAGCCCGAGCCCGGTCCACCACAGGATGGTTGAGATCTTCCACAACCAGATATTCAACCAGGCGCTTTTGCACAGGCCCACGGCTGGAGCGCACATTGATGGCCACCCGGTAGCTGACGCCATCGACACTCATCAACAGTTCGGAATGAGGGTCTTGATCATCATCACGCTTATAGGCAATGGCCGAGCCTTTGAGCACACCATAGTTCTGCATGGATGGTCTCCTGAGGATCCGAAGCGAACAAGAAAGAGAGATCTCCCCGTGGTCTTAGCCATAACGGATCCGCACGCATGGCAACCGCTCAGAGCTGTCGCAAATCGACAACGATCAACACCAGGAGCGACAGGCAATCCATTAGCTATGATGTCTTTTAATTTCATGCCCTCAGCCGCTCCAGCTCGTCCCTCCGGTCTCTGACGTGACGATGCCGCGGTCCCGCGCCAGGGACGAGACGATGCCGATGGTGGTGAACCCCCGTTGCTTGGCCAGGGCATACACCGCGCCGATGCCCTCCGCCGTGGCGCCGCTGTTGATCAACGTTCGGGCGGGATCCTGCCGCTCCAGAATCCGCATGGTCTGGTCTGTCAACCGCTCCGGGGATTCATAGCCGGCCCCGGAATAGCCCACAAACGTCAACACCACCTTCCCCTGGCCGCGCACAGACGCCTGAATCGTCGCCGCGCTGGCGTCGCGCACCACCGGCGCCCCCCCCGCAGGCGTGGCCGGGCACGGGCGCCAGGAGCGAGGCCACAACCATCAGGGCCGGCCCCAGCGGGGCCCGCGGGAGCCGGAGTCGCGACAGCGCACGGACCATGGCGGCACACTCCGGCGGCAGAGGCTGAGACCGACGGTAGGGGGCCTGTCACCCCCCACACTGAAACCAGCCCCCTCCTCCCGGCCCACCGGGCGCCTTCCCCTGGACGCCGCCGCCGCCGCTGACACCATCGCCGCCATTGCCACCGCCGTCGCCCCGGGCCAAGGCGGCGTGGCCATCGTGCGGGTGTCCGGGCCACGGGCGGAAGCCATCGGCCGCCTGTTGTTTCAACCCCCAGGCTCGCCCCCCTGGGAGAGCCACCGGGTGCTCTACGGCCATGTGGTGGATCCCGCCACGGGCGAGCGGGTCGACGAGGCGCTGCTGCTGTTGATGCGGGCCCCCCGCAGCTTCACCCGGGAAGATGTGGTGGAGTTCCACTGCCACGGCGGGCTGGTGGTCGTGCGACGGGTGTTGGAGCTGGTCTGCGCCGCTGGCGCCCGGCCCGCGCTGGCGGGGGAATTCAGCCTGCGGGCCGTGCTCCATGGCCGCCTGGACCTCACGCGGGCGGAGGCCATCGGCCAGCTCGTGGCCGCCCGCGGCCGCCGCGCCGCCCAGCTCGCCATGGCCGGCCTGGAGGGGGGGTTGCAGCGGCGCATCAGCGCGGCCCGGGCCGCCCTGCTCGACCAGCTCAGCGAGCTGGAGGCCCGCCTCGACTTTGAGGACGACCTGCCCCCCCTCGATGGCGCCGCCGTCGCCCGGGCGCTTCAGGAGCAGCGCGACGAGCTGGAGCGGTTGGTGGCGGAGGCGCGGCAGGGGGAGCTGTTGCGGGAGGGCCTGCGGGTGGCCATCGTCGGTCGGCCCAATGTGGGGAAGAGCAGCCTGCTCAACCTGCTCAGCCGTCGGGAGCGGGCGATCGTGGCCGATCTGCCCGGCACCACCCGCGACCTGCTGGAAAGTGAGCTCCTCCTCGACGGCGTTCCCCTCACCCTGCTGGACACGGCCGGCATCCGCGCCACCAGCGATCCGGTGGAGCGGCTCGGCATCGCCCGCAGCGAGGCGGCCCTGGCGAGCGCCGACGTGATCCTGCTCCTGTTCGACCTCAGCGCGGGCTGGACGGAAGCGGATCAGGAGCTGCGGGAGCGGGTGCCGGCCGGGGTGCCCCTGCTGGTGGTGGGAAACAAGCGCGACCGGCTCCCCCCCGGCGCCGCCCCCCCGCCGGAAGCGGAGGTGACCCTCAGCGCCCTCAGCGGCGAGGGGAGCGAGGCGCTCACCGCCGCCTTGCTGGCACGCTGTGGTGCCACCGACCTTCAGGGGCTGGAGGTGGCCCTCAACCAGCGCCAGCGGGAGCTGACCGCCGCCGCCGCCGCCGCCCTGGGCCGCACCCTGGACGCGGCCGCCGGGGGCCTGCCCTGGGACTTCTGGACCATCGACCTGCGAGAGGCGATTCAGGCGCTGGGCGAGATCACGGGGGAGGACGTCAGCGAGGCGGTGCTGGAGCGGGTGTTCGCGCGCTTCTGCATCGGCAAGTAGGGCGGAACGGCTGCGCCGCGAACCGCAGGGAGCGACAGACCCCCAGAGCTCCAGACAAAGGGCTGAGGCGCCCTGTCATCGACCGCCGTGCAGACTACGTTTTAAAAACAACTTGCGTTTAGGCGACATTCGGACGAGCGCATTTGTACAGGCCCACTTAGAATAATGCTTTTTATATTCAAATGTTGCAGCCACATCCAATCAGCGCTTTGACCCAAGCCGCTGAGCGCCAACATCAACACCAGGAAATTGGCCCCGGCTGACAGCCGAGTCTTGTCAAACAAAATCAAGAAAGAAATCACTATTTACCACCATATATCGCCCTGAAAAACCCACTTCAGAATGAACAGATTTAAGTTTTTTGTGCTGCTTGCTCTGACGTCCGTGCTTCCCAACGCAGAGATCAGCTCACGTGCTGCAACGGTATCGGACTATGCGAAGACTGGACGAACAACCAGAGAGATTCCCACCTTTTCAGACTTGCGCCCAACCGATTGGGCTTACCAGGCCATCGTCAATCTAAGCGAGAACTACGGCTGTGTTCACGGTTATCCCAACAACCTCTTTGGCGGAAGTCAAGCCATCAGCCGCTATGAAGCCGCCGCACTTCTCCAGGCCTGCCTGGATCGCATCTCCGAAGTCACGGATGAGATCAGAAGCCTGACGAAGGAGTTTGAGAGGGAGCTAGCCGTCCTTCGGGGCCGGGTCGATGGCCTGGAAGCCAGAGTAGGCGAATTAAAAGCCATGGAGTTCAGTACAACGACGAAACTTCAAGGCTTTACAACAATGTACTTGAATGGCGTCTCAGGAACCACAAGGGCAGAATCATCCGCTCGCTTCGAAGTCTCCCCCTTCAGCGCAGAGAAAGCGCAGGAGATCGAGCAAAGCTTGGCCTCTGGACCATTATCACAGGGAATCGCCTTCCAATACTCCCAAATCATTTCCATCGGCACCAGTTTTGACAGCGGCAAAGATCGCTTAGGACTCGACCTCTACACCTCCAACCTCGATCCGATCAGCGCCTCACTGTTTGGCTTCACCGCGAACAACACGGGCACATACCAGACTCGCCTATCCTTTGATGCACCACCCTATAACAATACAGTCAGCGTTGGCGATCTTTATTATCGATTTCAACCCATCAACAAGCTCAACATCACAATCGACGCCGTCAGCAGCGACATCTCTAGCGAGTTTCTGGGTGGCAACCTTCCCTTTATCGCCGCCTATCCATACACGCAGTCCATCAGCCGATTCGGCCGTCTTGACCCGATCTATTACCCATATTTAGGGCGCAAAGGCATCTCAGCTGATTACATGATCAGCAATAATTTCACTGCTGGGTTTGGTTATTTCGGTGGCTACAGCGGCGAACCCTTGTTTGGTGGCACCTATCAGACTCAAGGTGGGTCGACAAGAGCGAGCCAGGCGACCATTGCTCAGCTCAGCATCTGGCCTACACCGCAAAGCAAAACCTTTGGCATGACCGCCACCTATGGAAAACTCAACATCCCACAGGGCACGCCATTCGGAATCACAGCGCAAACCGGAACCGCACTGGCGGATCAACCCTTTGGCTCCTCCGCTGTGTTGTCGCCGGTCAACAATGTCACACTTTTGACAAACACCGGCATGAACGCCGACACCTATGGCCTGGGGTTCGGCTGGCATCTGGGTGGCAATTTTTATCTCAGCGCCGACACCAGCTACGTGCGGGCAACAGCCACGACCAACGGCCTTGACCCACGTCTTGGCGCGAAGTCAGGTGATCAAGCAGGCCTATTGCAATGGAATGCGGCTCTATCGATCAACAACCTCGGTGGTGCCGGCAATGTGGCCACTTTTCTTGTCGGCAATCCTTACAGAGTTGTGTCATACAGTTCCAACACGCTTCAGTCACAGAGCACGCCACCTTGGCATCTTGAACTTTCCTATACATACCGATTAACCGATAACATTTCGCTGGTGCCAGGTTTCTATTATATTCTCAATCCTGAGGCGAACAGTGACAATCCTCCTCTGGGTGTCTTCTCCTTGAAATCCTTCATTGCTTTTTAAGCCAGCGCAGCAAACCTGCCAACCACCCTGCCAACCACTGATGATTTGCCCGTATGACTGACAACAACTCCAATAAGCCAGCAACCAATGCACCCGGGCGACGGGATGTGTTAAAGCGGATGGCAATCGCAGCCGCTGCAGCTGGCAGTGTCGTTGCTCCCTCAGCGGGTCAAGCAAACGTTGGAGGAAGTTCTAAAGATCCCGCTCCATCACAACCGGAACCGTCTCCACAAGATCTCGCTGATCTTGGAGGCTCGCCAATTTCCGAGGGGCGTTACAAGAATGGTGAACAACCGTTACCTTCGATCAAAGAGCGTGTGCTGGCGCTGAAAAGCCTGCTGATTGAAAAGGGAATCATCCCAGCAAAAATGCTGGATCAATTTGTCGAATATTACGAAAAGGGTGTGGGTCCCCACCTCGGTGCTGCCGTCGTGGCTCACGCTTGGGTCAATGCGGAATTCCGCCAGCAACTGTTGCATCCGCCAGCCGATGCCCCCTTCAAAACAAGCTTGTTGCTCCAGGATTTCTTTTTTAAAACCATCAATCCTGACACCGGCAAGCCGCTGTTAGCCAAAGAGTTTGTCTTACCCGGCACAGCGATTGGGCCCGAGGGGAATTACGTCAAGATTCTCATGAATGGTGTTCAGGAGTCCGGTCCGAGTGCAGGAAAATTTGTCCACAACATTGTGAGTTGCACCGTCTGCTCCTGTTATCCGCAAGCCTTGCTCGGCATTCAGCCGACCTGGTATAGATCGCAGCAATATCGATCGAGAGTCATCAAGGAACCCATTGGAGTCATCGATGAATTCATGAATGATCTTGCCGGCAGCCATGCCGACAAGCGTCGTCAGTGGCAGTCCTATCGCGACAGGATTGAAGAAATTCAGGTTTGGGATTCCAATTCCGAGGTGCGATTCTTTGTGATCCCGGTAAGGCCAGCCGGCTGGGAGTCTCTCTCGGAGGCAGAACTGCGCAAGCGGGTGACGAGAAATTCGATAATTGGCTCAGAAATCCTGCTTTCCTGATCCCTGAACCCGTTGCTTTCATCGACCAAAGTTTTTTAGAGCTTCAACCATGGATGGTCCACAAAATTCGCAAGGATGGGACAGCTTCGGTCCTATTCCCGACAAACAACAAGCAGTTTCAACGGTCTGGCATGAACGGTGGCAAGGGCATTTAACGGCGATCTACGCGGTTTTGTTTACAACAATTGCAGGTAACGGCATCCAGGGGAAACCCAGCCCCTTCTATGGCCTTGATGCTGCTCGCTGGGGGAGAGAGTTACTTTCTCCACGGGATTATATGAACGCAAGTTATTATGGACTCTGGCTACATACAATCGCCTTATTTGTTGATACGTTTGGCCAGTTTTTAGGCATCACCTCTGAGGAGTTGGTTCGGCGAAAAATCACCTCCCCGCAACGCTTGGCGCGCGCGCGTGCCATCCGAAAGCAAGCGGGAATCCAAACGATCCCAGGTTGTGACGGTCCACCCAAGAACGGACTGCATCAATCCAGGGCCTACGACCCGACGGTCGCTGGCTCCATCGGTCGAATCGGCGATCGAGCCAAATTCAGCGTCGGCGATCGGATCCGCATCATCCGCTTTTCTGGAACCTGGCATTCGCGCACCTATCCCTACATCAGAGGGGCCGAAGGAACCATCATGCAATATTACGGATTGAGCGAGGAATCCATTGACAAATTTGACGGAAAATATCACGGGCCCTACCCCGAGGTTGCCTGCCAGTCAAGGCAAAAGTTTTACGCTCCAGTTTATTCCGTCAGATTCCGTGCCAGCGACTGCTTTGGCAACGTCAACACCGATCCGCGCATGTTCATCAATATCGATATCTGGGAACCGATGATGGAGCTGGTCTGATGGATAACGAACCCCAAACACCCGTGTCTGGCCACGCCAATCCTGCGAGCAGCCAGCCCTTGGACGTCGCGTCCTCCTCCGCTTCCGCTGTCGATCGGCTCAGCTTCGCTGAGGAACCCTGCCAACCTCTCCTCCGGTCCGATGGGGAGTCTCCCTTTCAAGACTCCTGGGAGGCGGAAGCTTACGCCCTGGGCAACCTTCTGGTGAAACTCAATCATCTTTCCGCAACAGACTGGATGAATCTGATGGCGGAATCCATCCGGGAGGCGCAAAGCCTTGGAGATCCAGACACTGGGGAAACCTACTATCAGCATTGGTGCCGATCTCTGGAGCAGTTTTGTTTCCGATCCGGCCTCAGTAATCCCGAGGAACACCGCCAGACGTTGGAACTTTGGAGAAGAGCCATCGCCAATACGCCCCATGGTGTTCCACTGGCGATTGAGAATGCTTTTCTTGATCACAAGGAGGATGCCGGCCCTGATCACAGGCATGGCAATCACTCCCCTTTGCACCCCTCGCCCCTGGATCACGTCCCGTTGCCTTCCAGCCACCTCCATTCCCTGCATCACCACACCAGACCAGCCACACCGCCGATCTCGTATTACGAACCCATGGCCACCCAGATCCTCCAGCCATCCTCCCGTGCGGATGCCATGGGGACGGACGCCTAGAACCTCGTCCCACCAGCCATCGGTTGTGGCCCGCTGGTTTATGTCACCTTGGCGGCGATCGGCATGCGCCAGCCGCTGCCGAACGCCCGCGCGCTCACCTTCAAGACCGGCGCCGCCTGACGGCGCTTGAACTCCGCCCGCTGCAGCAGCCCCATCACCCGCGCCACCAGCGCCGGCTCCGCCCCCCCCGCCAGCAGCTCCTCGGGCGTGGCCAGACGTTCCACCAGCCCTTTCAGAAGCGGATCGAGCACCTCGTAGGGCGGCAGGGAGTCGCTGTCGCGCTGATCGGGCCGCAGCTCGGCGCTGGGGGGCTTCGCCAGGATCGCCTCGCCGATCAAGGGACCCGTCGGCGGCAGGCCGAGGGCGGCGCGGCAGGGGGCGGCGGCGGGGCTGTCGAGCCAGGCGCAGAGCCGATAGACGGAGGTTTTGTAGAGGTCGCCAATCACCGCCAGACCGCCGTTCATGTCGCCATACAGGGTGCAGTAGCCCACGGCCAGCTCCGATTTGTTGCCGGTGGCCAGCAGCAGGCGCCCCTCCTGGTTGGCCACGGCCATGAGCAGGCAGCCGCGGATGCGGGATTGCAGGTTTTCCGCCGTCACCCCCTCCGGTGTGGCGCCCAGGGCGGGGGTCAACGCCGCGTCAAAGCCCGCCATCAGCGAAGCGATCGGCACGGTGGCCGTGGCGATCCCCAACCGCGACGCCAAGGCGCTGGCATCCTCCACCGACCCCCGGGAGCTCCAGGGGGAGGGCAGGAGCAGGGCCCGCACCCGGTCCGCCCCCAGGGCGCCGCAGGCGATCACCGCCACAAGCGCCGAATCGATGCCGCCGCTGAGACCAAGCACGGCCTGCTGGAAGCCGCATTTGCGCGCATAATCCCGCACGCCCAGGCACAACACCCGCAGCAGCTGCTCCTCCTCCACCAGCGGCGGCGGCAACGGTTCACAGACCCGCAGGGGCGCCGCCCCATCCCACACCCCCAGATCGGGCTCCGCGCAGGCGAGCTGAACGACCACGCTGCCTGCGGCATCCACCACGAAGCTGCCACCGTCAAACACCAGCTCGTCGTTGCCACCCACCTGATTGACGTAGACCACCGGCACGCTCAACCGCGCCGCCGCCCGCGCCGCCAGGCGCCGCCGCAGGGCGGCCTTGCCCTGGCCAAAGGGCGACGCGGAGAGGTTGAGCAGCAGATCGACCCGGTGGGGCAGCAGCTCCGCGATCGGATCCGCCCCCGCCAGCCGATGCCCCTGCAGGTCTTCCTCCACCCAGAGGTCTTCGCAGATCGTGAGGCCCAGGCGCCAGGAGCGCCCGCCAGCGGAGAGCTCCAGAACTGCGGGCGCCTCGCCGGCCCGGAAGTAGCGCCGCTCGTCAAAAACGTCGTAGCTGGGGAGGAGCCGCTTGCGGCAGACGATCCGCCAGCCCTCCCGCTCCACCAGAGCGAGGGCGTTGAAGAGCGCCGGCTGACCGCCACCGGGAATCGGCTCCGCCACCCCCACCAGGGCCCCCACCCCCGGCGGCATGGCCTCCACCAACCGCGCCAGCACCCGCTCCTGGCGCTCCAGCCGCGCCGCCCGCAGCAGCAGGTCGCGGGGGGGATAGCCCCACAGCGACAGCTCCGGGGTCACCACCAGGCGCGCGTCCAGGCGCGCCGCCTGTTCGCAGGCCGCCAGGAGGCGTTCGCCATTGCCCTCCAGGTCGCCGACGAGGGCATCGAGCTGGGCCAAGGCAAGCCGCATGGGATCAGGAGGGAGCGGAGGAAGAGGACAGACCGTAGAGCCCATGGCGCTGAAGCAAGGGCCAGAGCTCCTCCGGCACCTGGGCCGGATCGGGCGACAGCCCCGCCAGCTCCCGCGCCCGCGAGCTGGCCGTGGCCGGGGGGACCAGCGGCAGCAGGCGCACCCGTGCCCCCAACCGCCGCAGCGCCTCCAGATCCCGCTCCTCCACGGGGCACCCCTGCCGGGGAGCCACCGCCAACTCGAGGTTGTCGAGCAGGCGGCAGGCCTCCCGCCAGCGGGGCATCTGGGCCAGCAGATCACTGCCCACCACAAACACCGGCGTCTCCCCTGGCCAACGGCTGCGGGCCCGCTCCAGGGTCTCGATGGCCCAGGGGCTGCTGAGGTCCTGGGCGAGGGTGAGCCGGGGATCGCCGATGGCGTCCACCAGGGCGGCGAGCAGGGCCAGGCGCACCGGCAAGGGCGTCTGGCGCGGTTTCATCGGGTTGTCGCTCGCCCAGGTGACGACGCGGGGGAACAGAGCCAGCAGGCCTTGGAGCAGGGCCTTGTGGCCCAGGGTGGGGGGATCGGCGCTGGTGCCGAAGAGGGCGACGGCGCTCACGACCCGCGCCCCCCCCCGCCACGGGTGGCGCCACGGCTGGCGCTGCGGGTGGTGGGCCAGTCGGCCAGCCAGCGGCGGGTGGCTGGATCCTCCTCGGCCAGGCGCCGCAGCAGCGCCGCCGGATGCCCCGCCGCCACCCGCCCGCGCAGCAGGGCCGCCGCCGCCAGGCGCCCGGTGCGGCGCGTGGTGTGCACCGCCAGGGCGGCCTGGGCCATGGCCACCGGCGCGGCGGGCGCCAGCGACAACCCGGCGCTCAGGGGCGCCGCCAGCAGCAACGCCTGCCGCACCCCCCCCAACAGCGCCTGCAACCCCAGCTGCGTGCCCCCCAGCAGGGCGTTGTGACCACTGAGCGACAGCAGCAGGCGGCGGGCGCCGCCGCGGGTCATCGGCAGGCCATAGAGCTGACAGAGCTGCAGCACCAGAGCGCTGTCGCAGGCCAGGCCACCGGCCAGATCGAGGCCCAGCACCGGGTTGAGAGCCACGCCAGCGGCCTTGGCGGCGGCGTAGCGACCGATCAGGACCCGGGCCTGCTGGCGGCCGTGGCGCAAGCGACAGCGGAAGAGCTCGGCGGCGAAGGCATCCGCCGCCCGGAGGGCGTTGAGGGCGAGGAGCCGCTCCCCCTCCTCCGCCAGGAGCGACAGGAGGGCCTGGCGCAGGGGTTCGACGCGAGGCGGACCGGGAAGGCCGCGCACGCGGCCGTCGGGCAGCAGCTGGGCCTGGCGCGGGGCGGCGGACACCGCGAGGGGCTCCAGGTGGGCGGCGGTGGCGGGGAGGCGGCGGCGCAGGCTGGCCAGCAGCGCGGGCAGCTCCTCCGCAGGCCAGGCATCGGCGCGGTTGAGCACCAGCAGCAGGGGTTTGCCCTCCGCCAGAAGCCGCTCCACCACAGCGGCCTCCACCCGGGTGAGGTCGGCATCCACCACCAGCAGCACCAGATCCGCCCCCAGGGCCACCTCCCGGGCCAGCCGCTCCCGCGCC
>VGQX01000054.1 GCA_016882305.1 Cyanobacteria bacterium K_Offshore_surface_m2_239
CGGTTGCGGCACAGCGTTGATCTTGAACAGGTAGTGAGCCATTGGCTCAACGCCATCTTTTCATTGTGTCAAAAAACACCGAGAATCCCCTGACTCTCTGGCAAAATCCCTACAGCCGGACGCTAAAAATGGACGCCTCGGTGCATCGCAGGGTGACTGTCGCCGTCTGTTGGGCCCTGGCAAGGAGGGCCGCCTTAGACGGAATGGAGCGTTTCGAGGATAGTTACGCGTTGACGGAAGAATTTCGCGAATGGTTTGTAACTTTGGAAACGCACCCGGAATTGCTGAAGGAAAACGCTCTCATGGTTCCCGTTCATCTGAGACCCGAGCATCGACCTGAAACCGACGGACTTCTTGAATGCTAAAGCAAACCTTAAATTTTGCGTGATCCGGTATCCGGTTTTCACGATTGGTCACGCCCGGCCGGGTGATGATGGCAAGTCCTAGGCTTAGGCGAAGTTGATCCGTGTTAGCCAATGGCACCAACGGAAGAGTCTGGAGCCCACGCACTGCGGGATCCAGCCCATCATCCTTTGCAAAACCTTGTGATCATCGGTTCCGGCCCAGCCGGGTACACCGCTGCCATTTATGCAGCTCGTGCCAACCTCTCCCCGTTGTTGATCACAGGATTTCAAAAAGGCGGAATCCCCGGTGGACAACTGATGACCACCACGCACGTTGAGAACTACCCAGGTTTTCCAGACGGGATCCTCGGTCCTGATCTCATGGATCGCTGCAAAGCGCAAGCTGTTCGTTGGGGCACGAAGCTTTTAGAGGTCGATGCCATCAGCGTTGATTTGAGTCACCGTCCCTACACGATCACGACCTCGGATTCCGAAATCATCCGAACACAGTCCTTGATTTTAGCCACTGGAGCCAGTGCCAATCGATTGCACCTTCCCCATGAAGATGACTTCTGGAGTCGGGGCATTAGCGCCTGCGCGATTTGTGATGGAGCCACTCCACAATTTCGGCAAGAGAGTTTGGCAGTGGTAGGCGGAGGCGATTCGGCCTGTGAAGAGGCAGTCTATCTCACCAAGTATGGCAGCCATGTTCATCTGATTGTTCGCAGTGAGAAATTGCGTGCCAGTGCTGCAATGGCAGATCGTGTTCTTGCTAATTCCGCTATTACTGTTCACTGGAATGCAGAGGTGTTGGATGTGCAAGGAACTGATTGGTTGGAAGCCCTTACGTTGCGTGATCGCAGCAGCGGTGGTCTGAACCAGCTTGCTGTGAAAGGACTCTTCTATGCGATTGGCCACACGCCCAACACTGATTTATTCCAAGATCAACTGCAACTTGATTCCAAGGGTTACATCCTCACACGACCCGGAAGACCCGAGACATCCCTGGAAGGAGTTTTCGCCGCAGGGGACGTAGCCGATGCGGAATGGCGTCAAGGCATTACAGCCGCAGGAAGTGGCTGTCAGGCAGCGTTGGCAGCTGAACGGTGGCTAAGCCACCATGATTTGGCGGTAACGGTTGCCAGGGATTCGATCGATCCCGAACCTTCAGGTACGCCGATGCGAACAGCAACCAGTGATGCAGACAACTATTCCCAAGATTTGTCATGGCAGAAGGGGGCCTATGCCTTGAGACGTCTCTATCACGAGTCTAACAAGCCATTGCTTGTGATCTATACATCCCCAACGTGCGGCCCGTGCCACGTCCTAAAACCACAACTCAAACGAGTGCTGAATGAATTGGATGGAAAAGCTCAAGGCGTAGAGATTGATATCGATGTGGATCAAGAGATTGCTGCCCAAGCAGGTATCACAGGCACCCCAACTGTGCAACTCTTCTTCAATAAAGAGCTAAAAAATACATGGCGCGGTGTTAAGCAAAGGACTGAATTCCGTCAGGCGGTCGAAAGCTTGCTCTAAATCATGCTCAAAACTGGCCCTGAGAGGTCAACGCCTCCTGGGGCCTCCCGGACGATTGCCTGCAGGGCGCGGATTGGCTGCTCCAGCGTTGCGTTCCCTGTAGGTGATGCGACCGCGGGTGAGGTCATAGGGGCTGATTTCCACCAAGACTTTGTCGCCCGCCAACAATTTGATGCGAAACTTGGTCAGCTTCCCAGCCGCGCGACACAGACACTGATGTCCAGCCGGCTGCTCAAGGGTGACAAGGTAAAACCCATTTCCCTGCTCTTTTTCAATCACACCCGACGTTTCGATCATACGGAAATGAAACCGGACATTGGTCGCTTCTTATTCTAGAGGCTAGTGCCCTCGCCAACCCGAACCGCCCTGACGACCATCCTTCTGCACAAGCCCTATGGGGTCCTCAGCCAGTTCACCCCAGAGCCCAACAGCCGCTGGAGCACGCTTGCCGAGATCCTTCCTGTTCCCGGGGTCTACCCCACAGGCCGATTGGACGCAGACAGTGAGGGACTCCTGGTCCTGACCTCCAACGGCCCTCTGCAAGCTCGCTTGAGTCAGCCACGCTGGGGCCACTGGCGCACGTACCACGTTCAGGTGGAGGGTGAGATTCAGGACGCACAGCTTGCTCTGCTCCGGGAGGGCCTGTGCATCCAGAAACGTCAAACTCTTGCTGCCAGGGTTCGTGAGCTGGTGGAGGTTCCTTGGGGGCCCCGGGTTCCGCCGATCCGTTATCGCGCGGCGATTCCCACCGGTTGGCTGGAGCTCAGCTTGCGGGAAGGGCGAAATCGGCAGGTGCGGCGCATGACGGCCGCTGTCGGCTTGCCCACCCTTCGCTTGATCCGCGTGGCCATTGAACTTTGTGACAATGGTCCTTCCTTGACCCTGGAGGGTTTGGCACCGGGACAATGGCGACCTGTGCAGCCCCAAGAGGAACGACGTTTGCGCCGACTGTTGCGTCAGCCCAGTACCTCCATCAATTGACGGGCCGTCTGCAGCTGGCCGAAGTAGTAATTGGCACGAGCGCGTCGTTCCCCATCCTCAATCGCATCAAGGGCATCAAATCCGAGGGTTTGCCAGAGTTCATGACCGCAGGCACGGCTCACTTCCGTCATGGCCTCCTGTTCCAGCAACGTCAGACGCCGCTGGAGGTTTTTGATTTGCGCAATGGACATGGCAACCCCCAAGAGACATCCAATAGTACATGCGAACCAGGCAAGTGGGGTCAGAACGGCAGTTTCTTCTTGGCGTCTTTGTCGAGATCGGCTTCCATGTCCTTGAGTCTCTTGAGAATGGTCTGGTAATACTCCTGGAGGTATTGCTCAAGGGAGGTGGTTTCGCTGGGATCAAGGCCGAAGGCTTCGTAGCTCTCATTCATCGGCGCGTCCAGCGGTTGTCCTCCGCCAGTCACCCGCTCGAAAGTGAGCCGTTCCGCGACATTGACGCTGGCAGCAAAAAAGTCTGCCACCGAACGCATCAATCGCAAGAACAGAGGCGGTACGCGAACAACCTTTGCCTCCTTGCCAGAAAATCTTTCGCAAAGCTGCGTAATTTCCCCGGTCGTCCAAGCACGGGGACCAACGACTGCAAAAGCTTTGCGAATCGTCTGCTCTCTTCCCAATGCCGCAACGGCAAACCTGGCTAGATCCTGAGTGTTCATATAGGCGATCGGAGTGGGAACTCCGCTCACCCAGACGGTTTGGCTTTCCAGGACAGGGATGGCAAACTGACTGATCAGTCCCTGCATGAACGCGGCACAACGAAGAATTGTGAAGTCAAGATCGGAAGCCATCAACCAGTCCTCAGATCGAGCCTTGATCTCCATCAAAGGAACATCCAGATGCTGATGTGCATTCAGAAGTGAAAAGAAGATAAGCCGTTTTGTGCCGGCCTTTTGGGCCGCATGGAAGAGATTCTGTTGGCCCGTCCAGTCCACGGGGTAACACGAGCCAGGATCCGTGGCTCTGGAGGTGGCCGCATCAATGATGGCCTCTTGTCCCTCCAAGGCGTAGTCCAGGCTTTCTGGCTCGAGAAGATCCCCTCGGGTGAGCTCGCACCCCCACTCCTGGAGGAAGGCGGCCTTCCTGGGAAAACGAACCACGCAGCGCACAGCGTGACCCTCGTTCAAGGCTCTGCGGGCGATTTGCCGCCCCAGGGTGCCCGTTCCGCCCACCACCAGAACCCGCATGAACGCTTTACCAAGGCCGGCTGAGCTTAGGAAGGCGCGGGGATGGGACGCGCCCCACCCGAGAGGATCTCAATCCTTCAGCACCTTCAGGAGCAAGCTCCCGCCCAGGAGGCCGACAGGAATCAACACCCAGAAGAGAGCAGCAGTGCCAAAAATCTCCGAGGCCATGGAGCGGAATGTGGGAAGGCGCTTCTTATTTAACAGATCCACCCACCGCTTCCGCGGCTAAGGCAAGGATGACGGGCCATGGTGCGTCGCTTCTGATCTGGCCAGGCATCACCCCATTGGCCACCGCCAGGAACCCCTCCTGCCTGAGACGTTCCACAAGCCTCTGCAGAGTGGGAGGCGCCGTCCCAATCCGACGTGCCACAAGGGCGTGAGGCCAGCTGCGGGCAGGCCAGCCCCGGTCCCTCCGCAAACGCTCCAGGAGCGCCCCACTGGCTCGGCACACACTTCTCGGAAGCGAAGCAGACTCGGCTGCCATGGCGTCCAAGGTGGGTTGGTGCTGCAGAGGGCCGATCCATAGGGGACCACTCACCGCCAGGGCGGACTCCCCATTCGAGGCGCAAGTGCAAGGCAGCCAACGTCTCAGATGACGCATCGACTGCACTTGTTGATCCCCGCAGCCGTGGCAGACGGCGACCAGACCCAAGAAGGTTTCCTCATCCGATCGGGGATGGCGACGGAGACGCACCGCCGTGCGAAAAGCACGTCCGTCACTGAAGGAGATCACAGGTTCCAGTCCGCGCCCTTGAGACCAGGCGATGCGGGCCATGAGGCCGATTTGAAGCCGCAACCCCTGTTCCCAGCTTGCCGGATGGGTTCGTGCGGAGGCCCCGAAGCGGCGCAGGGCAGCTGTTCGGTCATGGCCCGTCGGTCCCCGGCCATCTGTGCTGGCAAGATAAAGAAGACCATTCAACGCAACGGCCTCCAACGCCAAAGGAATCAGGGAATGGGGAGAGCCGAAGGCATCCAGATCCACCAGATCAAACCGTTCGTTGCGGAGAAGACAATCCGCCAACAACCGATGGGCCGACCAAGACGTTCGTCTGACCAAACAATGGTCTTGAAGGCTGGCCAGGTTGCGCTGGAGGTCCCTCTCTCTCTGGGGATCGGCATCATTCGCCCACAGACAGCGCACGTTGCCTTCCAGCGCGTAACGCAGGCTGCGCACACCGCAACCCGCCATCAAATCCAGAATTCGCGGGGGGCGTTCCGCAGCCAGACGGCGTGCAAGGAGCACACCCAGGTCACGCGAGGGTCGAGCTCCAGGATTGAAGAAGCCCTGACCTGGATGAAAGGAGGCGGCGCCCTCCAAAACCGGATTGCCATCAGGGTTCATCAGCAGGTCACACGATGAAGGACAGCACACAGGACACCGCCGAGTGGGGTGAACATCAAGAGTGGCAGTGGAACGGCCACCGTTGCCACTGGCGTCATCTCGGGAAAAAATCTCATCCTCCCTTGGTTCTCCTGCATGGCTTTGCCACAGGTTGTGGACACTGGCGCCGCAACGCCTCTGCCCTGGCTGATGCGGGATGGAGCGTTTATGGGTTGGATCTCCTGGGGTTCGGAGCTTCCAGCCAACCCGCTGGGCGATTGGACAACCGCATCTGGGCACGACAGGTCCACGGCTTCCTGAACGAGGTGGTGGGAGAACCCGCCGTTTTGGTCGGGCACTCCCTTGGTGGTCTTGTTGCCCTAAGTTGCAGCGTTTTTTTCCCCCAGTGGGTGTTGGCTCTGATTGCGGCTCCCCTGCCAGACCCCATGTTGCTGATGCTGAATCCCACTGACCTCCAGGGGACAAGGAGACGACGCCGCCCCTGGAGACGCAGGCTGAAGCGATGGGTTGTCGTGTTGCTGTGTCGTCTTCTGCCCCTGGAGGTGTTTGTGCCGCTCGTGGCCCACTCGCCTCTCCTGGATCTGGCCATTCAGACCGCCTATCGCACGAATGTGATCGGAGACAGGGAGCTCCATCGACTCATTGCTTGGCCGGCGCGGAGACCTGGTGCAGTCAGAGCCCTTCGATCCATGAGCATTGCCATGGCCCTGCGACCCCTCCGAGCCACGGCACCGAGCCTTCTCAAGCGGTTGCGGAAGCCAATGCTCTTGATCTGGGGCGAAGAGGACACCTTGGTGCCCTTGGAGGTGGCACGACAATGCCAGCGTTTCCAAGAGCGATTGACCGTTCATGTCATTCCTGGAGCGGGCCACTGCCCTCATGATGAGAAAGGGCAGCTCTTTAACACAGCGTTGCTCGCATGGCTGGACGACCTGGGACCCCAGGTTTTAGACTCAAGAGAATGGGCCAAGAGAGCACATGGCCGCTTACCGTAAAGCAGTGCGTGGCACCCCGACCATCCAATGAAGCACACCCTCTCCGTGCTGGTGGAAGATGAATCAGGCGCTCTCAGCCGGATCGCAGGGCTGTTCGCCCGTCGCGGTTTTAATATCGAAAGCTTGGCAGTTGGCCCAGCTGAGCAGAAGGGTATCTCCCGTCTTACCATGGTTGTTGAGGGTGATGATCACACCCTGCAACAAATGAGTAAGCAACTCAACAAGCTAGTCAATGTTCTGGGAGTCATTGATCTCAGCACAATCCCAGCGGTCGAGCGGGAGCTTATGCTTCTCAAAGTGGCAGCAACAGCTGAAAACCGGGCAGCAATCATCGATTTGGTTCAGGTCTTTCGCGCCAAAGTGGTTGATGTGGCTGATGACGCTATGACCTTGGAAGTGGTCGGCGATCCTGGAAAGCTGGTTGCTTTGGAGAGATTATTGACACATTATGGAATTCTTGAAATAGCTCGAACAGGAAAAGTGGCTCTTGAGAGGGCATCCGGAATAAATACCGAATTACTCAAATTAACCCGATCGGAAAGCCGGGTACCAGCTTGAGCCATTGTTCCTGAAAAGAGCAAATCTTGATCGCGAATGCTGACTAGCGATTTGTGGAAACAACTCGAGCTTTGATTAGCTTGTCATTTTGTTGTAGACGATCAACCACCTCCATCCCCTGAATCACTTTTCCAAAAACAGAGTAGCGGCCATCCAATTCAGGTAGAGGCTTTAGAGCAATATAAAATTGTGAGCTGGCTGAGTTGGGATCATCCGATCGTGCCATCGCAATCGATCCACGGTCGTGGATGAGAGAAGGCTTTTTTAGCAGAGAAGTAGTAGTTAATTCTTGTCCATAAACAAGTTTTCCACTGGTTGCAAGTTGAAATTCCAAGGGTATAAATCTTGCTTCACTAGTAATTGGATCAATAAAGTTCCCTGTCCCATAAGCTGACTGGGGAACCTTGGGATCCGCAGTTCCAGGATCCCCACCTTGAACCACAAATGGCATCGGTGAGCGCACGACACGATGGAAAAGTGTCCCGTTGTAAACACCGCGTTTCGCAAGGTCCATAAAGTTTCCAGCCGTCAGTGGTGCCCGACGACCGTCCAGCTGCACAACCACAGAGCCGCGCTCGGTCTGGAGATCAACGACGGCCAAGCCCTCCAGACAGGGGATTTGTGAAGTTTTGCAGCCAATTTCCTTCGTTGGAAGCTCTTGCTTGCACCCGAATAGGAAAAGAAACACTGTTGAGATGCCTAATAATGACCGCATGCGAAGAATGTGAAAGTAGTGACTTTTGAAAGCACCCATCCTCACAGACCCTCGAGAGGAACTCCCAGAAAACGAGCAAGTTTGGCTCCAGAAAGTTCTAGTTCAGACAGGGGTTGAGGCTCACCCACACGTGTTAAGGGAAGGTTACTTCTCCCCTGAATACGTAAAGATAAACGTCTCAGAGGGCTTATCCCATCTCGAATTTCAAGTTTTACAGCCTGGATATCACGCAATGGAACTTCTACCTCAATAGGACGACGAAGGCCATTTCTTGAAATAATGGCTATGCCCTTCGACTTGTTGAAACAATTTGTGCCAGAACCCAGGTCTACGGCAATGACAACCCACAAATATGTGGCCAACAGGAGAGCCGCCAGGCCATAAAGACCCATCACAATCCCTTGCGGAATCCATACCAGCTGGGAGCCATGCAAAATCGGCAATAGGTCGTGTCCAAGCTTGCTGGAGAGGCTTGCCAGAAAAAAACCTGTCCCTCCGATGCTGACAGCAAGCGCGGCAAGCAGGTTGGAGAGCCGCCTGGAACCGGTGACGCGTTGTTCCAAAATGAGGTCCACTGGATCGGCGGTTGTCTGAGAGGGGATGGGCATTGGATGAAGGACGGCCAATCTGGGGGCTCCGAGCCCGCCTGTTTTGCCTGCGGCAAGGAGGTTCTGACAATAGGAGAGAGCGCCAAGGAGTGTCAGGGCATGTCATCTTCCCCCGGACCGCGGGGCATCGTTGTTACCATCTCCCGGTAACCACCACACGAGTGGGTTCCCAAACCCGCTCCAAGCTCACTTTTTCCCATGACGATCGCTGTAGGACGCGCGCCAGCGGCCCGGGGATGGTTCGACATCCTGGACGACTGGCTCAAGCGCGACCGCTTCGTTTTTGTGGGGTGGTCAGGTCTGCTGCTGTTTCCTTGCGCCTATCTGGCACTGGGAGGCTGGCTGACCGGCACCACCTTCGTCACCTCCTGGTACACGCATGGCATTGCCAGCTCCTACCTGGAAGGTTGCAATTTCATCACCGCCGCGGTCAGCACCCCCGCTGACGCGATGGGTCACAGCCTGTTGCTGCTGTGGGGACCCGAGGCGCAGGGAGATTTCGTGCGCTGGTGCCAGTTGGGGGGTCTGTGGCCCTTCGTGGCTCTGCACGGGGCCTTTGCGCTGATCGGCTTCATGCTGCGCCAGTTTGAGATCGCCCGCCTGGTGGGCATCCGTCCGTACAACGCGATCGCTTTCTCCGGTCCGATCGCCGTGTTCGTGAGTGTGTTCCTGATGTATCCCTTGGGTCAGAGCAGCTGGTTCTTCGCCCCGTCCTTCGGAGTGGCGGCGATTTTCCGCTTCCTGCTGTTCCTGCAAGGGTTTCACAACTGGACGCTGAACCCCTTCCACATGATGGGAGTGGCTGGAATTCTCGGCGGTGCGCTGCTGTGCGCCATTCACGGCGCAACGGTGGAGAACACGCTGTTCGAGGATGGAGAGCAAGCGAACACCTTCCGTGCGTTCGAGCCAACCCAGGAAGAAGAAACCTATTCGATGGTGACCGCGAACCGTTTCTGGAGCCAGATTTTCGGGATTGCGTTCTCCAATAAGCGTTGGCTGCACTTCTTCATGCTCTTCGTGCCCGTGATGGGCTTGTGGACGAGCAGCATCGGCATCATCGGCCTGGCCCTGAACCTGCGTGCCTATGACTTCGTGTCACAGGAGATCCGCGCAGCGGAGGATCCGGAGTTCGAAACGTTCTACACCAAAAACATTCTTCTCAATGAGGGATTGAGGGCTTGGATGGCACCAGCCGATCAACCCCATGAAAAATTCGTCTTCCCTGAAGAGGTTCTGCCTCGTGGTAATGCTCTCTGACCTGAGACGTTTCCCATCCTTCTTCCAGGCGCCCACGTGGTGCCTTTTTCATTTCCGCATCTTTGTGCTTCCACCCATGGCTTCCGCTTAAGCTGAGCTGGTCCCGGCAGCAGTGTCGTGGAGGTTTTGGTCAACGACCTTGCCTCCGAAAACGTCACCGGCTGTCATTGTCCCCAAAGGAGGAGGTGTCCATGGCCGAATGTTCCCAACATCAGGGTCTGCAATTCGCGGAGAATGCCGTCTGATCTGGCTTTGATGGCCTGATCACCTCTCCACGATCATTCGGTTCCGCACCCTGCGGACCCCCCCTTCACCCCCGTGGCTGTGCCCTACGGGGGTTTTGTTCTGGTCTGCAGGCGCGCGCCCTCCAACCTCCGCTTCACATCCGCGATGGCCTCGGGCAGGCTCCCGCGAAGGCCCGCCAGCCGATCCAATCGTCCCGACAGAACATCGCTCACATCCGTCAAGGCGTGGATCACAGGATTCCGCCGCATGGCGAGAGGAGCGTCCCGCAAGGCGGCTTGGGCGCCGACTGGATTCCAGGAGGCCAGCAAGACAACGGATCGGTAAGCCAGAGGCCAGGGATTGGTCGGCTGCAGCCGTTGAAGAGTGGAATACCACTGATGCGCCTCCACGGGACGATTCCGGAGCGTGGCCACCAATGCCAGGCTCCAGAGGGCATCCGCATCGTCCGGCCTCTCCCGCAAACGGGCGAGCGCCCGGGCGCGCACGCGCTCCTGATACAAAAAATGCGCATCCAGCTGGTGTTCCGCGCCAATGCGGGCAAACACAGGCCCCAGTCCCTCAGGACCGCGCTCCATGCCCCGGGCCAGCCGGATGAAGTCGTCATCAAACGGCACCGCGGTGGCGCTGGGCCGGCGTTTCCACAGCTCCACCCGCCGTCCCTCGCTCCATGGCCAGTCCTCGACCCGCTCGAACCGCCCGTCCGCGCGCACACGATGGCTGAGTTCTCGGGAAAAAGGACGATCCGTGCCCTGATCCCCTGTCGCCAGAAGGATCCAAGAACTCCGCTCCAGCACGAGGGGATGCTCGCGGCGAGCGCGCCCCAGGCGCCGTCCCTCAATCTGACCTCCAGACAGCCTGCCAAAGGTGGTGACCGTCTGTTCATTGAGTTCTGGATGACCCGGCACCACCAGCAGGGTGGTCGGCTGGTCCCCCACCAGCGCTCTGAGGCGCCTTGTGACCGCGGCCACAGGAGCGGGATCCTTGATCTGGATCAGGGCGGAGGCCGCCGTGACCGCCTGGCTGGCGGCGCCGGCGAGACCCGTCAACAGCAGGACCCAAGCCCAGGGACGCCCCCAACGCAACTGAATCCATTGCCCAATCTCCCACCAGGCCCGCGCCAGCAGGATCACCAACAGCGGCAGCACGGCGGTGAAATACCGCAGATCCTTGTTGGGGCTGAGGGTGGTCAGCAGCCAGCCGCTGAAGGCGCAACCCAGGAGCCAGGCCCATCCATGGGCGAGCCGTGAACTCCCGCCATCGCGAGGCTCGCCCCCGCGACAACGCCAGGCATCGGCGGCCCGAACCAGGACGTACGCCAGGGCGGGAAGGGGCAGCACGGGACCCAGCTGGACCGGCAGGCCACGGAGATACCAAGTCAAGGAGGCCCAGCTCAGCACCGGCGGATCACCTTCTGCGGCCGCCGACTCCAGGACGGCGCGATTCGTCCCACCCAGGGTGGTGATCCAGTTGTGTTGGAGCCAGGGAACCAACAGGGCCAGGATCACACCCCCCCCGACCAGCACCTGGAGCCGACGGCGGCGGCGGCGGAGCCCATCCGCGGCGGCCCAAAGCGCTGGCCCCAGGAGGAGCAGCAGGGCGCTCTGCTTCACCAGCAGCGCGGCAGCCATCGCCAGGGACGCCGCCAGCAGCTGGCCCCAGCCCCCCCCCGCCGGTTCGGGAGCCTGCCAGCGACCCAGCAGCCAGAGCGCCAGGGTGGCGCAGGCCGCCAGGGGGAGATCCAGGGTGAAATCCACCCGCAGGTGAACCAGGGCCGGCACCAACACCAGCGCGGTGGCGCAGAGCAGCCCGAAACTGCGGCCCAGCAACTGCCGCCCCCACAGGGCCACGACCACCAACAGCAGCGCCTGCCAAACCGCCAACGCCCAGCTGGCTTGATCAGGCGAGTCACCGGCGATGGCCATCACGGTGCCGTTGACGAGGGAGGCCAGTGGGGGAATCTTGGGGGAGAGATCGAGCAGGGCGAGCCAATCGCCGCCGCTCCCCGGGTGGATCAGGCCAAGGGCGCGGCCATGGTCCAGAGCGCTGTTCAGATAGTCCGCTTGATCCCAGCTGGGGAGGCGTTGGTCCAGCGCCAGCCAGGCCCGGTCCGCCATCGTGGCCAACGCCCAGAGCGCCGCCAGGGCGGCCCACCAGCCGAGGGCGCGCCAGCGGTCGCCGAAATCAAGACGGGGGCGGGGCAGGGTTTCCAGCGGACTGGTGCATTCGGGGGAAGTCTGGACTGGCGTTGTCCATCCCGACAGGGCGTAGAGGGTCTTCCGGGATTCGGGGTGGAGGCAAGGGCGTTCAGTGTTCTGGCACACGCGGGCGTGTGCCGACGAGAGCCAATCGACAAAATCACTGCGGCGCCTTGCGCCTGTTGTGTGAGGTCAACTTCCATGAAACTCTTCCAGCAACTGCTGGTGGCACCCGCGGCCCTTGGCCTGATGGCGCCCTTCGCGGCCAACGCCGCTGACATCAACCTTTCTGGCGTCAACCAGTACGCCAGTGAGGAGCAGGTCACCAGCATCAATCAGTTCAGTGACGTCAAGCCAACCGATTGGGCTTTTCAGGCGCTGTCCAACCTGATCGAGCGCTACGGCTGCGTGGCCGGCTATCCCGACGGCACCTACCGCGGCCAGCGGGCCATGACTCGCTACGAAGCGGCTGCTCTGCTCAACGCCTGTCTCGATCGCATCACCGAGATCACCGATGAGCTGAAGAAGCTCATGAAGGAGTTCGAGAAGGAGCTCGCTGTCATTCGTGGACGCGTGGACGGGCTTGAAGCCCGCGTGGGCGAGCTGGAAGCCACTCAGTTCTCCACCACCACCAAGCTGCGCGGTGTCGCCACCTTCGTGCTTGGCGCCAACGCATATTACGGGACAGCCGTTCCTGGCGGCTTCGGTGGAAATCCGGCCACATCTTTCGATAATACTGTTATCGAGAGCATCGGTGGCACGGCCTTCATCCCGGGCGTCACGCGGCAGTACGACCACACCGCCCGCCTGCTGGATGGCGCCACCGCCTTCAATTACGACCTGAGCCTGTATCTGGACACCAGCTTCACGGGCAAGGATTTGCTCCGCACCCGCCTGCGGGCCGGCAACTTCGGGTCGGGTCCCTGGAGTGGCAGCAACAATCCGATCGGCCTGAACGCGATGGAGATCGCGTTTGAGGAAACTGGACTCGGTGATGGCAGCGATGTCGTGGCCGTCAACCGCTTGTTCTATCAGTTCCCCATCGGCAGCAGCTTCACCGCCACCGTCGGTGGTCGGGTTCGTCAGGACGACATGCTGCCTCTGTGGCCCAGCGCCTATCCGGCTGACACCGTTCTCGACATCTTCACCTACGCGGGTGCTCCCGGCACGTACAACCTGAACCTCGGTTCCGGTGGTGGCTTGTGGTGGAAGAGCGGTGGCTTCAGTGCCAGCGTCAGCTATGTGGCAGCCAATGGAAACGATGGTTCCCCTGGCTACAGCGATAACGGCACCGAGATCTGCGGTGGTGGTATCGGCACCAGCTGCTCTCAGTCCACCTTCACTGGCCAGCTCGGCTACGGCGGTGACAACTTCGGTTTGGCTGTGGCCTACAGCCTGAATCGTGGTGGCGCCGGACTGTACGGCGGCAATGGCACACCTCTGGCGGTTGCGGCTTCTCAGTTCGCTGAGTCCACCAATTCCGTAGGCGTCAGCGGTTATTGGACCCCGATCAACGGTGGTCTGTTCCCCTCCATCAGCGCCGGCTGGGGCATCAGTGCGTACAACGGTGACGGATTCAACTACGCGGATAGCGGGATTTCCGGAACCAACTGGATCGATGGCGCCCGCAGCCAATCCTGGTACGTGGGTCTCCAATGGTCTGATGTGTTCTGGAAGGGCAACGCCCTTGGCATGGCTGTGGGTCAGCCCACCTTCATCACCAAGCTGGACAATGCTCTGCCGGACAGCTTGAACTCCAATACCCCCAACGACGGCAACTACGCCTGGGAATGGTGGTACAAGTTCCAAGTCACCGACAACATCAGTGTCACCCCTGCGATTTACTACCTCAGTGCTCCGCTGGGTGCCCTGCAAAAGGATGACAATCGCTCTGTCACCAACTTCGGTGGCTTGGTGAAAACCACCTTCCGCTTCTGATCCTGCCTCGATCTGATTTCAACAGTTGATGGCTGCAATGCTTTGAACATGTTGATCATTGAGCCGGCTGTCCATCAGCCGGCTTTTTTGTGCTCCAAACGACAAGGGATCGTGTCTTTGCCCACACAGCGGGCAACGTCTCACCGTTAAAGTTCATCAGCCCCGACCGGGGTTCCTCTTTTTTTTGGTGTGAGGATTTCATGAAATTTTTCCAGCGCTTGCTGGTTGCACCTGCCGCTGTGGGCCTCATTGCTCCTTTGGCAACTCATGCGGCCGAACTCAACCTTTCTGGCGTCAATCAATACGCCAGCAGTGAGCAAGTCACGAGCATCAATCAATTCAGCGACGTCAATCCTGCGGATTGGGCCTATCAGGCCCTCTCCAACCTGATTGAACGTTACGGCTGCGTCGCTGGTTATCCCGATGGCACCTACCGGGGCCAGCGGGCCATGACACGCTATGAGGCGGCTGCGCTCCTGAACGCTTGTCTTGATCGCATCACGGAGATCACCGATGAGCTGAAGAAGCTTCTCAAGGAATTTGAGAAAGAGCTCGCCGTGATTCGCGGTCGCGTCGACAGCCTGGAAGCCAAGGTGGGTGAGCTGGAAGCCACACGGTTCTCCACCACCACCAAACTTCAGGGTCAGGCCACCTTCGTGCTCGGTGCTGTGAACGCCAGCGGCGACAGCAAGGGACGTGGCATCAACCCTGAGATCAGTGCTTTCAATCAGACCACGGCAGGCCAGGGTCCGTTCGGCGGCAACCTTGTTAATGCCCCCAGCGTGCCCGCCCCAATCAGAAACAATCGCGGGGTCATCACGAATCAGGCAGCGATCAACAGCGCTAGGGAAGCGAGAGAAAAAGCGATAGCTCGTAACAATAGGGACGCTGCAAAAATCTACAACCAACTCTATGGAGCCACAAGCTTCAACTATGATGTTCGCCTGAACTTCATCACCAGTTTCACAGGCAAGGATCAGCTCTATACCCGTATCCGCAGCGGCAACTTCAGCAATGCTTTCAATGGCAATGGTGTCAACCTGACGGCATTGGATGTTGCTTCCAACGGATTTGGAAATACCAGCTGCACCGGCAATCGCGATTGCTCGGATGTTGTGGGAGTTGACCGTTTGTATTACCGCTTCCCGCTAGGCAGTCAGTTTGAAGCCATCGTGGGTGCCAAATATCGGAACACGGAGTTCCTCGGCGCCAACCCCGGGGTCTACGGAAGCGGCAAGGGTGACAGGATCCTTGATATTTTTTCTCTCAACGGCGCTCCCGGCGTTTACAACAAAGCGACCGGATCGGGCGGTGGCCTGATCTGGAAGACTCCATATAAATTATGGAGTGGACGTTTCAGTCTTACAGCGAGTTACGTTTCCCCTGTCGGCGATAATGGAGCTACCAATTCAGACAATAATCCATTTGCTTGCTCCAACACGGAGGGCGGCATCGGCAACGATTGCTCCCGCGCAAGCTTCCTTGGCCAGCTCGGTTGGACCTCTAAGACTTGGGGAGTTTCCGCAGCCTATCGCTATGGTCAGCGCGGCTCCAACTTCCGTCGCGGCACCAACTATGCCGCATCAAACAGCTGGTGGTTGAGCAATGGCCAATCCAACAGCGTTGCGGTGAATGCGTATGCTCAACCCAGCAGCAGTGGCCTGATTCCATCCGTGAGCGTGGGTTGGGGCCTGAACAACCTCAACAACAACCATGTCCGCTCTGGTGCTGTCGTCGCCAATGAACCCAACGAGGCAGTCTTTTACGCTTACCCCCGCGTGACGGAGACGCAAAGCTGGTACGTTGGCTTGCAGTGGAATGACGTGTTCTTGGGAGGAAACTCCGCAGGTATGGCTGTCGGTCAGCCCACTTTTGCCACAAGTCTGGCCCGCGGGTCCAACAGAGATTCCCAGACGCTCTTCTCTAACGACGGCAACTACGCCTGGGAGTGGTGGTACAAATTCCAGGTGTCCGACAACATCAGCGTCACCCCCGCCCTGTTCTGGTTGAGCCGTCCTCTCGGCGCTCTCACCGATGGGGTCCGCGCCGATGGCTCGTTCGATCGCTCCTCCACCTTCGGAATCCTGGGCGGCCTGGTGCAAACCACCATCCGCTTCTGATTCACCCCGGCCTCACACAACACACAACAACTCCTCATGCCCCCGCAAGGGGGCTTTTTTTTGGGAACGATTCGCCTCAGGATGGTCTTTTGCCGCGTCCCCCTTGGCCGCCCCCTCGCCCGCCGATCCCTATGCCGTGCTGGGCGTCAGCCCCGCAGCGACGATGGCGGAGATCAAGGCGGCCTATCGCTCCCTGGTCAAACGCCATCACCCGGACGCTGGTGGCGATGACACCAGGATCGTCGCCCTCAATGCCGCCTGGGAGGTGCTGGGCGACGGTGAACGCCGGCGGCGCTACGACGCCCAGCATGGAAGTCGCCGCGTCGGGGTTGGCGTTGGCGGGAACGGTGGTGGTGGAAGCCAAAGAGGACCTGACCCCGGGGCGGGGTCTCCGCGAGGAGGCCGCCACAGCGATGGCGTGCTCCTGGAGTGGCTGCGACAGGTCTACGCCCCGATCGATCGCTGGTTGGGACAGGTGATCAACCCCTTCAGCGCCCAACTGCGCGCCCTGGCCGCCGATCCCTACGACGATCAGCTCATGGAGGACTTCACGGGATTTTTGCGGGACAGCCAGGCCCGCATGGCCAAAGCGGAGCAGCTTTACCGCTCCAAGGCCTGTCCGGCGGCGGCCAAGGGCTTCAGTCTCAGCCTCTACCACTGCCTCAGCCAGGTGCAGGACGCGCTGGCGGAACTGGAGCGCTACACCCTGGGCTACGTGGACGACTATCTGCGCGATGGACGGGAGATGTTGCGCGAGGCCAAGCGGCGAAGGGAACGGCTTCACCAGGAACGCCGCCGCCTCGACCTCTGAACGCCCTCGCGGTGTCGCCTCTACAGGACCACCCGTTCAGGGTTGCCAAGGCTGCAACTGGTCCAGGCGCAACCACACATCCGGCACCGGACGGCGCCAGCGAATCTGAGCATGCTCACCCTTCACCAGGAGAATATCCCCGGGACCCTCC
>VGQX01000055.1 GCA_016882305.1 Cyanobacteria bacterium K_Offshore_surface_m2_239
CAACCGCCGGGGCAGATACACGTAAATGTTGGCCAGATCCTGCACCAGCCACTGGCTCCAGAGCACGAGCGTGGCCAGCCACTGGAGGCGGTTCCAGCCGTCGGCCCGGACCAGGGCCGCCGCCCTCGCTTCCTCCCCCTCCGCCGATTCCGCCGCCGCCGGCTCCTCCCCCGGCCGCCCCTCCAGCCAGGGGCTCCACAACCCGTAGACCGCAGCCGCCACGGCGAAGGCCACGCCATAGCCCGCCAGGGATTTGCCCACCATCGCCCCCAGCCGCGCCGGCGCCAGGGCGGTGAGCACCAGAAACGAAGTGCTGACGGGCAGGCCCAACCGCGTCAGCAGCAGCAGGGCCCCGAGGGGGAGGAGATCGCGCGGGCGAAAGGGATCGGGCAGGGGAAAGCGATCCAGGCGCCCCCAGGCCGGATCCCCCCCGCCCGCCCCCCAGCTGAGCAGCAACACGACGCAGAGCAGGGCCGCCAGCGCCAGCCCCTGCCGCCAGCGGCCCCCGCGCCCGCGCTGGCTGGCCAGAAACGGGCCCAGGGTCTGCAGGGCGTCATTGCCCATCACGGCGACGCTGGCCAGGCCGAAGCCCACCAACTGCAGCGGGCTTAGGCGCGGATCCAGACGGTGACGCCTCCGGGCTTGTCCACCAGCTCCACCCCCCGCTGGCGCAGATCCTCGCGCAGGCGATCGGCCTCGGCGAAGTCGCGGGCGGCCTTGGCCGCCTTGCGCCGCTCCACCAGGGCCTCGATCGCCTCGTCGCTCAGGCTCTCCTCGGCGGGCGACGCGCTCTCCGGCTCGGCCACCAGCCCCAGCACCCCCGCCAGCTCCACCAGCAGGCGCCAGCGGGGTTGCAGGGCCAGCTGGGTGGGGGTGGGGGCCTCGTTGATCTGCAGTTGATTGGCCAGGGCGCGCAGGGGACGGGCCAGCTCGAAGAGCTCGCCCAGGGCGGCGGCGGTGTTGAGGTCGTCATCCAGGGCGCCGATGAAGCGCTCATGGCAACCCGCCAGCTCCGGATCCGCCGCCAGAATCGCGGCGATGGCCTCCGAGGGTGTCAAGGCCGCCGCCGCGCCCGGTGCGGGGGTGGCGGGCTGCGGCGCGGCGGCGGGCGACCAGCCCAGCGGCGCCCCGTAGCGAGCGCCCAGGGCCAGGGCGGCGTTGAGGCCCTTCCAGCCGGTGGCGGAGGCCTCCAGGGCGGCCGGGGCGAAGTCCAGCGGCTTGCGGTAGTGGGCCTGCAGCACGAAGACGCGCAGGGTCATCGGGCTGACGCCGCTGTCGAGCAGCGCGCGAATCGTGGTGAAATTTCCGAGGGATTTCGACATCTTCTCCCCGCCGACATTCACCATGCCGTTGTGCAGCCACCAGCGGGCCAGCGGCTTGCCCGTCGCCGCTTCCGACTGGGCGATTTCATTCTCGTGGTGGGGAAAGATCAGATCGGCGCCACCGAGATGGATGTCGATCGTCTCCCCCAGCTCCTGGCGCACCATCGCGGAGCATTCAATGTGCCAACCCGGCCGGCCCGGCCCCCAGCGGGAAGGAAAGCTCGGCTCCTCGGGCTTGGCGGCCTTCCAAAGGGCGAAATCAAAGGGATGGCGCTTGCGGGCCTCCTCTTCCGCGCTCAACCGACCGCTCGCCCCCTCCTCCTGCCGCTCCAGATCCCGCCCGCTCAACTTGCCATAGGCGGGCCAGCCCATCACGGAGAAATACACATCGCCATCGGCGGCATAGGCCATGCCCTTGGCCTGCAGGTCGGCGATCAGTTGGCGGATCCCCTCCAGGCAGCGGGTGGCGCGGGGCATTCGATCCGGCGGCAGGATGTTCAGGCGGGCGAGATCCTCCATGGCCAGCCGCAGATTGCTCTCGCTCACCTCCTCCATCGTGCGGCCCTCACCGGCGGCCCGTCGCAGGATCTTGTCGTCGATGTCCGTCACGTTCTGCACGTAGGTGACGGCGTAGCCGCGCCAGATCAGATAGCGCCGCAACACATCCCAGACGATGTAGGTGCGGGCATGGCCGAGATGGCAGAGGTCGTAGACCGTGATGCCGCAGCAGTAGATCGACACCCGCCCGGGCACCAGGGGTTCGAAGGTCTCCAGACGACGGGTGAGGGTGTTGGTGAGCCGCAACGGCAAGGGTGCAACCGGCCGATCCGCCGGCACTGTGTTCTAGGAGGCACCGTAGAGGCTGGCCGACCCGCCCTCAGCTCCAGCCCTCAGCTTCGGCCCGCGAGGCCGATGCGCTCGCCCGCGTATTGGGCCCGATCGCGCACGGCGGCGCACCAGGGGGCATGGTCCAGATACCAGGCCACGGTTTCCGCCAGGCCGGCCTCAAAGGAGTGGCGCGGCTGCCAGCCCAGCTCCGCTGTGATCCGGGCGGGGTCGATGGCATAGCGGCGATCGTGGCCCGGCCGGTCGGTGACGGCGGTGATCAGGCGGGCATGGGGCGCTCCTTGGGGATGGAGGACATCCATCCGGGCGCAGATCGCCTCCACCACCTCCCGGTTGTTGCGCTCCCCGTGGCCGCCCACGCAGTAGCTGCGCCCGAGCTCGCCCCGGGTGGCGGCCAGCAGCAGGGCATCCACGTGGTCCTCGACATAGAGCCAGTCCCGCACATTCAGGCCATCGCCATAGAGCGGGATCGGCTCCCCGGCCAGGGCCTTGAGGATCACGACCGGGATCAGCTTCTCGGGGAACTGCCAGGGACCGAAGTTGTTGCTGCAGTTGGTGAGCACCACCGGCAGGCCGTAGGTGTGGTGCCAGGCCCGCACGAGGTGGTCGCTGGCGGCCTTGCTGGCGGAATAGGGACTGCGGGGGTCGTAGGGGGTGTCCTCGTGGAAGCGGCCCTCGGCGCCGAGGGAGCCGAACACCTCGTCGGTGCTGATGTGGTGCAGGCGGAAGCGCTCGCGCCGCTCGCCGGCGAGGCCCTCCCAATGGGCGCGCACGGCCTGCAGCAGGGAGAACGTGCCCTGCACATTGCTGGCGATGAACGCCTCCGGACCCTCGATCGAGCGATCCACATGGCTTTCGGCCGCCAGGTGCATCACCAGGTCGGGATCCGCCTGGCGCACCGCCGCAGCGGTCGCCTCCGCGTCGGCCAGATCCACGGCCAACACCTGATGCCGGGACTCCGCGCCGCCGTCGCTGGAGCCCGCCGCTGCCAGAGCCTCCTCGATGCTGCTCAGATCACTGGCGTAGCCGAGCTTGTCGAGGTTGAAGACGATGGCGTCGCTCTCCCGCAGCAGGCGGCGCACCACCGCTCCGCCGATGAAGCCCGCGCCACCGGTCACCAAGAGGCGACGACGGCCGGCGAGAAGGGTGGGGAGATCGCGCATGGGAGATCGGGAGAGCGGAACGGGGTAACGGAAGGGGAGCGGAGAGGGCGGGGCTCAGGCCGCGGGCGGCACCTGGGCCAGCACCGCCGCCAACGCCTGCCGCCAGTGGAGCGGCGGCAGGTCGAGGGCCCGGCGGGTGGCGCGGCAGTCGAGCAGGGAATAGGAGGGGCGTTTGGCGGGGGTGGGATACTCCTCCGTGCCGATCGGACGCACGGCCGCCGCTTCGGGGAGCAGCCCCCGGGCGACGGCAAGCTCGCCGATGGCGACGGCGAAGTCGTACCAGCTGGCGGCGCCCGCGTCACTCCAGTGGTGGAAGCCACTCACCCCGCGGGCGATCGCGGCCCAGCAGGCCTGGGCGAGGGTGGAGGTGGAGGTGGGGCAGCCCACCTGATCGGCGATCACCGCCAGGGGTTCACCCGCGGCCGCCTTCAAGCGATGGAGCCGCAGCATCGTCAGGCAGAAGTTTTGGCCCACCGGGCCGTAGACCCAGCTGGTGCGCAGGACGCAAAGACGATCCGGGGGAAGCCGATCCGCCGCCCGCCGCTCCCCCTCCGCCTTGGTGGCGCCATAGACCCCGAGGGGATCCCGGGCCTGGTCGGGTTGATAGGGAGAGCCTTGCGAGCCGTTGAAGACGAAATCGGTGCTGAGCTGCAACAGGCGGCCCCCGGTGTCGGCGAGAGCCGCGGCGAAGGCGTCCGGCGCGCCCGCGTTCACCCGCAGCGCCAGCTCCGGCTCACTCTCCGCCCGGTCCACGGCGGTGTAGGCGCCAGAGTTGATCACCCAGTCGGGGCGGTGCTGTCGCACGGCCGCGCCACAGGCCTCCGCGTCGGCCAGATCCAAGGACGCGCGGGTGGTGACGATCCCCTCAATGCCGGGGGGGAGGGACGCGAGCAGGGCCTGGCCCAACTGGCCGCCACAGCCTGTGATCAGCACTTTCAACGCGGAGGTCACGGGAACACCTCCCCACGAGCCGCCGCCTCCGCCAGGGTGGGCGCCTCGCGATCCTTGTCCGACACGCTCGGCCCCCCCTCCTCGCCCGAGGGGAAGGGCCAGGCGATGGCCAGAGCCGGGTCGTCCCAGCGGATGGACCGCTCTGAACCCTTGTCCCAGAAGTCGGTGGCCTTGTAAAGCACCTCCGCAGAGTCGCTCAGCACAAGGAAGCCATGGGCAAAGCCCGCCGGCACCCACAGCTGGCTGTGGTTCTCCTCGCTGAGATGGGCGCCCACCCACTGGCCGTAGGTGGGAGAACTGCGGCGGATGTCCACGGCCACGTCAAAGATCTCCCCGCGCACGCAACGCACCAGCTTGCCCTGCGCATGGGGAGGGAGCTGGTAGTGCAGGCCGCGCAGCACGGATTTGGACGACCGGGATTGGTTGTCCTGGGCAAAGGTGGGTGACGCCTCCAGGGGCAGTTGGATGGCCTCGGCGAACTGTTTGCGGTTCCAGGTTTCAAGGAAATAGCCCCGATCGTCGCCATACACCCGGGGACTGATCTGGACAGGCCCCTCAACGGAAAAGCGCTCAACCTGCATGACGGGGAGGGATCAGGGTGGAGAGAGAAACCGCAGCACTGGCGGGCACCTGGCGCGAAACGAGACAGCCGCCAGGGACGAGGGCTTCGCGACGGCCTCCAGGGGCTGTGGGCTTGGCGCCCTGGCGGTGGAGGGGTGGAATCCGCACCGGAATCGACTTCATGCGCAAAGTGTCTCATGGCAGGGAAAGTCCGCTGCCGCGACGTTTCCAGGACACGCTCCGGCCTACTTGGTGTCCATCCAGTTGGCGCCCACTCCGGTGTCCACCACCAACGGCACCCGCAGCTGGATCACCTCTTCCATCGTGCGGCGGGTGAGCGCCCGCACCTCCTCCAGGACGTCGGGAGCGGCCTCCAGCACCAATTCATCGTGCACCTGCAGCAGGAGGCGAGCCGCCAGCCGCCGCTGGTTGAGTTCCCCTTGGAGGCGCACCATCGCCAGCTTGATGATGTCGGCGCTGGAGCCCTGGATCGGCGCGTTGGCGGCGGCGCGCAGCTGCTGGGCCTCCAGCCCCCCCCGGCGGGCGCTCTCCAGGGAGATCTCCAGGGGATCCTTGCCGCGATGGCGTCCCAGACCGCCCGGATCGAAGTGAAAGGTGCGTCGGCGGCCGAGGAGGGTCTCCACCCAGCCGCGGCTGAGAGCCAGGCGCTCTTGCAGCTCCAGGAAGGCGAACACCTTGGTGTAGCGCTCCTTGAACCGTTGCAGAAACTCCTTCGCCCGCGCCTGGCTGAGACCGGTCTCCCGCGCCAGACGCTGGGGGCCCATGCCATAGATCACGCCGAAATTGATGGTCTTGCCCAAGCGCCGCTCGTCCGCGCTCACCTCCTCCTTCTCCAACAGCAGACGGGCCGTGAGCGCATGCACGTCATCCCCGGCGTTGTAGGCCTCGATCAGCACCTCCTCGCCGGAGAGATGGGCAAGGATGCGCAGCTCGATCTGCGAATAATCGGCGCTGATCATCCACCAGCCCTCCTCAGGCAGAAACGCCTTGCGAATGCGACGGCTGAATTCCGTGCGGATCGGAATGTTCTGCAGGTTGGGATTGCTGCTCGACAACCGGCCTGTGGCGGTCACCGCCTGATTGAAATCGGTGTGCACCCGCCCCGTCTCGGGTTCCACCAGGGCCGGCAGGGCGTCCACATAGGTGCTGCGCAACTTGCTGAGGATGCGGTGCTGGATCAGCAGCGGCACCACCGGGTGGTCGTCCTCCAGCTTTTCCAGCGTGGCCGCGTCGGTGCTGAAGCCGGTTTTGGTCTTGCGCGATTTCTTGCGGTCGAGGCTGAGGGTGTCGAAGAGCAGGGCCTCCAACTGCTTCGGGGAGGCCAGGTTGAAGGTCTGGCCGGCCACCCGCTGGGCCTCGGCCTCCAGGTGCTCCAGCTGGCCCGCCAGCTCCCGGCTCAACTCCTGGAGATAGGTCTGATCGATGCGAATGCCGGTGGCCTCCATCGCCGCCAGCACGGGCTCCAGAGGAAGCTCCACCTCCCGCAGCAGGGCGGGCAGGGCGGGTCCCAGCGCCGCCAGCGCCTCCCCCAGTCGGCCGCTCAGCCGCCAGGTGAGATGCACATCCATGCCGCAGTATTGGGCGGCGGCGGGGATTGCCACTGCGGCGAAGGTGGTCTTTTTCCCGACGACCTGGTCGTAGCTGGCGGGGGTGAAGCCGAACTCCCGCTGGGCCATGGCCTCCAGGTTGTGGCGGTCCGCAGGGTCCCGCAGGTAGTCCGCCAGCAGGGTGTCCATGACCACGCCGGCCAGGGGCAGACCATGGCGCAGAAGGATCAAGCGGTCGTATTTGGCGTTTTGGAGGGCCTTGGGGTGATCCGCGCTTCCCAGCCAGGGACCGAGGGCCAGAAGCACGCTGTCCAGGGGGAGCTGGCTGGGGAAGGGATCCTTCGGCTCCGGCAGGGGGTCCTCCGCTTCCGCCTCCGGCCGGTGGCCGATGGGGATGTAGGCCAGCTCGCGGGGCCCCTCCCCCCAGCAGACGCCAAGGCCGACCAGCTCGGCGCGAAAGGGATTGAGGGAGGTGGTTTCCGTGTCCACCGCCACCGGTGGCCCGCCTGCGGTGTGGGCCAGCAGGCGTTCCCGCAGCTGCTCCAGGCCCTCAGGGCTTTGAATCAGAAGGGGCTCCAGCAGGGGGCGAGCGGAGGCCGGCGGCGCCTCGCCCGGGGGGAGCTCGGCTCGAAAGAGCTCGCTCTGAACCGCCTCCCCCTGAAACGCCTCCGCCCGGGGCGCCTCCGCCCGGGGCGCTTCCGCCAGGGGCGCCTCCGCAAGGGTCTCATTGGAGAAGGTGTCGGCGAAGCGCTCGGCTTGGCGCAGCAGGCTGAACAACTCCAGGTCGGCCAGACGCTGCCGCAGGGGCTCCAGCCGCACCTGGCCCAGGCTCAGCCGGGGCGCCTCCGGCAGGGGCACATCGCGATGGATGGCGGCGAGCATGCGGGAGCGAAAGGCGCTGTCCTTCCCCTCCGTCAACTTGGTGCGCAGGGCGCCCTTCTGCTGTTCCAGGGCGTCGTAGATCCCGGTCAAGCTGCCATGGGCCTGCAGCAGGGTGATGGCGGTCTTCGGACCGACGCCACGCACGCCGGGGATGTTGTCCGAGCTGTCGCCGGTCAGCGCCTTGAGGTCCACGACGTCCTCGGGCGGCACGCCGAGCTTCTCCACCACCCCCTCTCGCCGAATCTCCCGCGGCCCCGCCCCCTTGTTGCGCGGCCCGCCCCCCATGTAGAGCACGGCAATGTCGCGGTTGTCATCCACGAGCTGGAAGAGGTCGCGATCGCCGGAAAGGATGCGCACGCGCCAGCCCTCCGCCGCCGCCCGATCGGCCAGGGTGCCCAACACGTCATCCGCCTCATAGCCCGGCGCCATCACCAGGGGGAGATCGAGGTGGTCGGCCAGGATTTGCCGCAGGTTGTCGAGGTCGGCAAAGAACTGTTCGGGGGCCACGTCCCGATTCGCCTTGTAGGTCTCATCCGCCTCGTGGCGGAAGGTGGGCGTGTCGGTGTCGAAGGCGATCGCCACCCCGTCGGGTTTCCACTCCGCGCAGGTGTCGAGCAGGCTCTTGAGGAAGCCGTAGGTCACGCTGGTCGGCACGCCGTCCTTGGTGGCCAGGCCCCCGTCGCCCCCCTTGGCGAAGGCATAGAAACTGCGAAAGGCCAGGGAATGCCCGTCCACCAGCAGGAGAAGAGGTCTGGGTTCCGCCATGGCCAAACGACGCTGCCCGCCCGAATCGCCTCAGCCTGCCAGATCCCTTCCCGCCGCCCGCCATTCGGAGCAGCGCTGCGGGGGGCCGGTGACGGGGGGCTGGTGGCAGGAGGGCTGGTGGCGGGGGCGGCGGACGCCACGGTCGGGTCGACGCCTGGTGGATCTGCTGCGATGCTGGCCCGGAGAACGGAGCGCCCCTCCTCATGACCCGGATTCCGCGCCGCTATTCCATCCACCTGCTCCTGAGCAGCGGCAAGGAGGAAGTGGTCCACTTCCCCACCCTGGAGGCGTTTCAGCAGTGGTACACCAGTGCGCTCCACAGCGGCGCCGCCCCGGACGCCTTCGTGAATGTGCCCATCGGTGATCTGGAGGGGGAATATCTGCTGGTGCGCGCCGGCAGTGTGATCGGCCTGCGGGTCGAGCCGCTCTTCGGCACCTTGGAGGAGTGAGCAAGGTGGGGAGAACGGTGAGGCGACGGTGAACGTCTCAAGCCCAACACTTCAAAAGACGTTGATCATCAGACGCCGCCGATCCTCCCCGATCTGATGGAGGAGTTGCCAGGAGGCCAACAGATCAGGACCCTTCAGGGACCCCAGCAACGCCGCCCGCAGGCTCTTCATCACCACCCCTTTCTTCACGCCCGCGCTGGTGGCTGCCGCAGTCAGCAGCGCTTGGGCTTCCGGCGTTGGCAGGCTGGGGCCGTTGGGGAGCTGAGTCCCGAGGGCGGCCAGGCAGGCCTGGGCGTCGGGTTGGGCCAGAACGGCACGGGCCTGCTCATCCGGAAGCGGCGCTGTGAAGAACGGTGCTGCCTGGTCCACCCCGTCCTTCAGCAGGGTGAGCGAGGTGCCGAGCAGAGAGCAAAGCTCCTCCAGCCAGCCGGGCGGAAGGGCGGCAGCGAGGTCGGGCGCTGGCCACCCCTTGGCGGCCCAGAGGGGCTGAAGCTGCTGAAGCAGCTCCCCGGGGGGCAGGGCATGAAGCACCTGGCCATTGAGCCAGTTGAGCTTTTCCCAGTCGAAGCGCGCGCCGGCCCGGTTGACCCGGTCGAAGCCGAACACCGTCGCCGCCTCCGCCAGGGTGAACCGTTCCCCCATGCCCTCCGGCGGCGACCAGCCCAGGAGGGTCATGTAGTTGGTGAGGGCCTCGGGGGTGTAGCCCAGGCCTCGAAAGTCGCTGATGGAGGTGACGCCATCGCGCTTGGACAGCTTGCGGCCCTCCTGATTGAGGATCAAGGGGGTGTGGGCAAAGATCGGCAGGGGCAGACCGAGGGCCTCGTAGAGCAGGAGCTGTTTGGCGGTGTTGGCGATGTGGTCTTCGCCGCGGATCACATGGCTGATCGCCATGGCGGCGTCATCCACCACCACCACCAGGTTGTAGAGGGGATCGCCGATGGCGTCCGCCGGGGCGCGACGGGCGATCACCATGTCGCCGCCGAGATCCGCACCCGACCAGCGCATGGCGCCCCGCACCAGGTCGTGCCACTCGATGACGCGGTCGTCGTCGATGCGGAAGCGCACCACCGCCTCCCGCCCTTCGGCGATGAAGGCCTGCTCCTGGGCGGGGGTGAGCTGGCGGTGGCGATTGTCGTAGCGGGGAGCCTGCTTCTGGGCCTGCTGCTGCTCGCGCAAGGCCGTGAGCTCCGCTTCGCTGGTGTAGCAGCGATAGGCCTTGCCCTCCGCCAACAAGCGGGCGATGGCCTGGCGATGGCTCTCGATCCGCTCGCTCTGAATCACCGGCTCGCCATCCCAATTCAGCCCCAGCCACCGCAGTCCGTCCAGGATGTTGTCGGTGTATTCCGCCTTGGAGCGCTCCCGATCGGTGTCCTCAATCCGCAACAAGAAGCTGCCGCCATGGTGACGGGCAAACAACCAATTGAACACAGCGGTGCGGGCGGTGCCGATGTGAAGGGTGCCGGTGGGGCTGGGAGCCAGGCGAACGCGAATGGGGGAGGATGCCTCAGCCATCAACGGTCTGCTCTCGCGGCAATGGTTTGAACGGGACTGACGGGGCTCGAACCCGCAACTTCCGCCGTGACAGGGCGGTGCTCTAACCGATTGAACTACAGTCCCAAAAAAATGGAACGGCTGAAACGTTGAAGGTTTTCGCCGTACCGCTGGCGCCTTCGCCAACCTCCTCAGTATCTCCTGTCACGGTTCCTTCCGTCAAATGTCTGGTGGAGGGTGGACCAGAGTCACGGTTCCTCAACGAGAAACGTGATGCTGCGGGGAAAGGAAGTAGTGACAGGGCGTGGCCGCTGAACGTTGGGATCGTCACGACCACAGGGCTCGATGCTTGGAGGTTCAGGGACGAAATCCCGCCGGCTCAATCAGCCGGACCTGATTGCCACGAGCGGTGAATTCACGACCTTGATCGCTCTGGACCACCACGCGTCCTCCGGATTTGACCCGGATCACCCTGGCGCGAACCCAACCCAAAGCCGCGGATTCCAGAACTTTGACCACATCACCGGGTTGAAGATCCAACTCCATGCTCGGAACAAGGAAACAACGAAGAGTGGGTGCATCGAACGCGCCGTGGAGGACTTGAACCCCCGACATCAGGTTTTGGAGACCTGCGTTCTACCAACTGAACTAACGGCGCAAGGCGATGCACCCGACTTGTCACCCGAAGGAAACAAGCCAAGGGTGAGGGAAAACCCTCAGCGATCGAAGCGCTGCTTGACGCGCGTGGCTTTACCCACCCGGTCGCGCAGATAGAAGAGCTTCGCTCTCCGCACCTTACCGCGACGCTCGACCTTCACGGAAGCCACCTGAGGGCTGTGAAGCATGAAAACCCGCTCCACACCAATGCCTTGGAAGATCCGACGCACGGTGATGGTGGCGTTGAGTCCACCGTGACGCATGGCGATCACGACGCCCTCATAGGGCTGAATTCGTTCCTTGTTGCCCTCGCGAATCCGCACGCCAACGCGCACGGTGTCACCGACGTAGATCTCAGGGAGGTCATCCTTGAGCTGCTCGGCCTCGAAGGCTTCGATCAACGCGCGTGCGCTGAGCTTGCCGACGATCGCTTGGCGCTTCGAGGGCTCGGTGTCCGCAGCGGGAGGTGTCGCTTCAAGGGCGTCAGCGTTCGGCGTTTCCGCTTCCGCAGCGGATTGGGGCCCGTCCTCCGGAAGCCCGTCGGTGGGCGTCAATGTGGTGCTCTCGGGGGGTTCCGCAGCCATTCCAGCGTCCTGAATCATGGAGCCAAACCAAGACTTTACCCTGTCACCTCACCCCGAGGGCCGCGCACCCCGAGACCACGGCGCAGGCGCTGCCACACGAGGGCGGAGCCGGTGATCAACATCCAAAGCAGGCCGAGGCCGTTGAGCAGCACATAAAGCGTTTCCCCATAGGGTCCAAGCAGGGTCTTGAGCCATTCCCCCTCGTGCAGGGTCATCAGGGGGTGCGCTTGCTCCCGCCCCCAGCCGAAGCCATCCTTCAGGAGGCGGTAGGCCATGCCGGTGCAGGCCGTGAGCAGAAGAGGAGCCAGAACAAAGGGCGCCAGGAAGGCATGAGCCTGACGAACGCGCGTCAACGGCGAGGGCGCGCGGCTTGGGGACGGGGCATCGGCCATGGTCTCCACGGCAGGGGACGGCCCTTCACCGATAGCGTGGGAGGCGCGATCTTCCCACCCGTCGCCCCCATTCCTTCCCCACCATGAAGTTTGCTGATCTGCTTGCCGCCTCCGGCGGGTCCCGGGGCCGGGAGGCCAAGACCGCAGTGGAGCCGAGCCGCGTGGGCCCGCGCATCGGCGGCAACCGCCGCGGCGTGGAGGTGAAATCGGCGCGGGAGATCGCCACCATGCGCACGGCCAGTCGGATCGTGGCCACGGTGCTGCGGGAGATCGCCGAGCTGGTGACCCCGGGCATGACGACCGGCGATCTGGACCGCCACGCCGAACAGCGCATCCGCGAGATGGGGGCCGTGCCCAGCTTCAAGGGCTACCACGGCTTTCCCGCCAGCATCTGCGCCAGCATCAACAACGAGGTGGTGCACGGCATCCCCAGCGCCAAGCGGGTGATCAAGGCGGGCGACCTGCTGAAGGTGGACACCGGGGCCTGCTTTGACGGCTATCACGGCGACAGCTGCATCACCATCGGCGTCGGCGAGGGGGTGAGCGAGGAGGCGCAGCGCCTGAGCCGGGTGGCCCGGGAATCCCTGATGAAAGGGCTGGCCACCATCCGCGCCGGCAGCACCCTGCTGGAGCTGGCGGGGGCGGTGCAGGACCACGTGGAAGCTCATGGCTACGCCGTGGTGGAGGACTTCACCGGCCACGGGGTGGGCCGCAACCTGCACGAGGAGCCGTCGGTGTTCAACTACCGCACCCGCGACCTGCCCAATGTCACCCTGCGCCCGGGGATGACCCTGGCGGTGGAGCCGATCCTGAATGCCGGCGGCAAGGGCTGCCGCACCCTCAAGGACCGCTGGACGGTGGTGACCGTCGATGGCAGCCTCTCCGCCCAGTGGGAGCACACCATCGTCGTCAGCGGCGACGGCTGCGAGATTCTCACCGATCGCGACTTCTGAGGGCTCGCCCGCTCCTGGAGTGGCGTCGGCGCCCTCGGCTGCGGGGTCAGGGGGTGCCGCCTCGGCTGAAGCAGCGAAAGTAGGCCCAGCGGCTGAGGGCGGCCAGGGGCATCAACACGTAGGTGAGGGGATTGATGGTGACGATGATCAGGCCGAGGTTCCAATCGGCCTGGCGCAGGATTTCTCCTGCCACCCAGTCGGCCGCCATGACGCCGTAGGGGTTGAGGTCGGAGCGGAAGGGGCCGAGCACGAGCCGTCGCAGGCGCAGGAGCGGTCGCCCGCCCGGGGGAGAGGCCGCCAGGTCGAGAGCCCGCAGGCTGAGGATCTGCCCCAGCAGGCGTTTGCTGATTTCGTAGAGCGGGCTCAGGGCGGGCTGGATCTCCGCTTCGGAGGTGTTGATCCACACCTCCGGCACCCCGCGGCGCCCCTCGGCGGCCTCAGCGGAGGGGCGTTCGGGGCGGCGGGCCACCTCCCGGGCGAAGAGCTCCAGCAGGCGCCAGTGGCTGAGCGCGTTCACCTCCAGCGCCAGGGACAGGGCCTCCGGGTCGCGCCGGGAATAGGGATTCACGCCGTGGTTGAGCACGAGCACATCCACCTCCGCGAACAGCGGGGCGAGCTCCGCTTCCTGTCCGCAGCGCCAGCCCACCTGCCGCAGGGGAATCTCCGCGCCGTCGGTCTCCAGCAGGCGAAGGGGGGCCATCTCCCCGGAGTCGGGCCGATGGGTGAGGGCGATCAGGGTGGCGCCACGTCGATGCCAGCGGCGCAGGAGGGCCTGGCCGAGGGCGCCGTGGGCACCGGTGACAGCCACGATCAAACGGGGCGCGGGCGAACTCAGCGGCTGTGGGGGTCGAGCTGCAAGAATCTGGCACAGCCCGGATGTTTGAGGCCACTCCATGCCCGACCCGCTGCTGATTGGCTCCTGCGAACCGTTCAGCGGCAAGTCGGCGGTGGTGTTGGGGCTGGGTCAGCAACTCCGCCGCCGCGGAATTCCGTTCGTCTTCGGCAAGCCGCTGGCCACCTGCCTCGACCCGGAAGAGGTTCATCAGCCCGGCGATCCACTTCTTGACGCCGATGTGCGCTTCATCGGCCGCCAACTGGGACTGGAGGACGATCGCCTGATCGCCTCCTCGGCCGTGCTGGAGGCCGCCTCCGCCCACGAGCGCCTGCTGCGGGGGGAGCTGGGGCCGGTGGAGGGCATGGACACGCTGCGGGCGCGCCTGGGCCGCGAAACGACCGATCTGGCGATCCTGGAGGGGGCCGGGCGGTTCAGCGAGGGATTGTTGTTCGGATTCGGCCTGGTGCCCCTGGCCCGAGCCCTGCAGGCGTCCGTGGTGCTCGTGCATCCCTGGACGGACAGCCGGGATGTGGAGCCGCTGCTGGAGGCCCGCGGCCAGCTGGGGTCGCTGTTGGCGGGCGTGGTGATCAACGGCGTGGCCCCCGAGGCCCTGGCCGCCTTCCGGAGGGATCTGGAGCCGGCGCTGGAGCGGATCGGCCTGGTGGTGCTCGGCGTGCTGCCCCGCAGCCCCCTGCTGCGCAGCGTCACGGTGGAGGAGCTGAGCCGGCGGTTGCAGGCGCGGGTGCTGTGCTCCCGCGAGCGCCTGGATCTGCTGGTGGAGACCCTGTCGATCGGGGCGATGAATGTGAATTCGGCGATGGAATTCTTCCGGCGACGGCGCAACATGGCGGTGGTGACCGGGGCGGACCGCACCGACATCCAGCTGGCCGCCTTGGAGGCCTCCACCCAGTGCCTGATCCTCACCGGCGTCGGCGAGCCGTTGCCCCAGCTGATCAACCGGGCGGAGGAGCTGGAGGTGCCGGTGTTGAAGGTGGACCACGACACCCTCACGACCGTGGAGGTGATCGAAGCCGCCATCGGCCAGGTGCGGCTGCATGAGGCGGTGAAGGCCACCCATGCCATCCGCCTTGTGGAGGAAAATTGCCGCTTTGAAAGACTGTTTCAGCGGCTGGGGCTGGAGTGAGCCCTGGAACCGCTGCTAGTTTCCTGATACAACGCGGGCGTACGACGGGTGACCCGGTCTCTCGACCTTCCGGCTCTCGACAGGATTGACACTCTGGCCCAGGAGCTGGCCATGCTCCAGGACACGGGCAAACGGCGGATCGCCATTCTCGGCAGTCGCCATGTGCCCGTGGTGGCCATCCACCTGGTGGAGCTGGTGGCGCGCTCCCTGGCCCAGGAGGGCCACAGCCTGATCACCTCCGGTTCCCAGGGGGTGAACGCGGCCGTGATTCGCGGCGTGCTGGAGGTGGATCCCGGGCGGCTGACCGTGCTGTTGCCCCAGAGCCTGGAGCGGCAACCGAGCGAGTCCCGGGCGCAGTTGGATCAGGTGTTGCACCTGGTGGAGAAGCCCGAACACGACGAGCTGCCGCTGCCGATGGCCAGCAGCCTCTGCAACCAGGAGATCATCAGCCGCTGCGATCAGCTGATCTGCTACGCCTTTCATGACAGCGAAACCCTTCTCTCCAGCTGCCGCACCGCGGAGGACATGGGGAAGGTGGTGAGCCTCTTGTTCTTCGACTGAGCGGGCGTTCGGGGGGCGCTGGCGTTCATCGGGGACGGTGAACGGCTGACATTGGGGGCAGGCGGTTGGGAGCTTGCGGCTGGCGACGGACGGCTGACTTCTGACGGCGGGCGGTTTCCGGATCAACCCTCGCGCTCCGCCTCCGGATTCAACAGGCCGGGCCGGTTGTCGTCCCCCCGGGCCAGCACCTGCAGGCAGTTGCCTTCGCGACCCAGCACCGTCACCCGCTGGCCCAGTCGCGGGGGGGCGGCGCCATCGAGGCTGCGGGCGGCCCAGCTCTGCCCCTGCCAGCGCACCCGCCCGCGCCCATCGCCCCCGAAGCCGGCGATCACCTCCGCCTCCTCCGCCTGCGGCGGGGGCATCAGGGCAGAGGCCCCGGTGCCGCGACTCAGCCAGCGCCGCACCAGCCCATAGCTCACGGCCACCAGGGCGAGGAACAATGCCGCCTGGGCGGCCACCGGCAGGGGCCAGAGGGCCTGCAGGGCCGCCAGCAGCAGGGCGCTGGAGCCGCCCACCAGGAGCAGGCCATCGCTGTCGAGGCCGAGCAGCACAAGCAGCCAGAGGCCCGTGCCGACGAGCAGCCACAGCAGGGAGGAGGTCAGCATGGCCAAAGGCGGGCCGAAGACGGAATCTTTCCTAGCCTGAAGGCCTCATGCGATCGACCATGGAAGCGCTGATCCCCCTGGTGCTGGTGATGCTCAGTGCTCTCGGGCTGAGCAGCGTGAGGGTGACGAGCAGCAGCAGTTCGAAGCTGGTGGAGCGCCTGGGCAAATACAACCGCCAGCTCACGCCCGGCCTCTCCTTTGTCTTGCCCGGGGTGGAGAAGGTGGTGAGCAACGAGTCGCTGCGGGAGCGGGTGCTCGACATTCCGCCGCAGCAATGCATCACCCGCGACAACGTTTCGATCGAGGTGGATGCCGTGGTGTATTGGCAGCTGCTGGAGCATGAACGGGCCTACTACGCCGTCGACAACCTGCAGGCGGCGATGGTGAATCTGGTGCTGACGCAGATCCGGGCGGAGATGGGCAAGCTCGATCTCGATCAAACCTTCACCACCCGCTCGGAGGTGAATGAGGTGTTGCTGCGGGAGCTGGATGAGGCCACCGATCCCTGGGGGGTGAAGGTGACGCGGGTGGAGCTGCGCGACATCCAACCCAGCCCCGGCGTGCAGCAGGCGATGGAGCAGCAGATGACGGCGGAGCGGGAAAAGCGGGCCGCCATCCTGCGCTCGGAAGGGGAGAAGGAATCGCAGGTGAACGCGGCCCGGGGACGAGCGGAGGCGCTGGTGCTCGATGCCAAGGCCAAGCAGGAGGCCCTGCTGCTGGAGGCCGACGCCCAGGCGCAACAGCAGCGTCTGCTGGCGAAGGCGCGGGCGGAGGCCGCCGCCGAGCTGGCCGCCGTGATCGAGGCCCACCCGGCGGCGGCGGAAGGCCTGCGGCTGCTGCTCGCCCGCGACTGGATGTCCATGGGTCAGGAGATGGCCAGCGCCAAGGGCGGCAGCGTGCTGCTGGTGGATCCCCAAAGCCCGGCCAGCCTGCTGGCGGCGCTGAAGGCGCTGCAGGAGAAGGGCACATGACCGCTGACGCCGGGTCGTACCAGCCGCCACGGCACCTGCTGGAGGTGTTGCAAAAACTGGATTATGAGGAAGCCCTGGAGGATGGAGATCCGCGTTATGTGGACTCGCGGGCCGCTCGGGGGGGAGAACGCACCTTCATCCGCCTCGCCCGTAAGTTTGGCTGGGATCCGCTGAGCAAC
>VGQX01000056.1 GCA_016882305.1 Cyanobacteria bacterium K_Offshore_surface_m2_239
GCCTCCAACCGCTCCAGCCGCTCCATGGCATCGACCAGCCCCTCCAGGCTCATGGTGCTGATCACCAGCCGGCCGCGTTCCGCCAGAGCGTCCCACACCGCCGTGAGGGTCTCCCCCAGGGAGCGGGCCACCTCGAGCAGCACCCGGTCGGGGTGGGGGGGCAGCAAGGCGAGGTCGTCCGGGGCCATGCCGGAATGGATGTGCAGATTGCCGATGCCGAAGCGCCGTCGATTGCGCTCCAGCAGATCGATCGCGTCGGGATCCCTCTCCAGGGTGTGCACCACCCCCTGCGGCATCAGCCGGGCGATTTCCAGCGCGAGGGCACCGGTGCCACCCCCCACATCCCACACCAGGGAATCGGGGCTGGGCCGCAGATGGGCCAGCAGGATCACCCGCAGCTCCATCGGCGTGGGACTGAAGCCGGGCGCGTCTTGAAACACCCCGTCCGGTAGACCCGGGGTGACGAAATCCCAGTGAAAGGCACTTGGCTGGTTCACGGGCAGGGGTCACCAACGGGCCCGGGACGTTCGGCCACGACCCTCACCGTATCAGTGATCTGACCAGGCCAAAGATGCCCCTGCTCCTGGAGCCAGCGGGCCCGCGCCGCGTCGATCCGCTCGCCGGGCACGAGCAGGGGGATGCCCGGGGGGTAGGGAACGAGCGGCTCGGCGGCGATCCTGCCCACCGCGTCCGCCAGGGGAACCGGCTCCTGCGGGGCTCGCCAGGCCGCCCCGATCGCGAGGGCCAACCCTCCCACCAGCGGCACGGGGGGTGGACTCTGCCGGGGCAGCGGCGATCCTCCCAGGTCCTTCCGCATGGCCTCCAGCAGGACCGGCAAGCGACGCTCCATGGCGCGCGGGGGGACCAAGCCCAGGCAGAACAGGAGCACGGCCGGCTCCGGCAGCTCCGCCACCACCCCGCGCGCGAGCAGCCAGGCGTCCGCCCGCAGGCCGTTGACCCCGAAGGCGCCGCAGTGCAGCGGCAGGCGCAGGGGGTCCGCCGTGGCCACGAGGGGAAAACCCCGGCGGGTCAGGTCGCGGGCGAGGCGGTGGGCGCGGGCTTCCGCCTGGCGCCTCAGGGCCTGGCCGGCGGGGGACATCATCTGCTCCAGGGCCGCCGCCGTGGACATCAGCAACAGGGCGCTGGGGCTGGAGGTCTGGAGCCAGAGAAGGCTGCGCGCCAACGCCTCCCCGTCGACGCGCTCCCCCTGGCTGAGCAGCGCCGCGCCCTGGGCCAGACCGCCGCCCGCCTTTTGGGGCGAGAGCACCACCAGATCCGCCCCCGCCGCCACGGCCTCACCCCGACCATGGGCCTGGTCGACAAGGACGGGCATGCCCCGGCGGTGGGCCTGAGCCACCAGGGGAGCCAGCGCGGCCCGCAGCCCGTGGTAGGTCGGATCCAGGAGCACCAGGGCCGCGACAGGGCCCCGCGCCAGGGCCTCCTCCAGCACCCGCTCCACGTGGGCTGGGGTGGGGGGCTGCCAGAGCCCGGTGGCCGCATCGAAGGGAAGGGAGTAGAGGAGGGGGTCCAGCCCCCCCAGCAGGCAGCCATGAAGCAGGCTGCGGTGGAGGTTGCGCGGCAGGAGCACCCGGGCGCCAGGCGGTGCCATCGCCAGCAGGGCCGCCTGCAACAGGCCGGAGGCGCCATTGACGCCGAACCAGCAGGCGCGCGCCCCGAGCAGGGCGGCGCAGCGGCGCTGGGCCTCGGCCACGGCGCCGTCCGGCAGAAGGGGGCCGCCCCAGGCGGGCAGTTCCGGGCAGTCCCAGCCACCGGGGCTGTGCCGCAGGAGCCGCCGCAACGGGCCGGGCAAGGCGCGGCCACCCCCATGGGCCGGCAGGTGAAAAGCCAGGGGGGGCGACGTCCGCAACAGGGAGAGCAGAGGAGCGGTGAGCCCGGCGCCCGCGGCGGATGGCCCCATGGTGGCGGGAGGAACTTTCTAAAGTCTGCCTAGCTGATCGCGGATCCCTGACCTTTTCCGACCCTGTTCCCAGCGATCCGGATCTCTTCTACGAACCCGATCGCCACCTCCGCTGGTTGCTGCTGCGGCCGTGGATTCTGATCAGCCGCCTGCTCGTCGTGCTTGTCACCCTGGGCCGACTGGCGATCGAGATCGTGGCGCAGGGCAACAGCGCCAACCCCAACGTTCAGCAGCGCCTGGCACGGCGCATTCTCACCAGCCTGACGGCGCTCGGTCCGTGCTTCATCAAGGTGGGCCAGGCGCTCTCCACCCGACCCGACCTGGTGCGGCGCGATTGGCTGGAAGAACTCTCCCGATTGCAGGACGATCTGCCCCCGTTTCCTTGCGCAATCGCCCGACAGACCATCACCACGGAATTGGGGGTGCAGCTGAGCGATGTCTTCGCGGAATTTCCCAATTATCCGATGGCCGCCGCCAGCCTGGGTCAGGTCTATCGGGCCAGGCTGAAGGACGGCCGCTGGGTGGCGGTCAAGGTGCAGCGTCCCAATCTGCCACTGATTCTGCGTCGCGATCTGGCGATCATTCGCTTGCTGGCCATCTTGTGCGCTCCCTTTTTGCCCCTGAATCTGGGCTTCGGGCTGGGCACGATCATCGATGAGTTCGGCCGCAGTTTGTTCGATGAGATCGATTATCGCAAAGAAGCTGCCAATGCTGAGTATTTTGCCCAGCTTTTTGCTGACCATCCCGAAGTCACCGTTCCCGAAGTTGAGAAAGATCTCTCCAGCCGCAGGGTGTTGACCACCACCTGGATCAATGGGGTGAAGATGGCCAACCGGCGCGAGCTGGAAGCCCATCACCTCGATCCGGCCGCCCTGATCCGCACCGGCGTGATCTCAGGATTGCGGCAGTTGCTGGAATTTGGATACTTCCATGCCGACCCGCACCCCGGCAATTTGTTTGCCCTTACTGGCGTCACCAACGGCCTGGGACACATGGCCTACGTGGATTTCGGCATGATGGACGCTTTGAGTGAACGCGATCGTCTCACCCTCACCGGTGCGGTGGTGCACTTGATCAACCGTGATTTTCAGGGGCTGGCCAAAGACTTCCAAACGCTTGGTTTCCTCCATCCCCAGGCGAATCTCGATCCCATCATCCCAGCACTGGAAAGCGTTCTGGGACAAGCGATCGGGAAGAATGTGGGCAGCTTCAATTTCAAGTCGATCACGGATCGCTTTTCCGAATTGATGTACGACTATCCCTTCCGGGTTCCCGCGCGCTTTGCGCTGATCATCCGGGCCGTGGTCAGCCAGGAAGGCCTGGCTCTGCGCCTGGATCCCAACTTCCGCATCCTGCAGGTGGCCTATCCCTATGTCGCCAGGCGCCTGCTGGCGGGGGACACGGCCGAAATGCGCGAGAAGCTGCTGGAAGTGATCTTTGATGCCAATGGCAGACTGCGCCTGGAGCGCTTGAGCAATCTCCTCAGCGTCGTGGAGACCGACCTGCCTGGCGGCCAGGACCTCCTGCCCGTGGCGCGCGATGGCCTGCGACTTCTCTTTGGGCCTGATGGCAGTGGACTCAGGCAGCGGTTTCTGCTCAGCCTCGTCGCTGAAAACAAACTGCATACCGATGACATGCGTGCGTTGATCAACATGATCGGTGAGCATTTCTCCCTAGGCAAGCTGGCCACAGGAGTCCTCAGCCGACTGAATCCACTCGCCGCCTAGGACGATTCAATCTAGTGATTTCTCAATCAAATATGCTGCCAGGTTAGACAATGAACGCCCCTCATCATCACTCCTACTCTTTAAATGCTGGTAAATGTTGTGGGGCAAGGTAATTGTTATTCGCGCCGGCTTCCTGAAGACACTCGGCAGGTTCATGACTTGGAGCACGCTCATACAACAGTGGCGTTTGAACTGATTTAACCAGCAGACGCCTGAACCTGCAAATTTTCCGCGCTTTTCTTGTCCTGTGTTGCGCAGAGATGTTGAGCTTGCGCCTTCAGACCACGGCAGAGGGTGGTTCCGATCACGGCAGGGGGTGGTTCCGATCGCGGCGGGGCGACCACCGGGGTGGGCTGGAATGGCACGCGGAGATCCCGGAACCCGGAGCAAGGGTTCTAGGGTTCGCCATGGTTGGCCTCCCCGTCGTGCTCCCCTCTCTTCCGCTTGTTCTGACCATGGCGCCGCTGGAGGCGCTGGAGGTGACGGAGGTGTTGGGCGGCGGCAGCGGGTCGGAACTCGATGAGCTGGACATCCTGTTGCTTCCTTACGCCACGCTCACCCAGCCTCCCTACCTCCTGGCAGGCGTTGGCCTGGCCATCGGCATCCTCTGCGGGCTCACCTTCAGCAAGCTGGTGCAGCAGCGCCTGGAGGATTGGAAGCAGGATCGGCTTCCCTTGCTGCCCTTGGCTCGCCTGCAGACCGTTCTGCCCTGGATCGGGCTGTTGCTGGGCATCACACTGTTCATCGGTGGCAGCCTGCAGGTGTTCGGCTTTGCGCCGGGCGCGGCAATTCTGGTGGCCTTTCTTTTATCGCTGGCGACAGGCGGGGCTCTGTGGGTGCAACTGGTGCGCTTGATGCGTCAAGTGCAGGAGGGGAACTTCAAAGCCGTTGATTTTGACAACTTTGACGAATTCTTTGGCTGAAGCCCGCCCCAGCCCGCCCGGCAGCCCCGCCCGCCCGGCCCGAGTCCGCCTCCGGGTCAGGGAGCGGGCGCCACAGCCGGCGCGGGCACCTTGAAGGGAGGGGACACCGGCCTGGGGACAGTGCCAGCGCCGGGGACAGGACGATCCCCGACCACCAGGTTGACCAGCTCCGTCTCGACGAGATAGTGATTTCCCAGATAATTCAACTGAATTCGTCGGGGAATTTCGATTTGTTCGCTTACCCCCTGCGCACTCGCTGGCAGAGCTGTTTGCACGCTAAAAGGCTTTTGTTCGGCAATTCGCCAGCGCGTGTTCATCGTCAAGATGCCCTCTTGGATGGACAAGCGGCCTGGATTGACATTATACAAGAATTCCCGATATGGCGTAATTTGAATATTGCGAATATCACCTTCTTTGAGATTCACATCGTCCCGATCTGGCAGTTGACGGAAGTAGATAAAGCTGATATCTTGTTCTTTAACAACCACTTCCGCTCCCTTGGCATCAAGAAAAACAAACTCTTTGCTGGCTGGATTGTAAGATTTTATTGCCGTAAGACCCGTGTAATTTGTTCCAAAGGGGTTCTGGACGCGCAAGGAATACCAACCAATCCGCAGGGGACGATTCAAGTCCAGGCTCAGCGGTGCCGCGCTGGCCCCAGCCGCGGCACTCCCGATCACCATCCCCAGCAAGCAGGCCAACGCGCCAGCGCGGCGTTGCCTCCAGGGCGTGAGATCCGCGCCCGCTTGCGCAGGACCAAGTTCAGGAGAGGAGAGCCCGGGGAATGGTGGGGTCCGCCGCGGGCGGGAACGCGGGACAATCCAGCGGAGGGGGGAAGCGGCGAACAACGGATTTTCAGAGGATGTCTTGAGGAACATTAAAGCGGAGCCGCCGGGGTTGCTTGCAACAATTGGATCCGGTAAAGCACATCCTCCAACGCATCCGCTGCGGAAATGGCGCTGAATCTCTGGGGCGTGGCTCCCTGGCAGCAGGAGGGCAGGGGACAAAGGATCGTGCTGGGCCGGGGATGACAGAATTGCACCACGCTGATCCGTTCGTCCTGACCCCCGAGCGGAGCGCTCACGCGGTGCCAGCCGCTGGGAAGCCGCCCGTTGCTCAAGCGTTCCAGCATCAAGCCGGTGTTGATGATCAGCCGATCCGCCGTCGGCACAACCGCCTGCCACTCCCCCTCCACGCACACCTCCAGCCCGGGTCCGGTGGCGCGGGGCAGAACGGTGATCAGATTGATGTCCGCATGGGCGGCGGCCCAGCAATGGCCGGGGGGAGACGCGGCCAGGGGGGGATAGCGGAGAGCGCGGGTCAGGGTGGGCGCCTCACGAACCATCTCCTCGAAAAACGCTTCATCCGCCCCCAAACCAACGGCGATCAGGCGCAGAAAGCGGCGTTGGAAGTCGGCCATGGCCTCGTGGAAGTGCCGCAACACGGCCGTGATCCCCGGCACCACCTCCTCCGGCAACACCCCCTGCGGATAGGCCAGCGGATACCGTCGTCGCAGGGGGTGATCGGGGGGGAGGGGTGTCGACCAGTTGAGCATCTCCTTCCAGTCCGCCCTCTCCTCCCCAGCGGCGGTTTCCACCAGCACCCCGGTGTATCCCGTCTGGCCATGGGCCTCCGGCCGGTGGAACCGCTGTTTGACCGCGAGGGGGGAATGGAAAAACTCTGCCAACATGCCGTAAGCCGTATCCAGGAGATCGCCCGGAAGATCGTGGCTGCTGTACACAAAACCCGTCCGCAGGCTTTGGAACAGCCCGCGGAGGACCGCTTGACGCACGCTGTCCCCACCCCGCTCGTAGGCCAGCAGATCCACCTCCAGGATGGGCGTCTCCATCGCTGCCTCACCTCGCTTTGCGACGAGAATGCCACTCCAAGGGGGCGGGCCAGGGTCCCTCGCTGGCTGGCGCTGGTGGTCGCCGCGGCCCTGCCCTCCCTGTTGGCGGCCTGCGCACCCCGGGGCGCGGGCAACGCCCCCGGCCCCAGCGTCCAGCGTGAGGCGTCCACGCGGCGGGCGGCGGAGCCGCGGCGGCTGGCGGAAGCCCGCGCTCGCGCCGAGCGGCAACGGTTGCGGGAGCGATGCCTGCGGGAGCGACCCGGGTTGGAAACGGGGATGGCTGCCCTGCGCCGGGCGGAGAGCCGTCTGGCGCGGGTGAAGGAGGAGGGCTACGCGCCGCTGCCGCCTCCCCCCCCCTGGGATGAGGCCGCCGAAGCCCGCTTTCGCCAGGAAGACCGCGACGCGGACTGGCTGCGCCATCAACGGGAGCGGGAGGCCTGGCGAGAGGGGGAGGGGATTCGGCGCGCGCGCTGGTGGAGCGACCACCAGGCGCGCTTGGGAGAGGCGCAAGCCGAGCTCAACGCGTCGGCCAGGGCCTTGCGGGAGCAGCGGCCCGACCTGTTCACAGGCCCCGTCAGCATCGAATTCAACCCAGCGGTGGCGGAACAGATCCGCACCTGCGCCAACGTGGCCGCACAACCCGCGTTCCAACCCGCTGTTCCAGCTGCGGGGAAAACCGCACCCCCCTGATCCGCCCACGCGCTTCAAGATCCGTTACACTTAAGTCATATTCGGACACAATCCCATGAACACCACTTCCGAACCCCGCTTTGGTTTCGTTGCCTTCGCTGAAACCTGGAACGGCCGACTGGCCATGCTCGGGTTTGTGATCGGCCTCGCCACCGAGCTGCTCACCGGCCAGGGCATCCTGTCTCAGGTTGGTCTGGGCTGAACCAAAGGTTTCCATAAACCGGCCTTCGGGCCGGTTTTTTCATGTCCGCGCATGCAATAGGGCAAAAGCTCCCTACCCGGCCCTCTAACCGCAGGCCGTTCGGGAACAAAGCGAATCGCCGAGGCGATCCTTCAAGAAGCGATCTTTTGAAGAGATCGCCTCTTGAAGGAAGGTCCGGGGGGAGCACGCCGGAAGGCGGCGATCAGGCGCGCTTCAAACCGAGCAACTCGGCGCCGTAACGCTCGCTCATCTCGGCCTGCAGCTGCCAGGCGGTGAGGAGGGTTTTGGCGACGCGGCGCAGTTCCTCCACGTCCGAACAGGCATCGATGGCCCTGGAGTGCAACTCGGTGGAAAACTGACGCGAGAGCGAGGGAGTCATGCCGGGATCAGGTAGTGACAAAATGTTAAGAACTTTTTCGCTGGTTGTCGTGCGGTTCGCCGTACCCCAGCCGGACGGGAGGCGGGGCGGCCTTCGCCAGGCGCAACAGGCGCTGATCCAGCAGCACCAGCCCGATCACCGTGGTGCTCGCCACCATCACCACCACTGCGGAAAACTCCGTGGCGTTGATCACCCCCGCCTCCCGAGCCGTGGTGGCAAACACCAGGCCGGGCAGCCCCCGCGGCACCAACCCGAACACCACCGCCCGCCGATCCACTCCGGCGGCCACGTCCTGCGGCCAAACTCCCAGGGCACAGGCGGCTTTGCTGAGGAGAGCCAACACCGTCAACGCCGCCGCCAAGCTCCAGGCCTGCGGATCCAGTAGAGCGTTCAAGGGCAGGCGCATGCCCACGCTGATGAAATAAAGCGGGAGGAACACCTCGGTGATCAGCGCGAACGTGCGCTCTGTGGCGGCCTCCGCCGCCGGATCCCTGACCCCCCTCTCCCCTGAGCCGCGCAGCCGGGAGAGCAGCACCCCCGCCCACAACGCCCCCAGCAGGGAGGTCAAGCCGCTGATCTGCCCCACCCAGGCGCAACTGATCAGGAGGATCAGCAGGGCCAAAGGACTCTGGGGCCGTTCCGGACGATGCCGCGTCCAAACCCCCACCCCCCACCAGCTGAGGGCGGCGGCGGCCAGGCCCAGGGGAGCCCCAAGCCAGGCCGCACCCCCCGCCCCTGAGGCGCTGTTTCCGGTCAGGGTGGCCAGGGTGAGCAGGGCGATGGCGGGGAGGTCGTCCAACACGCTGACGCCCACCAGCAGGCGGCCGGAGGGGGTGGCGAGGGCGCGGCGTTGGGAGAGCAGCCGCAGGGTGACCCCGGTGCCTGTGGCACTGAGCGCCGCCAGGGTGAGCAGGGCGGCGGCGGCGGAGAGGCCAAAGCCCGCCCGCAGGGGCCACCAAGCCACCAGGGGCATCAGGGCGCTGAGGGCCACGGTGCGCAGAATCGCACCCCGGTTGGAGGCCAGCAGATCGCCGCGCACCTCCAGGCCCACTTGAAAGAAGAGGGTGAGCACCCCCAGCTCTGTGAGCCCGCTGAGCGGAGCGACGGCGGCGAAGGGGAGGATGGTGTTGCCGAGCAGCAGACCCACCACCAGCTCCAACACAATGGCGGGCACGGCCCAGCGGGCCAGCCGATCGGCGCTCAGGCGCGCGATGAGCACACCGGCCAGCAGCACCAGAAGGGTGGAGAGGAGGCTGGATCCCATCGGGGCTCAGCCCCCTAGGGAAACAGGGGGGAGGACCACGCGCCCGCGGCGCCCGGTCCGAGGTCCTCAAGAGAAGCCGCCGCGCGCACCGCGAGGTCGTAACGCATCTCGGAGGTGGCGCCGGTGCCGCGGAAATGACCGCTCACCGGAGCCGCCAGACGGTGATCCGGCGTGGCGGCCAGGGCGACGTGACCATCGGCCACGGCCAGCCCGAGGCTGGGGTCATACCCCCGCCACCCCGCCCCCGGCAGGTAGACCTCCGCCCAGGCGTGAAGTTCATGCTCGCTGACCTCGGGCGGGTGGTGCATGGAATAACCGCTCACGAACCGCGCCGCCAGCCCCACAGCGCGGCAAGCGGCGACGTAGAGCATGGCGGTGTCCCGACAGGCGCCGCGCCGTTCGCGAAGGGTCTCCGCCGGCGAAAACGGGTCACCGTCCAGGCGGCCGATGTGGGCAAAGCCGTGATGAATGTGGTCCGCCAGACGCATCAAGAAGGCACCGGTGTCACCCCCCGCCTCCTCCGCCCGGGTTCGCGCCCAGGCGGCCACGGTGGGTTCGACCTCCGCGCTGACCAGGCAAGGGGCGAGGGAACAGGCCAGATCCGGGCTGTAGGCGGCGGGCACCGTGCGGGCGGAGGGGTCGGTGATGATCCAGTCGAAAGGGTTGTCGCGCAGGGTCTCCACCAGGGCCTCCATCGCGATCGTCAGGTCCTGATGGGTGTGGTCAAACCAGCCGACGGTGGCGTCCGTGCCGTCGGGCTCCAGCACCTGGCTCAACCCCGAGGGAGCGGGAAGGAGCGCGAGCCGATGGTGCAGGAGCCGCTGGCTGGCGTCCTGGCGTGGCGTGAGCCGCAGGGTGATGGGCTCCAGAAACACCGGGCGCCCGTAGGTGTACGTGAGGGTGTGACGGATGTGAAAAAGCATGAAAGCCGCTTGAAGGCAGGAACGCCATCGCCCTCAGCTTGCCATCACCAAGGCACGGCTCCCCGACCCGCGCCCACGTTGCAGCCCATCTGGGATCCCAGCAGGGCGCCGAGCGGTACGGCCCAGGCGCGGCCGTCCTTGCGGGAGCTGGCATAGCCCACCCCGCCGCCGATCACCCCGCCCACCAGGCGGCCGAGGTTGCAGCGCTGGGCCAACTGGGCCTCCGTCGGTCCCCAGCGGGATGGATCGTTGTCGTACATCGTGTCCCGTCCGGGGGCGACGCCGGTCCAGGGGGCCGGGGATGACACGGGCGGCGGGGGGAGAGGAGCGGCCGGCCGCCGCCAGGGATGGGCGAGGGCCGGGGTGGCCGAGAGGAGCAGCGCAGCGGCGAGGAGCCAGGCCCCGCGGCGGCGGGCCAGGTCGCGGAGAGCGGGAGCGGTCATCGGCCAAGGGGGCGAACAGGAGCTCATTCCAGCGCTGTCGCGCGCGAAAAGGATGACCGCCCCATGACCCCGTGACCTGGAGGTGTGACTGGATGTGACCGGGGCGGTCGGCGGCCCGGGCTCCCCCTCAGCGTGGGGATTTCCTGACGCTGATAACCAGCGGCTTTCCCTTTGCGAGGACCTTGTCAAGCTGAGCGCTGGCTGGGGTCATCCCATGAGCTGGAGCGAGTTGCAGCGACTCGTGGAGGAAGCCGAGACCGATGGCTCGCTGCGGCGAGGCCTGCGGCGTTGCCGCAGCCAGCGGGAGCTGCTGATGGCCTGTCGCAGGCTGGGCTATCGGATCCAGGCGCTGGATCTGCGCCACGCCCGGGCTCTGGAGCGCCAGGAGAGGGAGCGGATCACTCGGGCAGATCGATGGTGCGCGCCTGAGATCCGCCAAGGAGGCGGTTGAGATTGACGCCGGCGTCGTAGGCGGCGGAATGAAGCTGACCCTGCTGGCTGGGACTCAGACCATCCCAGAAGGCGTGGAACAGATCGATGGAGGCCTTGCCCAAGCCCACGGCGCCCATCACGGTCAATGGCAGCGCCAGCCAGGGGAAGACCAGCACCACCAGGCTGAGCGCCAAGCCCACAGCGGTGCCCTCCTTCATGGCTTCCCATACCGTGGTGAGGATCAGCCGCGCCTGGGCCGGCCGCGTGAGCACACCGCGTCGGACCAGGCCTTCGCTGCGCAGGCCGCTCAGCAGCGCCTGATAGACGCCGTAGACCACCATGCCGGCGAGGGTGGCCTCGGTGACCAGCTGTCGGGTGGGGAGCGGAGATCGGGGCGCGCTGATCCGCAGGGCAGCCAGGCCGACGAGGGGTGCGGCCTCCAGTCCTGCCCGGGGAATCTGGAAGGGATCACGTTCACGGGTCATGGCAGAACGGGCCGCGAAAGGTGCTGAAGCCAACGCCATCCTGGCCCGGCTCCCGGCTTGGGCCCGGTACGGTCATCGCACCACCAGAACCGGCACCGCGGCGTGGAGCAGCACCCGCTGGGTCTCGCTGCCCAGCAGCAGGCTGGAGAGCCCTTTGCGGCCATGGGAGGCCATGACGATGAGGTCGCAGCCATGCCGCTGAGCGGCGTCCACGATCGCGCGATGGGGCAGGTCCTGCTTGATGACCTCGGTCTGAATGGCCAGCCCCTGAGCGTTGGCAGCGGCCCGGGCCTCCTCCAGGATGCGGCGGGACTCCCGCTCGGCGGTGGAGCTGAGGGTTTCGATCGTGGCGGGATCGAGCATGTCGCCCATGCCGATCAGGGACATCGGCACGGGAGGTTGCACATGCACCAGGGTGACTTTGGCGCCGAGGGCCTTGGCGAGCTCCAAAGCCCGGGCCAGGGCCGCCTCCGAGAGTCGGGTGCCATCGCTCGGCACGAGCAGATGCTGATAGGGCATGGGAGAGAGAACAGCCACTCTCCTGGTCTACTCAGCCCCAACGAAACAACCGCGCCTGGACAAGACTGCAACATGTAACGACCGCTGGCCCGCCGGCTTGGCGTTGCTTCATTGAGCACAGATCTTTCGCCTCTGGCACAGGGCCATGCTCAGCGAATCCAGAGCTCTCCATGGGGCCACACTCCGCGGCGAGTGGCGCCACAGGGGCTGCATTGTCGGCCTGGATCCCGGAAAGGGTCACGGCTGGCGGGTGTACGCCGTGCGTCATGCCAGCGGCCTGCCCATGGGAGAGGCCAACAGCCTGCGGGAGGCACGCCAACTCATCGATGAGGAAATCGCCTTGGTGCGGCAACGCCTAGCGGCCACGAGCTGAGGGGACGATCGGGGAGACCGCGGCCGCGCGGACGAGGCGTCGGCGAGAGAGCAGCAGGCTCACCAGCTCGCTCCGCAATTGCGAGAGCTCCCGCCAGCAGCATTGGAAGGAGGCGCGATGTTCCAATTGCGGATCAACCGAGCGCAGATCCTGCAACAGCAATTCGATGGCGTCCATCTGCCGCTCGGCGAAGAGGGTGGTGGCGGGCTGGGGGGGGGACGAATCCATGGCAGGGCTGGTGGGGCGGCAGCGCAACAACCCTACGAGCCGTGATTGCGCCTTGATGAATGGAGACAAACTTCCACGAGAAACGCAATCTTGGTTGACACGATTCGGTGACTTTCACTACCAATCATTCACAACGTCTGCAAAGCCGCTGCTGTGCGAATGGCTGCGGACGCCTGAAAAGCGGCGGCGAGGCGTTGATGGGCGAGGCGTTGATGGGCGAGGACGACCGCCAGGTGGCGTGATGGGCGAGGGGAGGCGCGGCTGTTCGCCTCGCTTGAGGGGCCGCAGCGGAGCGCGTCCTTTGCCGCTTGTTTCATCATCAAACCTTGCTGGAAAGGAACAGCCATCGCCAGCGGTGCAAAGACGGGCTAGAGAGGGGAAAGGCCTCCGGCTGGGATTCCGGGAGCCCTCTCCCGTCATGGCGAAGGCACACTTGCAACCCCGTTGGCGGCGCGGCGTTCTGCTCACCACGCTCCTGAGCCTTCTCGCCGCCGGTCTTCCCGGCCCCTCAGCCGCATTGGCGACGCGGCGTCTGGACACCGCCGCCAGCAACCTGGCGGAATCCCTCCCCGGCGGCGCTCAACCCGGTCGTGACCCGTCCGAGCGGGCCCAAGCCCTGGAAGAACAGGCCGGCGCGCTTTACAACACCGGACGCTATGAGGAGGCCCTGGCCGCCCAGCGTGAAGCCGTGGAGAGCCATCGGCGGCTGGCGGCCCGGGACCCGCGCCAGCGCCTGAAGCTGGCCGCGTCCTTGCACAACCTGGGTGTGGTGTTGATCCGGCTGGGCCACAAGAACGCGGCCATCGCGCCAACAGCCGAGGCGCTGGCGCTGTACCGCGACGATTCCTCCCTCCGTGATGGTGCGGCCTCGCTGGCCTTGGAGCGCCCTTTGCGCAATCTCGTGCTGCTCCATTACGAAGCCAATCGTCCCCTGGAGGCCCTGCCGCTGGCGGATGAGCTGGTGCGGCTGCAAGAGAGAGCGGCGGCGGTCGATCCCCGCGCCCAGGCCTCCCTGATGGATGTGCTCAACCTCAGGGCCAGCCTGTTTGTCGCCCTGAACCGCTCCCCGGAGGCCCTGCGGGATCTGGAGAGCGCTGTGGCCTTGGCCCGGGCGCAGGCGGAGCGCTTGCCGGACCATCCGGTGCCGCGACATCGCTTGGCGGGCTCCCTGCTCAATCTGAGCCAGGTGGCGGATCTGCTGGGGTTGACGGATCAGGCGGTGCCCCCAGCCCGGGAGGCGGAGGCGGTGCTGGCCCCACTCGCCCGCGCGCATCCCGAGCTGACCGGCGACTGGGCCAAGGCTCTCAGCCGCCTCGGCCAGGCCCATGCCCGACAAGGGGACGCGGCCCTGGCCCAACCTCCCCTGGAGCGCGCGGTAACCCTCCTGCGGACGCTCAACCCCGCGGGGCCCAGCCGGACGCTGGCGGTGGAACCGGGCGGCTACCGCGATGATCTGGCGCTCACCCTGGAAACCCTGGCGATGGTGAATCTGCAACGGCGACAGCCTCGGCAGGCGCGAGCCGCCGGGGAGGAGGCGCTGCAGCTTTACAACGACCTGGCCCAGGGGGATCCGCGCTACCGACAGGATGTGGAGCGCACCCGCGCCTGGCTGACCTCCTGGCCCTCTCTCACCCCCGCCCAGCGTTGACCCCTGCTTCCATGCTTCACGCCCTCGTGTTTGTTTTGTGCGGAGACGCGGCTCCGCTGCGGGAGGCCACCGATTGGCCATCCCTGCTGGACGCCCAGCGGCAGGGCTTGCGCAGCGGCACCCAGCTGCGTCTGTTTCGCCTCCCGGTGCCGACCAGCGGAGAACCCAGCCCCTCGCCCCTGGCCTCCGGAGGGGTAAACGCGTCCGGCGACCGCCCGCGGACCCGCGAGGGCGAGGCCCAACTGATCTGCGATGCCCTGGTGCCCTTGATCGAGCCCCGCAGGCTGTGGTTGGGGGTCTATCAAGTGAGCGGCCCTGCGGAGGAGCCCTTCACGCCCGAGACAGGGGTGGGACTGCGGGTCGAGCGGGTGACCTGTTTGGATTGCTTTCCCCTGCAGGAGGCGTCGAATGAAACCTGCTGGTTCTATCCCACCGATAACGGCCACTACCTGGCCTGGGAAAACCGACGACAGATTGAGACGTTGCCGGGTCATCTGCCGGATCGGCCGCCCCAGGCCGAGCCGTTCCCCTATGGCCACGGCGACGTGCATCTGTTGTGGTCGCTGATGGCCGACGATCACGCGCTCACCTGCGTGGGTCTCACCTGGCGCCGACAACGGATCGCCTGGCCCCTGGTGTCGGAACGGCGGGAGCGGCTCGCCACCTGGACGGAATTTCAGATCGACGCGATGGCGGAATCGAGCTATCAGGAGCTCAACAGCGCGACCTTGTTCCAGCTGGCGGATTCCGGAGAGGCGGCAGCGGGATGACCTGGAGAGGGCCAACCCCGCTGAAGCGCGGACCTCAGCCGCGTGGGAGCAGAGCCAGCACCTCCTGATCGCTCATCTGCTCGAATTCAGCGTACCAGAGGCCGACGGCGCGCAGATCAGCCACCACCGCCAGGGCCTCCAGGCGGTCCACCAGCGGCAGGAGGTCCCGCGCCACCTCCCCATCCACCACGGGCACGGCGAGGCAGAGGGAGGCGGGCTCACAGCGCCGCAGCGAGAGAAGGGCGGCACGCACCGTCATGCCGGTGGCGATGCCGTCATCCACCACCACCAGATGCCGCTGCCGCAACATCCGGGGGTCGGGATCGCCGAAGAGCGCCTGACGGCGAACCAGCTCCCGTTCCTCCTCGCCCAGCCAGCCGCAGCTGCGCGCTTGCCGCTCCCGATCCCTGGCGCCGCTTTGGCCCCCATTCCGCCAAACGACCACCCCCCCCGCGGCGATGGCGCCAAGGGCCAGCTCGGGCCAGGAAGGATCCGCCACCTTGCGCACCGACCAGGTGGCCAGGGGCCATCCCAGCGCCTCCGCCATGGCTGCCGCCACCGGCACGCCGCCGCGAGGAAGCGCCAACAGGAGGGTCTGAGCGCTGGGTTTGTCCCAGGCCTGGAAGCGCTGGGCCAGGGCCTGGCCGGCAGCCTTCCGGTTGTTCCACAGGGGGGGGAGAGGGTCCATGACCAAGAGCGCGACAGGGGGCTTCAGAGACAGGGGGCTGCAGGACAGGGCGAGAAGTCGCCGTGGGGAGGGCGGTGGGACGCGGGAAGGAGATGCTGGCCAAACCACTCGCCTGCCAGCTCAGCGACCGCGTCCAGCCTGCGCGGAACTGGCCGTGATGCGCCCGACCGATGCGCAAGCGCAGCGGTCTCGTGAACAACCGCGGGGGAGGCGACGGCGCCGAACGGCAGCGGGCTGGACGGGAGGGCGGCGCGACTCAGTGGGGCGCGTCCCCTTGGGCGGCGGAGGGAACGATCAGCAAAAAAAGGATCCACCAGGCGAGGATCGCCAACAGCGGCGGCAGAGCCAGCCACAGCGGCAGCCCAAAGCGAAGAAAGAGGACAGCATCGACAGCCAGGACCATCCCGCCCGTCAGGAGGATGGTCCAGGGTTGGCACCACCAGGGCTTGTGCCGCCAGAACTGAGCGGCGGCCGAGGGCTCGGCGTGGACTTCACGCGGGGGAGGGGCCACGCGGGGAGCTAGTTGGTGGAGAGGGCGGCAGGCAGGTTGGCGCTGCCGGGGACGTAGGCGTTGTTGATGACGGAGTGGGTCTTGATCTGCTGAATCAGGGTGTTCTCCGCAGTGCGGTACTGGCCATCTTTGCGGGTGCCCAGGTCCTCCAACTTGAGCGTTTTCAGTTCCTTGTCCGTGAGCTTCACAGGCACATCGGGGTCGATGCCGTGCTTGTGAATGTCACGGTTGCTGGGCGTGAGGTACTTGGCGATGGTCACCGTCATGCCCGAGCCATCCGAGAGGCCCCGCACGGATTGCACCAAACCCTTGCCGAAGGTTTTCTGACCGACCAGGATGGCGCGTTTGTTGTCCTGCAGCGCACCGGAGAGGATTTCGCTAGCGCTGGCGGACCCTTCGTTCACCAAGACAACGATGGGTTTGTTGGTGATCGCCTTGCCCGTGGCTCGCTTGACATCCTGGATGCCATCGCGGGTCTTGGTGGAAACGATGATGCCCTCATTGAGGAGCTGACGGGCGATGTCGATGCTGGCGACGAGCAGGCCGCCGGGATTGCTGCGGAGATCGAGCACATACCCCTGCACACCTTTGGATTCGAGATCCTGAAGGGCGGCCCGCATGTCCTTGGCAGCGTTGGCATTGAACTGCTTCAGCTGGATGTAGCCGACCTTCATGCCATCCGGCGTGGTGTTGACCTGATGTTCAACGGCGTG
>VGQX01000057.1 GCA_016882305.1 Cyanobacteria bacterium K_Offshore_surface_m2_239
GGGGTTGGGCAGCGCCTCGCGGTAGCGACGGTGCTCGGTCTTCACCCAGCGGTTGACGGTGTTCTCCACGTCGAACAGGGCGCCCGCGTGGGGGCGACGCCGCACGGAGCTGTAGGGGATGCGCAGGGCGGAGGCCACCGCATGGGCTAGGCGACCATCTGCGCAGGGCGTGATGTCCAGCAGATGGAAGCCGCAATCGAGGAGGAAGGTGTCAAAGGCTTCGGTGGCGGGTCCGCCCGGACGGCCGCCGAGGGGATCGTCCTCGAAGAAGCTGGCACTGGTCTGCTCGTAGGTCTCGAACAGGCACCAGGCGAAGAGGGTGCGCATGTCCAGCTGGGTGACCCAGGCGGTCTCCAGAAGCTGGGGGGGCAGGGTGAACCCGAGCTCGGCACGGGCCAGTTCCTGGGCGCGGGCTTCAAACCCCTCCTCGTGCTGGAGGGAGGAGAGGCGCTTCAACAGCGGCACGAGCCGATCGAAGGACTCCTTCACCCGCGAGTCGTAGGCCCACAGGGCGGCGTTGGCGGAAGCATCGGTGAGGGGATGGAGGCCGTTGGCACTCGACGAGGAGCGCACATCGGCCAAGCGAGCCCGAAACTCCTCCGCTGAGCCAGGCCAGCGGCGGCGGGGTGAGCTCGGGGCCTGCGGACGGGGGGCAGGGGCCGGGCGTCGTGGCATGGGGGTCAGCCTCGGGCTCCGCCGGAGACCGTGATCAGGGATCCGGAGGAGGTGTTGCCACTGGAGCCGGTGATGCGACTCACGGGTTCGGGAATGTCCTCATTCCGCTTGGCCTGGAACGACGGCATCGCCGACATCGGTCCGGGGCGGGAGGGATTGCGGCGGCGGGCGGAGGGGCCTTCGGTGCCGGTGACATGACGACCGCGGTTCCAGTCGTCGCCGGTGATCGTCAGGCCGGTGGAGATGCCTTCACCGGTGACCCGTGAGGTGGGCCGCTCGCCTTCGGCGCGCTCGGCTGCGGGAGCCGAAGGGGTCAGGGGGCTGCGGGCTTCCTCACGCTGACGGCGATCAAAGCGAAACTGCTCTGTTCCCGTCACCTTTCCCGCGGCCATGTCAAAAGGGCCGGTGATGCGTCCTCCCTGCTCGTAGGTGCTGCCGGTGACCGTGCCGGTGCGCTCCCGCTCCACCTGGGCCGCGCGGGCGGGGGACTGCACGCTGAACTCCTGCCAGGGCGCGGTGGTCAGCGGTTGCGGGAAGTCGACAGGCAATGGCGCGGCGGTGCCGCAACTGGCGGCGAGTTGATCCGGTCCGACATAAGGCGTGCCGGTGATGTCTTCGCAGGCGCCGCGCTCAGCGCCGGTCATCACGCCGCCGATGCCGGGCTGAATGCCGCTCATCACCGTGCCCATGCGCATGGGGGTGCGCTGCCGGATGGCCTTGACGTCGTTGGTGCCACACCAGGCGCCGGCTTCTTCGAGGCCGGCGTAGGGGGTGCCGGTCACCACCTTGCAGGTGCCGGGCTCATCGCCGGTGACCTTGGTGGAGCGACCGGTGCGGGTGCCGCTGACGACTTGAGCGCGGGGTGTGACGCTGAAGCCCACCTTGGGAGCTTCGGGGGCGGGACGGGCGCCGCAGAAGGAGTCGTATTGTTCGAAGCCGATGTATTCATCCCCCGTGACCGAGCGGCAGGAGCCGGGTTCATCGCCGGTCACGCGCTGACTGCGACCGACGGTGGTGCCAGTGATGCCCGTGCCGCGCAGGGTTTGGAAGCTGCCCACCTTCTGGGGCGACTTGCCTTTCACCTGGGTGGGACCGGAGACATATTGATCGCCGGTGAGTTGACGGCCCGAACCGGGCTCATCGCCGGTGACTTTCTCGGAGCGGCCGACGAGAACGCCGGAGACGGGCTGGCCGCCTTCCGTCTGGGTGCGTCCCACCTTGCGGGGGCTTGGAACGGTGACGCCACACCAGGCCTGGCTCTGATCGGCGGACAGATACTCCGTGCCGGTGATCAGCTTGCAAGTGCCGGGCTCATCGCCGGTGACCTTCTCGGAGCGACCGACCTCATTGCCGGTGACCCGGTTGCCGCGACTGGTGGCGGTGACAGCCACCTTGGCGGGCTGGGTGCCCAGGGGACCGGTCTGACAGAAGGTATTGAACACCTCCGCCCCCAGATATTCGGTGCCGGTGACAACGCGACAGGTGCCGGCCTCGTTGCCGGTGGTGACCGCCGAGCGGTTGGCCTGGGTGCCGGTGACCAGCTGACCCCGGCTGGTCTGGGTGAGGCCGACCTTCCAGTGGGCATCGGCGGCGGGAGCGGCGGCGGCGGCCTGCTTGGCGCCGTTGCGGTTGGGGCCGGTGGGGCGGGAGCCGCCATGGCGGGCGCTGCCCGCGGAGCCGACCTTGCACTTCAACTCGCGCACCTTCTGCGCCAGCTCGCGGCTGGTGAGATCGGGGTTGACCTGACGGGCGACGGAGGCGGCGGTGGAGCTGGTGGGCGCGCTGGCCGACTTGCCGCGTTTGGACAGGGCTTCGCGGCGGGCGAGCACGAGGGCGCGGCTGGGGTTGTATTGGGCGGAGCGCTTTCCGTTGGAGCGACGCTCGGCGGCGGCGTTGGCGGCTGCGTTGCCGCCGTTGGCGCCGCTGCGGCGAGAGGCGCTGGCGCCTGCCGAGAGGGACAGGGACAAGCCCTCAAGGCTCCCCCGGCGCTGCTGGCTCGCACCGGCGGCCTTCTCTTGACATTGGCAGGGCTTGGACGCGGCGGGAGTGGCGGCGACCGCGGCGGGGCGGGCGGGCGTCTCGCGCGCCACATCGGTGCGGGTGCGATCCTTCGAGGTGCTGGCGCGCTTGCCGCGCAGGGCCAGGGCCTCGCGACGCGCCAACACCAGATCACGGCTGGGATTGCTCACGGGGCGAGCGGCCTTGCGGCTCGCGACCGGCGTGGAGGGGGCGCTGAAGCGTTCGGCGCGGGGGCGCCTGGCCGCAGGGGTTGGCGGCGGAGCCTGGACGCCCGCGGAGGGAGCGACGGAGGCAGGGGCGTCCGCGGAGCGAATGAGGCGAGCGTCCGCAGCCGTGCGCGTGCGATTGGGGGTGGAACGGAAGCGACCTTCCGCCTTCTTGCCGCCATTGGTGAGCGCCTTCCGACGCTCCAGAGCAGCTTCGCGACTGGATGTGCTGGCCATAACCACCCGAAAGATGAATACCGGTAAGGAGAACACCACCATGCACGCCGTCATGGTTGGCAAAGCCCTCATCGACCCTCCGCAGGAAGGCCGATCGAGCAGAAAAAACCAGGGGAGAGGAGCGGCGTCGCCACCCGCGGTGGAGGCCGAGGATCAGGACAACCGGTGGCTCCCCCGGGAACGGGGCACAGACCTCAACGGCCTTCGAAGACCACGAAGCAGGCGCCTTGACTCTGGGTGTAGGCGTCGTAGCCGACCAGACGCACATGATGGTCGGGATAAGCCCGATGGCAGGCTTCCAGCTCGTTGACGATGACGCCGAGATCCTTCTCACCGAAGAAGGGCAGCTTCCAGTAGGACCAGTAGGTGGCCATGGAACGGCTGGGATGGACGTGCTCGATCAGCGGGCTCCAACCCTGGGCAATGATGTACGCGATCTGGTCGTAGATCTCGTCCTGGGTGAAAGGAGGCAGAAACCCGAAGGTTTCCAAAGTGGCGACTGTTTGATAGTCACCCACAGCACTTTTGAAAGGCATGGGGGGAATTGGCGTAGGGGTTGGCAATCGGCGCGCGGCCGAGGGCTTCATCTCCCCTCACCCCGGGGAGAGCTGGCAAGGCCGAAACTCTCCTGCGGGGAAGGGAATCACTGCACGTCGAGCTTGTCGACCGTGTCGAATTCGAACTTGATTTCCTTCCAGGTTTCCAGGGCGATCGCCAGTTCAGGGCTGTGCTTCGCGGCTTCCGTGAGGATGTCGCGGCCTTCCTTCTCGATCTCGCGGCCGGCATTGCGAGCCTTGACGCAAGCTTCGAGCGCCACCCGGTTGGCAGCGGCGCCAGCCGCCGATCCCCAGGGGTGGCCGTGGGTGCCACCACCGAACTGCAGCACGGAATCATCGCCAAAGATGGCCACCAACGCGGGCATGTGCCACACGTGGATACCGCCGGAGGCCACGGCGAAGACGCCGCCCATGGACCCCCAATCTTGATCGAAGAAGTTGCCGCGGCTGCGATCTTCAGGAACGAAGGATTCGCGCAGCTGGTCGATGTAACCCAGCGTGGATTGCCGGTCACCTTCCAGCTTGCCCACCACCGTTCCAGTGTGGAGCTGGTCACCACCGGAGAGGCGGAGGCACTTGGCCAGAACCCGGAAGTGAATGCCGTGCTTGGGATGGCGGTCGATCACCGCGTGCATGGCCCGGTGGATGTGGAGCAACATGCCGTTCTTCCGACACCACTTCGACAGACCGGTGTTGGCGGTGAAGCCACCGGTGATGTAGTCGTGCATGATGATCGGCTGCCCGAGCTCCTTGGCGAACTCGGCCCGCTCGTACATCTCCTCCGGAGTGGCGGCGGTGCAGTTGAGGTAGTGCCCTTTCTTCTCGCCGGTTTCCTCTTGGGCGGAGCGCACAGCCTCGGCAACGAACTCAAAACGGTTCTGCCAGCGCTGGAAGGGCTGGGAGTTGATGTTTTCGTCGTCCTTGGTGAAGTCCAAGCCACCGCGGAGGCATTCGTACACCACACGGCCGTAGTTCTTGCCGCTCAGGCCGAGCTTCGGCTTGATGGTGCAGCCCAGCAGGGGACGGCCGTACTTGTTCATCCGGTCGCGTTCCACCTGGATGCCGTTCGGTGGGCCCTGGCAGGTCTTGATGAAGGCCAGCGGGAAGCGGATGTCCTCGAGGCGCAGGTGGCGCAGGGCTTTGAAACCGAACACGTTGCCCACCAGGGAGGTGAGCACGTTGGTGATGGAGCCCTCTTCGAAGAGATCGAGGGGATAAGCGATGAACGCGTAGAAGGATTCCCGGTCGCCAGGAACATCTTCAATGCGATAGGCGCGGCCTTTGTAGAAGTCGAGGTCGGTGAGAAGTTCCGACCAGACGGTGGACCAGGTGCCTGTGGAGGATTCGGCGGCCACGGCGGCGGCCACTTCTTCTTTGGGAACGCCTTCCTGGCCGGTGCACTTGAAGCAGGCCAGCAGATCGGTGTCCAGGGGGACGTAGTCAGGAGTCCAGTAGGTGTCGCGGTACTCCTTGACCCCCGCGTCGTACTTTTTGCTCATGGAGATTCTCCAGTTGGGTCGGTGGAATGAGGAAAGAAATCAACGCCTAGGGCGTCGTCTCCTCAGTCCTTGGACCCCAGGCCGAAGGTGCTGTTGAGGGCGGGCTCAACTTCCCGGTGGGGACGGGCGATGATGTGCGCCGCGACCAGACCGTCACCAACGCGCTCGCAGGCATCGGCACCCGCCCGAACGGCGGCGTTGACAGCACCGGTTTCTCCACGGACCAGCACCGTGACGTATCCGCCACCGACGAATTCACGACCGATGAGGCGCACTTCGGCGGCTTTGGTCATGGCGTCAGCCGCTTCGATGGCGGGCACCAGGCCACGCGTCTCAATCATGCCGAGGGCGATGCCCATGGTTTCACTTGCCATTACCTGCTCCTGGAGGAGGGGGTGGAATGTTCGGTGTCACCCTGCTCCTGCGGCATCCCTTCCGTCAACCCATTCAGCCCCGAAAGTTCATCACCGTTTTCAGCCGCCGTCATAAGTGCCCCTTATGCGGCGGACACAATTCTTAGGAATTGCTGAGCGACAAGGCCCTCCGGCCTGTCCTCGCGCCCCCTCCACCCGGCAGAACCGCGCGCCGCATCCCGCTTCCCGGCGCATGCGACCCCACGCGCGCAAGCGCTCGCAAGCGGATGCCCACCGCCATGCGGATGGCCTAAAACTTTTCGGCCTCCGAGACAAATCCCACCCCGCCAAAGCGTTCGAGCAAAGGACGCACCACGCCTTGGAGTGCCGCGATGGCGTCGGCGTCGCAGAACACGACCACGTGAGCATTGGCGCCGAGGCCGCTGAAATCCATCGCCTCGGAGATCTCTCCCGCCACGCCCCAGCCGGTGACGTGGCGCATCACCGAATACCCGGGCGCGCCAGCCTGACGGATGGCCTTGCAAAGCCGTTCAATTTCACGCTCACTGACAAAGAAATCAACGCGTTTCATGATGGATCAAGCGACGGGAATGAAGCGCTGCACCAGCGCCATATAGAGCGGAATCCCCACCACAACATTGAAAGGGAACGTCAGTCCAAGCGCTGTGGTGATGTAAAGGCTTGGGTTGGCATGGGGCACCGTCATGCGCATCGCGGCGGGCACGGCGATGTAGGAGGCGCTGGCGGACAGCACCATGAAGAGCAGGGCATCGCCTTGGGGGAGGCCCAGGAGCCGAGCGATCAACAAGCCGATGAAGGCATGAACGATCGGCGCGGCGATGGCGAAGGCCACCAGGAACGGCCCGGTCTGGCGCAGATCCCGCAACCGCTGAGCAGCCACCAGCCCCATGTCGAGAAGAAAGAAACAGAGCACGCCGTAGAAGAGTTTTTCCGTGAACGGCTCCATCCGTTCCACTCCAGAGGGGCTGAAGTAGGCGACAAGGCCGCCGATGACCAGGCTGCCAATCAAGAGAAAAACAGAGCCGTTGAGGAAGGCCTCCCGCAACACCTCGGGCCAAGGAATGGGTTCCTTGCCGCCGGACGGGCCGCCAGGGGACGGCTCCAGGCGGGAGGCGGCCAATTTGGCCATCACCACCCCCACCACGATCGCGGGGGACTCCATCAAGGCCAAGGCGGCCACCATGAAGCCGTCGTAAGGCACCTTCACAACATTGAGAAAGCTCTGGGCCGTGATGAACGTCACCGCGCTGATCGATCCATAGGCGGCGGCGACAGCTGCCGCGTTGTCGGCGCCAAGGCGTGGGCGCAGGATGTAGAAGCTGCTGATCGGCACCAGCAGCGACATCAGGATGGCTGCGGCGATGGTGAGCAGCACCATCGAGCCCAAACCGCTGTGACTGAGTTCCACGCCGCCCTTGAAGCCGATGGCCAGAAGGAGATAGAGGGAAAACAGCTTGGGCAGTGGTGAGGGGATCTCCAGATCGGACCCAAGCACCACCGCCAGGATCCCGAGGAAGAAAAAGAGAACGGGCGCTGACAGAAGGTTCTGCAACACCAAGGTCGACTGCATGACCACCCCCGGGAGGCCCTGGTGAACGCTTCAACCTAGGCAGATTCCCGTGCCCGGCGGTCAGGATCGGCGCATTCTTGACGGTGTTTTGGCCCAGAACCGGTTTTTTTGCCTAGGGTTCAAGCCACCTGGCAGGAACCCTGGAGTTTTCCGGGGGTGGAATGTTCAACCCGTCCTGCCTTTCCTCTTGCCCACCGCCAGCCACTGCCCCCCCCAGCGGCCATCGCCGTGCCGGACCGAGCCGTTCGCCCGCAGGATCCTTGCGGACGGGCATTCTTGGATAATGCCGGCTGGAAGAAATCTGCGGCGCGTCTTGCTCATGACCCCACGACGGTCCCGGCTGGTCATCGCCAGCGGGAATGCTCACAAGGTGGCGGAGATCGGAGCCATGCTCGCGGTCGTGGACTTGGAGGTCTTGGCCAAACCCGACGATCTGGAGATCGAGGAAACCGGGACCACCTACGGGGAGAACGCGCGGCTGAAAGCGGAAGCGGTGGCCAGGGTCACCGGGGAGTGGTCCTTGGCGGACGACTCGGGGTTGGAGGTGGACGCCCTGGAGGGCCGTCCGGGACTCTTCTCCGCCCGCTACGCCCCCACCGACCACGAGCGCATCCATCGGCTGTTGAAGGAGCTGGCGGACAGCCTGTATCGCGGCGCGAGCTTCATCAGCGCCATGGCCCTGGCGGACCCGACGGGTCGGGTGGTGGCCGAATCGCAGGGCATCTGCCGGGGGTTGATCCTGCGGTCCCCGGAGGGGCACGGGTCGGGTTATGACACGATTTTCTGGGTGCGGGAAGCGGGCTGCAGCCATGCCCTGATGGGAGAGCATCTCAAGAGCCGTCTGGGCAGTCGCGGCAAAGCGGCGCGGGCGATGGCGCCCTGCCTGCGCCACCACCTCAACCTGGCCCCCTGAAGCGTCCGCGCGCGACCCTCAGGCGTTGATCTGGCCCACGGCCCGCATGGCGGCGGCCGCAGCCTCGTTCACATCCCCTTCCTTGCCGGCCAGGGTCAAGCGGCCATAGGCCCCGACGGCCTTCACATCCACCACGGTGATGTTGGAGGCTTTTTCCGCCTCGTTGGCGGCGATCAACACATAGCCGGCGGGCTCGGTTTCGAGGATGAACATGCTCATCCCGGCTTGAATCATCGAGCCCCGACGGTTCTGGCGGTTGATCAACACCGCGTGATCCGGCGTGATGGCGTAGATGATCTCCGTCCAGGTCACCTCGCAACGGCTGCGGCGATCCACGCTGCTGCCGATGGCTTCGAGCACCACCTCGCCGGAGTGGAGGACATTGCTCTGGTCGCGGTGATACATCGCGATCGAGCCGAAGGCCCGCTCCACGACCATCTGGCCCAGGCGCACCGTGCTGGCCTTGAGAGCGATGTCGGTGACTCGGTGCACGGCCATGCCGGGGGACACCTCCAACCAGAGGCAGGCATCGCCGGGGATGGGCAGGAAGCCCTGGCTCACCGTGCCCATGTAGGCCGCCAGCTGCGGCTGCAGGGAATCGAGATAGACGTAGGTGCGCAGTTCGATCGACTGCACATGGCTGTGGCCGCGCAGGCGCTGCCCTTCGGTGTCGGTGGTGATCACGCAGCTGGCGCCGCTGTCGTCACCGTTGATGTCGGTTCCCGTGATGGCGGGGCGACCGAGTTGGAGCGCTTCGCGGCGGCGGCGGATGGCGCGGTCTTCCGGGCTGGGGGTGAAGGGGGAGCGGCTCGGGTTGAGGGCCGAGCGGATGGAGCGGTTCGGGCGGGAGGGATCGATCACCGGGCCAAGCCTCCGGCGAGGGGATCCGGTGGCCCCGACAAGGAGCGGGCGTTTCGGATGGGTCTGGCCAGGTTGTTGTTCAAAGCGGGGCCAGGCTCAGGTGGAGAGCTTACCGCTCAGGCGTGCGGAGCCCCTGACAGGACGAGCGGTTTGGTGGTAACGGCCACAAGGCGTTGATGAGACCTCGCTATCAAAGAGATCACATTTCTCAATGATCCATGCTCACCCCCGCCACCCGCCTGCGCCTGCGCGCCATCCTCGACCGCATTGGCGACGATCAGCCCGTCTCTCTGCAGGAGCGGATCTACGTGCAGAAGTTCGCCGATCGGGATCAGGGTGTGGCCGCTTGGCTGCACAAGGCCCGCCAACGGCAGCGGGGGCTCCTGCCGGCGCCCGCCCGCGATGGCATCGACGCCTTGCTGGAACAGATGAATCTCGGCCCCGCTGATCCGGACGCGGCCTATCGCCCCGGCGAAGATGACATCGAGGGGTGGTTTGGTGGCGCCCCTGGCTGGTTGCGACGGAGCTGAATCCCCGGGACAGGGCGCCGGGGCCCCGGGCTGGAACCGCGCTTCAGCCCTTGCCGAACGGAGCCCGATCGTTACCTTCTGCCCACATCAACCCGGCCGCCATGGCTCGCACACCCTCCACCCCCCTCGCCGATCCGTCCTCCCCGCAAGCCGCGGGTCTCCCCGCCGAACCGCAACTCCAGGACATGAACGCCGAACAAGCCCTGGCCTTCATCGGCTTGGGATTGATGCGCAAGCTGATGGCGGAGGGGGAGACCAGCCCTTGGCTGTGGACAGGTGAGGAGGGCGCGGGAAGTGTGGATGTGGCCTCGCTGCGGCAACGGTTGGAGCTGGTGGATCTGGCGGTGCGCACCTCCGCGCCGCTCACCACCGCCGAGGTGACCCATCTGCTGGGTGCCCGGCCGGGCGCCCCGGTGGTGGAGCGGGGCGGCTTGCTGGCCCGGCGTCGGGGCCGCAACGTCTGGATCCTGAGCCGGGGCGGCGACGGCCATGGAACCGCGGCGCATTTTCACGAGACCCCAAGGCGGCGCTTTTGACGCCGCCCTGGCGGGCAAAACGGATCTCAAGTCGGTCCAATGATCAGAAGTGCTGATCCTTTCTCCAATCGTTCCCGCCAAACCTTGCGCCAAGCCTCCCCTTCTCCGATGGTGGGGCAGATGCGCAGACACCCATGAGTTGGGGGGAACTGGAACGCCTGGTGGAGGACGCGGAAGGCGATGCCGAACTGCGCACCTTGCTGCGGGCTTGTCAGAGCCAACCTCAGCTCATCCTCCTGGCGCGTCAATTGGGTTATCACATCACCCGGGTGGATTTGACCCGCGCCCGGGAGACCCATCAAGCCGGTGCGCATCAGCAGGCTTCCGGCCGCTGAACGGTTCCTCCCTCCATGGTGGAGAAGAAGCGGGGCGAAGGGAGTCACGGCGGGGTGAGCGGCGCCATGCGACAAGCCTTGCGTCCCACCGCGGCGGCGTACCCGCGCTCAACGGGCCCTGCCAGAGGACTGATGGAGCCATCGCGACAATCCACCACGAGCCGTTCGCGATGGCCCAGCTGATCCTGCAAGCGCAAGCGCAACTGCCAGGGATAGGCGGCGGGGCGGGAGAACTGGTCCCCGCAGACCGGTCCGACGCAGAGTCCGGGAGCGGCCACCGCCGGCGGCGCGCCCAGCGTCAAGGTGGCGAGGGTCAAGGTGGTAAGGGTCAAAGTGGCGAGAAGGGCCGCCGTCAGGACGGCCAGCACCCCGACTCGGGGGAAGGGGCGCGTCACCCGGCGAGCTCCATCGCGTCTTCGCCGCACCGCCCATCCTCCTGATCCGGGTGAAAGTACTGCCAGACCTGCTGGGCGAGGGCGGGGCCGATGCCGGGAGCTGCGGCGATCTGCTCCGGGCTGGCCAGCTGAATGGCGTCCACGGAGCGGAAATGGGCCAGCAGCTCCTTGACGCGCTTGGGGCCGAGGCCGGGGATGTCCCCCAGGCGGGAGCGTCGCTGGCGTTCGCCCCGCTGCTGGCGGTGGTAGGTGACGGCAAAGCGATGGGCCTCATCCCGCAGGCGCCGCAGCAGAACCACCCCCAGCTGGTCGGGCTCGCTCGCCAACGGCTGGCTGACGCCGGGCACGAACACCTCCTCCCGCTGCTTGGCCAGGGAGCACACCACCAGCTCCTCCTGCAGATCCAGCTCCCGGAGAGCCTCCATCACGGCGGAGAGCTGTCCCTTGCCGCCATCGATCATCACCACATCCGGCCAGTCGTTGAGGCCATCGCCCTGGAGCACGGAGCCGCCCTCGCGCCGCAGCCGGGCGAGATCGGCGCCGCTGGCCTTGGCCTGGGCCCAGCGGCGGAAGCGGCGCCGCATGATTTCGGCCATGGCCATGAAATCGTCCGAGTGGCCGGCCCGAATGCTGCTGCTTTGCAGGCGGTAGCGGCGGTAGTGCTGCTTGGCGGGGAGGCCATCGACGAACACCACCTGGGAAGCCACGGCGTCGCTGCCCTGCAGGTGGCTGATGTCAAAGCCCTCGATGCGCCGCGGGGGGACGGGCAGCTCGAGGAGCTGAGCCAGATCCTCCAGCGCCAGCTGATGGGCTTCCGATTGGCGCTGGGCCCGTTGCAATTCATAACTGGCGTTGCGCACCACCAGCTCGATCAGCTCCGCCTTTTGCTGGCGCTGGGGCACGCTCAGGCGCACCTTGCGGCCGCGCCGCTCGCTGAGCCAGTCCTGGATGAGCTCCTGCTGAGGGAGGGGGTGCTGCAGGAGCAGCGCCGGCGGGATCTCCACCGGCTCCACCTGGCTGTAGTGCTCCTCGATCACCCGCTGCAGGATCCAGCCGGGATCGTCCGGCCGCACATCGGCCAGGTAGCCCAACCGGCCGACGAGCTTGCCGGCGCGCATCTGAAAAAGCTGCACCGCCGCCACCCGTTGATCCGCCGCCAGGGCCACCACATCGCGGGAGATGGAGGCATCGGCCACGCTCATCTTCTGATCGGCCGTGAGGGCTTCCAGGCCCTGGAGCTGATCGCGAAGGCGGGCGGCGGCCTCGAAATCCAGGCGTTCGGCGCAGCGCTCCATCTGGGCGCGCAGGAGGTTGAACAGCTCCTCATTGCGCCCCTGAAACACCATGGCCACCTTCTCCAGGGTGCGGTGATAGTCCTCGGAGCTGATGCGTTCCTGGCAGACGCCGGGGCAGCGGCCGATGGCGTGGTTCAGGCAGGTGCGATCGCGATAGAGGGGCTGGGGGCGCTGGCGCAGGGGAAACACCCGCTTCACAAGGCCGAGGGTGCGCCGCAGCAGGCCCACGTCCACATAGGGCCCATAGAAGCGATCGAGGGGACTGCGAAAGCGCCGCCGACGGGTGATGAAGATGCGGGGGTAGGGCTCGCTCCAGGTGATGCAGAGATAGGGATATTTTTTATCATCTTTTAAAAGAACATTGAAATGGGGCTGGTTTTGCTTGATCAGGTTCGCTTCCAGGGCCAGAGCCTCGGCATCGCTGTCGGTGACGATCACCTCGATGTCGCAGACCTGCCGCACCATCAAGCTGATGCGCGGACTGTGGTTCTGGGACGTCTGGAAGTAGCTGCGTACGCGATGGCGCAACACCTTGGCCTTGCCGATATAGAGGATTCGATCCTCGCCATCGCGCATCAAATAGCACCCCGGTTCGGTCGGGATGTCCCGCAGCCGCTGGGCCAGCTGCTCCGGTCGCTGCTGCAGGGGCCTCGGACCGGCGCGCTCCATCTCCTCCTCCCCTAACCGCCGTACTGCCAACCCGTTCCGGCCAGTTCCAGGGCCGCCCCGTCGCGCTGCAGGGTGGCGCTCTTCACCTCACCCACGAACACCGTGTGGTCGCCGTGGTTCACCTGGCCCACCACCACGCACTCCACAGCGCCGAGGGCGGCTTCGAGCACCGGCAGCCCGAGGGGTCCCAGCTGATAAGGGGCGGCGTCAAAGCGACCGCCGATGCCCTTCTGGGGCTTGAAGAACACGGCGGCCAGATCCTTCTGATCGGCGGGAAGAACGTTGAGGGAGAAGCGCTCGGTGCGCTGGATCATGCCGTTGCTCGTGGAGTCGGCCCGCACGGCCATCACCACCAGGGGGGGCTCGAACGACCCCTGGGTGACCCAGCTGGCCGTGAAGCCGTTCACTTCGTCCCCCTCCCGCACGCCGCAGATGAAGACCCCGTGGGGGATCTTCCGCAGCAGGGTCTTCTTCGCGGCGGTGTCGAGGGGCGGAAGGCTCTGGCTGGCGGTCATGGTGCGCGGGGTGGCGTGCGCGCGACTCTAGGAAGGACCCCACCGCCGAGTTCCATGCGGGCCCTCTACCCCGGCAGTTTTGATCCCCTGACCCTGGGCCACCTGGACCTGATCGAACGCGGCGCCGTGCTGTTCGACGGCCTGGTGGTGGCGGTGCTGCAGAACCCGAGCAAGACGCCCGCCTTCCCCCTGGAGCGTCGGTTGGAGCAGATCCAGCGGGCCATCGCCCACCTGAACGGGGTGGAGGTGCGCAGCTTCGACGGGCTGACGGTGGACATGGCCCGAGCCTGCGGGGCGGGGGTGATCCTGCGGGGCCTGCGGGCGATGAGCGACTTCGAATTCGAGCTGCAGCTGGCCCACACCAACAAGAGCCTGGCGCCCGATCTGGAGACCCTGTTTCTGGCCACGGCGGCGCACCACAGCTTCCTCAGCAGCTCCGTGGTGAAGGAGGTGGCCCGTTTCGGCGGGAACGTGTCCCGCATGGTGCCGCCGGGAGTGGCGGAGGACCTGGCGAGGCTCTTTAATCAGGCGAACCCTTCCCGTTGACATGTCGGACGCGCACATCACGGTCCTCGACCAGCTCGACCAGCTCGAGGAGATTGTTCTGGATGGCAGCCGCATCCCCTTCAGCGGCGGGCGGCTGGTGAACGAGCAGGAAGCCTTCGATGCGATGGAGGCCCTGCGGGACGCGCTGCCCGTCCAGATCTCCCAGGCGGAGGAGCTGCTGCGGCAGCGGGAGAGCTTCATCGAGAAGGCGCGGCAGCAGGCGGAGGAGATCGTGGCCCAGGCGCGACGGGAGCGGGAGCAGCTGATCCACAGCCACGCGATCCTGCAGGAGGCGGAGCGTCAAGCGGCGGAGGTGCGGGAGAAGGGACGGCAGCAGATCGAGCAGCTGCAGGGGCAGGCCCGCGCCCAGGCGGCCCAGTCGGAGCAGGAGCACCACCTGCGGATGGCCCAGATGGAGCAGGCCTTCACCGGCCGGCGGCAGCAGCTGGAGCAGGAGTCCCAAAGCCGCCGGCAACAGCTGGAGGCGGAGGCGGTGGACCGCTCCCGCCAATTGATGGAGCAACACGAGCGGGCGCGGCAACAGGCGCTGCAGGAGTTGGAGGCGATCCGCCAGGAGGGTGTGCGCGTGCAGCGTGACAGCCAGTCGGAAGCGGAGCGGCTTCACCAGGAGGCCCTTCAGTTTCGCCAACAGACCCAGCAGCAGTGCGATGCCCTGGTGTCCCGCACCCGTCAGGAGGCCGGCTCCATTCAGGACGGTGCCAACCGCTACGCCGAGCAGGTGCTCGGTGAGCTCGAAACCCGCCTCAAAGATCTGAGCCAGATCGTGCTCGGCGGCCGCCGCGAACTGTCGCGCCTCCAGGGCAAGGACACGGCGGCGGGCGGCACCCTTCCCGCCGGCAGCCTGCCCCCGGGCGGCGGCAGCCGCGCCGAGGGAACCGCTCCCGGCGGCGACACCTCAGGCGCCATGCGCGATCGGGCCCGCCAGGCGGCCAGCCGTCTGCGGAAGGCGGCGGGGCGGCGCCTGGCGAGCTGAGGTCCCCGACGGGGGGGGAACGACAGGGGCTGGCGAGCTGAGGGGCGGGTGATGGGGTGAGGGCCAAGGCGCTCGATGTTGGTCCCGCCTTGTCGCCGCCGTCAGTCGCCACCGTCAGTCGGCGCTCCAGAGCTGGGCGCTGCGAGCGGGGAGCCGGAACGTGTAACGGGGTCCCTGGATGGGAGGAAGCCGTCGGCCCGTGAGGTGATCACGGTAGGGATGGTTCCACTTGAATTTGAACCGGGTGTCCACCGTCAGGGTGCGAACTTCCGCGCATTTGTTGATCGCCACGATGCCGTCTTCAAGGCGCCGCCAGAGGAGGCTGCAGGCATCCGCCGCGAGAACCTCCATGGACTTGCCCTGCATGCGATTGTGAAAGGCGATCAACCGCCGCATCCGGGGACGGTTCCAAACCTGCCGCCAGCGGCCGTTGTTGGCGCGTCCAGCGGACTGATCGTCCAACACCAGCGGCGTGCCACCGTCTCGGCCGAGGATGTAGGCATAGGCCAGATCTTCATCCACGGAGCTTGAGGCCTCCGGATCAAAGATCAAGTGGCGGAAGCCTGCGTTGTAGGGGATGTCGTGGGTGACCACCACCGTCACGGCCCGACCGTTCTCCAGGGCGTTGCCGCTGGCCAGGGGCGAAGCCAGCGCGGAGAGAGGTCGACCCGGCGCGAAAGCCTGGCGGAGGGCATGGAGAAGAGGAAAGTCATAGGCCCCGAAGTGGACGGGCAACGCGCGGAGATAAGGCGCCAGAAACTGTTGATAGTCGGTTGCAGTGGTGCCGCCGGAGGTGATGATTTCGGCAAAGATGTGGGAGTTGCGAGCCACCGTTTCCGGCACAAACGCCCTAATCGCCGCTGTGGGCATGTGCTTGGCCGCATCAAGGCGAAAGCCACGCACGCCCAGGTCATAGAGGGCCTGAATGTAGCGCTTGCGTTGGCTGGACACCCAAGGCGCAGCCGGATCGGTGTCCTTCAGATCGGGAAGGCCGGTATCGGGAGGTGACCCACAGATCCGATCCCGGAGGACGGAGGCGCTGTTGCTGTAATCAAGGATGCAGGCAGCGGGATGGAGATCGCGGCCGCTGAACAACCCAGCCGGCGCACCAGCATCCGGCAAGAAGCCGTTATCCAGAATTCCGTTGCCATCCGTGTCGCCATAGAGAATCTGCCGACGCCAATAGCCTGAGCGGGCCTTGTAATCGGCCAGAACATCCGGGCCGGGAAAGGTGGTGGCGCCATCGCGTTCATTGGCCAGGTGATTCACCACCACATCGGCATAGGCGCGCACGCCCCGGGCACGGAGGGCTTCGATGGCGGCCTTGAAGGACTCCTTGTTGCCGTCGCAGTTGTCAATCGTGCGAAAGTCCTGCGGTTGGTAGCGCTGCCACCAGTCACAACGCTCCGTCCTGGCCGACTTCAGCGGTGGCGCCAACAGCACCGCCTTGTAGCCTGACGCCGCGATCTCCTGCGCCTTGGCGGCCACCGCCCCATAGGACCAGCCAAAGGCGTGCAGGATGACATCGGCCTTGGCCGGGGGGCTGGTGCTGGCCAAGAGGCTGATCGTGGCCACGACAAGCCGGCCCTGGCGCGGGAGGGGAAGGAGGCGCTGGAGGAGCCTGGTCATGGTGGCCGCTCTGTTGATCATCCCGGACGTCCTCATCCTGGCGGTCCCCAGCCCAGCGGCGCCAACATCGGCCTCCGGTGTCCCACCGCCCGCCGCAGCGCCACGGCCCACCCATCCCCCAGCCAGCGGCGGCGGAGGGGCGGCAAAGCCAGCCCCCCCCTCAACCACGGCGCAGCCCCTACTGTGGCTTCTACCCCCGCTGAGCCGTGTGAACCCCTTC
>VGQX01000058.1 GCA_016882305.1 Cyanobacteria bacterium K_Offshore_surface_m2_239
AAGGCTGGCACCAGCCATCTTCGGTTTAAACCGGATTGTACTTGTGTTCATGCACAATGGCAGGTGCTCGGCGGAAGCAAAGGCGGATCGAGTACGAAGCAGTCCATCTTCATCAATCGGGATACCCGATGAAGGCATAAGCAGATCCCCCTCGTCGACTAAGAAATGGCTGTAACGACCAAAGGCCTCCTCTTCGGAGATGTGTCTATTTGTCTTTTCAAGATTTACTTTTCCGTCTGGGGTGATGTTCCCAACGTTAAGCAGCTTCACGCCTTCTGCAGTAAATTGCCAATTGCGGACTCCTGGTCCTTCCTGGAGCCAAAAGACGTCAGCGAAATCAAAAGCCCTGGAAAACCTTGCTGTTCTTCCTTGCTCGCTGAGAGCCGCATATAGAGACTCTTCAATGGCTTGAAAAGCCTTTTCGCGTCTGCTGATTAGGACTTGAAGTGCCCTGCCTTTATCCAGAATCGCCGCGATGTGCCGCTGCTCCTCCAGTGGGGGGAGGGGAATCTCAAGTGAAAAGAGCCTCTCTGCGGAGAATGTCGCCTGATTGACCCATTGCTTGCAACCTGCTGCAAAAACTCCTTTGCGGAACTGGGAACCCAAATAATGTACAAGATACTTTGGATCGAGGTCTCCTGACGTACGCAGTCTGAGAAAGTGATTGCTGAAGACAGCATCCTTTCCGTGGTTGGCGACGTATGCAGATTTACCGACCTGCTCGGGGCTGTTTGTTGCATTAAATAGAACGTCTCCTTCGCGCAATGCGTATTTTTTCATGTTAGAGACAGCGTCCGGTGGCACAAACCGTTCTTTGGAAAAGTCCCAGCTCCCGTCAGGGCGGACATTGTTCATCCTTATCTGCAAAACACCGTCGATGACACTTTGCCCAAAGGCAAAGCATGATTGAGCCTCATGAATTAAGTCGCCCAAAAGTTTCTTCATCCCAACATCCCCTCCAGCTCCTCGATCCCCTGCAGGATCTCCTGCTCGATCGCCCGCAGTTCGGCCAGGATCTCCACCGGTGGGCGGTGCTCGATCGGCATCTTCATGCGAATTCGTCCCATGCAAGTGGTCATGAACTCGGCTCCCTTGTGGCGCCGTTGACCAGCCGATACTTCTGCAGCCGGCTGTTCGGTTTGTCAGGAAGCGTGAGGGCGATGCGACCTTCGGCAACAAGGCCACGGATGGTGCGATTGAGGCTGGCTGAAATGGAACGATGGCCCAGCACTTCAGCAATGGCGGCCTTGCCCAGCGGGCCCTGCTCCAAGGCCAGGAGAACACCACGGGCAAGCTCCGACTCTGGCCTCGACTCTGGCCCTGACTCTGGCCTCGACTCCGACTCTGCCCCCAAGCCTGCCTCAAGCGGGAAGGTCACCACAAAGCAACCACCACTCAACCGGTAGCTTGGTTCCGTGCAGCCGGCCCGCTCGCATTCCTCCACGATCACCTGGGTGCCCCGGCCCCAGCGCTCGATCAGGCCCCGGCGGAAGAACACATCGGCGAATAGCAGGTTGCGCGGCCTTGAAGCATGCTCCTGCTTCAGCGCCTCGGGTTCCAGGCCGAAGGGCAGGCCGCCTTCACTCCAGAGCTCCAACCGGTCGTCGAAGATCGCCAGGCTGATCGCCGCTCCCTGCTGGCTGTAATCGCGATGGCAGAGGGCATTCACCAGCGCTTCGCGCAACGCCGGCAACGGAATCGCCAGCTGCTCTTCGCGCTCCAGCCGATCCCTGGGAATGCGTGCCGCGGTGCTCAGATGGCGCTGGCAGAACAGGATCGCCTCCTCCAGCAGCTGGAAGGCATGGCCGTTCAGTTGGCGCTGATCCAGGAACTCCCGCTTATCGGTGCCGCGGAAGCGGGCCAGCCGCAGCTGGCACTGGGGCAATACCGCCACGCCCCGGCCGAACAGCACCTGGGCCACCAGGGTGAGCTCGCCATCGCGCAACAGCTGCAGCCGTTCCAGAGCACCGGCCTGATCACTGAGCGCCGCCTCCGGCAACCGCCCCGCCTGCACGCCAACCCGCAACGTACGCAGCAGTTCCTCCTGGTCCAGATCAGCGGCCGTGATGCCCACCGCCTTCTGGGTTTCCCAGCGCTGGATCGGATGGCTGCGCTCCAGCAGCAGCCCCTCCAACACCGGCTGGGGCATCCGCCCGGTGCTGCTGGCGATCCGCTGGAAGGCGCGGCCGTCGTGAAAGAAGGGCCTTAGTCCCTGCCCAGGTGGCACCCGCACAGCAAGCACTCGCTTGTCCCCATCCCCGTGCAGCGGCACTTCGTGAATCGTGGCCTGGGCGGAAGGTTCGATCTTCCGCAGGGCCTCCGCCAGTTCGCGACGGCTGGCATCGCTGCAGTGTTGCCCCACGATCCGGCCGCTGTCGCTCACTCCGAACAGCACCATGCCGCCCTGTCCATTGAGAAAGGCGCAGAGCGTGTCGCAGCCAGAGCGCAGCTGGCTGGTGGAGCGTTTGAACTCCAGCTGTTCGGATTCACCGGTGGAGATCAACGCCTCCAGTTCCGCCAGGGTCACTGCAGCATCCCCTCCAGCTCCTCGATCCCCTGCAGGATCTCCTGCTCGATCGCTCGCAGTTCGGCCAGGATCTCCAGCGGAGGGCGGTGCTCCACCTCTTCGTGGATCAGCTCCTTGTAGCGGTTGAGGCTGAGGTCGTATCCCTCGGCGGCGATCTCGGCTTTGGGCACGCAGAAGCTCTGGGATGTGCGTTCCCGCTCGCGCTCGGAATCCTTGCGCTGCCGCCAGCGGGCCAGGCAGTCGGGCAGGTTGTTCTTCTCGTGCTCGCCTTCAGCCAGAGCTTCTTTGGGTGCAGGCCCGAGTTTCTCCAGCGGCAGCAGCGAATTGCGCTTGTCGTCGAAGCTCCAGCCGTCGGCGGTCATGTCATAAAACCAGACGAAGTCTGTGCCGCCTCGGCCGGTTTTGGTGAACAGCAGGATCGCTGTGCTCACGCCCGCATAGGGGCGGAACACACCGCTCGGCAGCGACACCACACCTTCGAGGAAGTGGTCTTCCACCAGGGTGCGGCGCAGTTCCTTGTGCGCCTTGCTGGAGCCGAACAGCACCCCATCGGGCACGATCACCGCCGCCCGGCCGCCGGGTTTGAGCAGCTGCAGGAACAGGGCCATGAACAGCAGCTCGGTTTTCTTGATCTTCACCACCCGCTGCAGCTTGCCGCTGGTGCTCTCGTAATCCAGGGATCCAGCGAAGGGCGGATTGGCCAGGATCAGGGTGTATTTGTCTTCCTCAACTGATCCGTCTGCCCCAGTCGCCCCGTCTTCTGAGAGCGAATCGCGGTAGCTCATATCGGGGTTCTCCACCCCGTGCAGCAGCATGTTCATCGCGCCGATGCGCAGCATCGTGGTGTCGAAGGCGCTCCTCCAGCTTTTCCATCTCATCCAGCCGGCGGATGAACAGGAGGTAGGTGAGCTGCTCCAGCACCTCCAGCGGGTTGGAGATGCCGCCGCTCCAGAAGGCATCCCAAACCTGGTCCACCTTGTTGCGCAGATCACCGGTGAGCACCGAGGCCGCTGTGGTGGCCGGGGCGATGGTGGGCTGAGGGGATGCTTCGGCAGAGCCGTTGCCGCTGCGGCGCGGGCGGGTGCCGGCTGCTGGAACGGCGGCGCGGGGAGGTGGTTCCACCCCGGGCGCCCTCAATCCCCCGCCGGGGCCCTTCACCCCCTCCGCAGCACCAAGGGCCACCACCCGGCTCTTGAGCTGCTTCAGCTCCTCATTGCTGATGGGTTCCCCCGCCGTGCGCTCCAGGGCAGCGCGGAGCTCGTCGTTCGTGATCCGGCTGCCGTCCTCCGGGATCAGGGTGATCAGCTCGTTGACGAGATCGGCAAGGCCGGGCATCGGGGCAGAACGTATCGCGAGCGCTTCAGGGCTTCACCGTCACAGGCGTGCCCAGATCCACCTTGTCGAACAGCTCGCGCACATGGGGGGTGAGCATGCGGACGCAACCGTGGGAGACGGCGGACCGAGACTTGACGGTCCATTCCCAGGCGGTGGGGGTGCCGTGGATGCCGAATTGATCGCGTTCGGTGAAGTGGAAGCCGATCCAGCGGTCACCCAGGGGACCCTGGGGGCCGATGGTGGGGTTGTTCTTGCCGCTCTTCGTGCTCTGGTATTGGGGGTTGACCACCTTGTTGCGCACCTTGAAACGGCCGGTGGGCGTGGGAGTTGCGGGATCGCCCACCGCCACGGGCCAGGAGCTCACCACCCGGCCGTTTTCGACGAGGCTGATGGTGCGCTTGGCCAGTTCCAAAACAATTTCACGGTTGCTGGTGAGGGCTGCCGTGGCGGGGGCTTGCGCTGGAGCACCTGGGGCGGCGGGCTGCGCTGGGGGCAGGCTCACCACCGCCGCGCCGCTGGCGGCACCGATCGCGGGCACCGGCGGCGGCGGGGGGGGGGCCACGGCCTGAACGCCCCGAGGGGCCAGCAGCAGAGTGGAGGCCGTCAGAGCCAGCGAGGCAGCAAGGGGGCGGAGGAATCGTCCCATGGGAGCAGCAGGGGGTGTGAGACAAACGGGCCGGACTCAGCCAACCAGCTTGGGTTCGATCGACTCGGTATAGCGCGTTTCGCACTCCTTGATAATGCGGACAGCTTCTGAACTGTCAAAAAACCCATTCACGCGACAGGTGCCGGGCTTCTTGAGGTCTTTGTAGTGCTCCCAGTAGTACTGGGTTTCTTTGAGCCAGTGGGCTCCCAGCTGCTGGTAGTCGGTGATGTGATCCATGCGTTTGTCATCCGCCAACACCGCAATCACCTTGTCGTCCACCTCGCCGCCATCATCGAATGTCATGATGCCGATGATGCGCGCTTCCACCAAACTGCCTGGCACCAATGGTTCTGTGACCCCAACGATTTCCACATCCAACGGATCGCCATCCTCATCCCAGGTGCGCGGGATGCAGCCATAGGCAAAGGGATAGGAGAGGGAGGAATAGCCGACGCGATCGAGCTTGAGATGGCCGGTTTCGGTGATCAATTCGTATTTGTTGATCGTCATTGAGTTCAGCTCAACGATCACATTCAGGCGCAGCTCGCCCTCGTCGGCAAAGGCCGGCAGCACATGCAGCAGGTTGAGCATCGTGCGGCTGGGGGCGTGGTCGATGTTTGCCATGGCGATCGTCAAAGCGGCGCCATCTTACGGAGCCGCCCCCGGCCCGACCAGCCTCAACCCATGAGCTGCGCCACCTTCCCTTTCAAATAGGCCAGGAACGGTTCGGCGCTCAGCGGCCGGCCGCTCACCGCCGCTACCAGCTCCTCCCCGTTCACCGACCGCCCCAGGGGCCAGACCGCCTCTGCCAGCCAGCCCCGCAGCGCCGCCTCATCGCCCGCCGCGATCCGCTCCTCGATCGGTCCGATCGCCTCCGTCATGGCCTCCGCCACTTGGGCGCTGATCAGATGGCCCAAGGCGTAGGAGGGGAAATAGCCGAAGAGGCCTTCCGCCCAGTGGATGTCCTGCAGGCAGCCCTCGCGGTCGTTGGCGGGCGTCAGCCCCAGCAACCGCTCCATGCGGGCGTTCCACTCTCGCGGCAGCTCCGCCACCGGCAGGCCCTCCTCCAGCAGGGCCACCTCCAGCTCGAAGCGCAGCACGATGTGCAGGCCGTAGCTCAGCTCATCGGCCTCCACCCGGATCAGCCCCGGCCGGAGGGGGTTGAGGGCGCGCCAGAAGCCCGCCACGCCGCCCCAGGGGTCGGCGCCGAGACCCGCCACGACGCGGGGGTGCCAGCGTTCGGCGAAGGCCCGGCCCCGGGCGACGCGACACTCCCAGAACAGCGACTGGGATTCGTGCACCCCCATCGAGGTGGCCTCCCCCAGGGGCCAGGGGAACCAGTGGTCATCGACGCGGGGCAAACCCTGTTCGTAGAGCGAGTGACCCCACTCGTGGGCCGTGGCGAGGAAGGCGGACAGGGGCTGGCCGGGGACCACCCGGGTGGTGATGCGGAAATCCGCCGGCCCCACCGTGCAGGAGAAGGGATGGGCGGAGCGGGCGCGCTGGCAGCGGCTGGCGTCATAGCCCCAGCTCGTGAGCAGCTCAGCGCACAGCCGTTCCTGGAGCGCTTCCGGCAGCTCGGGGGTGACGGGCGCGGCAGCCTCGCCAGCACTCGCCTGGTGCTGGCGCACCTCCTCCAGCAGGGCGGGAAGCGTGGCTTTCAGAGGTGCGAACAACTCCCGCAGCCGGCTCTTGCGGATGTCGGGCTCAAAAGGCTGGGCCAGGATGTCCCACACGCTGCTCCCCTCCGGCTCTGCGGCCGCCAGCTGCCGGGCCTGCTCCCGTCGCAGCTGGATCAGCTCCTCCAGGGCCGGGGCGAAGGCGCTGAAGTCGGCGGCGGCCCGCGCCTCCTGCCAGATGGCGTTGCCCCGCGACTGGGCCTTGGCCAGGGCCGTCACCAGGGCGGGATCCAGCCGCTGTTGGCGCTCCAGGTCCTGGCGGAGCAGGCGCAGGTTGCGCCGTGTCGCCGCCGGCGTCTCCTCCCCCACCGCCGCCTCGGCGGTGGCCACAAGCTCCGCGTAGGCCGGGCTGCTCTGCCTCTCATGGAGCTGGCCCGCCAGCAAGGCCAGCTGTTCCCCCCGCCAGGGGGCGCCGGCGCTGGGCATCACGGTGTTCTGGTCGTAGTAGAGGGCGCTGCTGATCGAGCCCAGCAGCCGCGTCTGGTGCAGGTGGGCGCGGAGCGCTTCAAGGGCCGGACCCGGGGAGGCCATGGCGACGGGGCGGGGGGGGCTCCAGCATGGCGCCGCCTGGAGCGGGGTGCCGGTCAGCGGTGGTGACACCAGTCACGACAACAACGGCGCCACTTGCGCCAAGACCTGAGCCAGGTGGCGGCGAGCGACCCAGCGCCTGCCCGGACGGCGTTGCGGCGGCTGGTGGTGACGCGGTGGCTGGTGGTGGCTGGTGGTGCGGCGCGGCGGTGGCGAAATTCTTAGGAAATCCTTTGGCGTGAACCTCCCTTGCCTCCAGGCTCCTGAGGCCAGATCAGTCAGCCATGGCACAGAGGACGAAAAGAGACCAACGACGTACCTTTCGCGTTGTCAACGGTGCGCTGCTGTTGCTCCTGGGCCTGGCTCTGCCCGCCGCCAGCCAGGAGCGATTCGCCGCCAGCGACGCCCTCTGCCGCTCCATGGGGCCGCGCATGGTGACTGCGATCACGATCGGCATCCTGCTGGCGATTGTGTTGATTCTTGGCCTGATTTTTTGGCGGTTGCAGCATGGCGGTTGGTCCCTCGCCAACGCCGCCTCCGAACCCACCACTTTGCGCATTCCCCTGGATGCGCATTGGGCTCAATCGGCAGGCGATCGCAAGAGTCTGCTTGGCACGAGGGATCCCCATGGGCCGGTGATGGCGCTGACCGTGATGGAGGCCAGCAGCAGTCGCCTGATTGCCCTGGCCGGCATGGTGTGCATTCTGTTCGTTTACATCGGCTTCGCCGTCTTCGCGCTTTACACCTTCGGGCTCACCTGCCAGATGCCCGCCTCGACCGTGGCGGTGACCACGTTTCTCACCTCCGGGTTGACGTTGTTTGCGCCCTATGTGGCCAACAAGGTGTCCGGCCTGTTGCAACCTCTGCGGTCCACGCCCCCCGTGCCGGCGGAACCGGTGGCTACCCCGCCGGTCGAGCCCCCCTCCCCCTCCCTGCCCCCCGCGCGGCCCCAGCTCCCGGCCGTGACCTCCTCCGTTCGCACCGACCTTCTCCGGACGGCGGGCGGCGTCACGCCCCCCCATCGCACGGCCTCATCGTCGGGAGACGTCACCAGCTCCAGCACTGTCGCGCTGACCGCAGCCTCCTCAGCCCCGGCGCATGCCTCCACCCCCGCCCCCTTCGCCCCGGCGGCGTCGGAGACCTCAGCGGGGACCAGCGCCTCAGAGGCCCCCTACGGCGACGCGGTGCGATTGATCGCGCGGTTTGAGGGGTTCGTCGACCATGCCTACCCCGACCCGGCCAGCGGTGGCGAACCCTGGACCATCGGTTATGGCTTCACCAGCCTGGATGGTCGACCCGTGCGGCCGGGAGACGCCCTCAGCCGGGCGGAAGCGGACGCCCAGCTCCTGGCGGGTGTGAATGCCTGCGCCCGCCACCTGGCCACCCGCATTCCCTATTGGAGCGCCATGGCCGATGACCAGCGCTGCGCCCTGATCTCCTTCGCCTGGAATCTGGGGGAGGATTTCTACGGCGGCGAGGGCTTCGCCACCATCAGCCGCGCCTTGCGGGAGAGGGATTGGTCCTCGGTGCCCCAGGCGCTGGTGCTCTATTGCGATCCGGGGACGGCGGTGAGTGACGGGCTGCTGCGGCGCCGCCAGGCGGAGGGCCAGCTGTGGCAGAGGGGCTTGGCGCAACCCGCCACTCCCGCGGCCAGCGTCCCCTCCCCCTGCGTCACGACCGCCAGTGTCAGGGCCGTCAGCCCCGTCGCGTCCCCCGTGGCCCCGGGGCGCGGGGCGGTCGTCGCCAGCCCCAACCCCTTGGCTGTGCCTTGGTTTGATCAGTTGTCGATGAACGACGGTCAAGGGTGGCGGGATTGCTTCTCCGCCAGCTCGGCCATGCTGGCCGCCTTCTGGGGGAAGGAGCCCAACGAGGACGACTACAACACCCTGCGCGGGCACTACGGCGACTCCACCAGCGCTGAAGCGCAGTTGGCGGCCTTGCGGCATCTGGGTCTGAAGGCGGAATTCCGCACGGATGGCACCTTGCAAACCCTCAAAAGCGAGATCGACGCCGGCCGTCCGGTGGCGGTGGGGTGGCTGCACCACGGGCCGCCGTCGGCCCCCAGTGGCGGTGGCCACTGGACCGTGGTGATCGGCTACGACGCCAGCGGCGTGATCATGAATGACCCCTACGGCAGTTGTGATCTGGTCAATGGCGGCTATCCCGCCAACCACAACGGCGCCCATCAGCACTACTCCTACGCCAATTGGGAACCCCGTTGGCGGCCGCAGGGGAGCGGGGGCTGGTATCTGGTGGCCCAGCGTTGAGGGCCCAAGCCACCGTCGAGAGGGGTGACCGCCCCTGGTCAACGCTCCTGCGCGCCTCGCTCGACGCCCTGATCGATTTTGCAAACGAATGAAAACCAGCTCCTTCCCCCTCTGGAAGCGTTGTCCCCGGGGGCCGCCCCGCTGCCTGTTCTCGGCCGCACCATTCCCCTGATCTCCACATCTTTTGCCATGAGCACCCCCAGCCCGTTTCAAGCCCAGTGGACCAAACTCATCGCCAATGCCTGGTCAAATCCTTCCTTTCGTGCCCAATTTGATGCCAACCCTGCCGCTGTCCTGTTGTCCTACGGGATTCAGAGTGTGCAAGGTCATGACGTGTCCCAATTGACGGGAAAGGTCAAGGTGGCCAGTCAAGCACCCGACTGGACCCAAAAGCCTTCGTTTGCCAACGGTGAGCTGACGATTCCCTTCCCGTCTCCGGCGAAAAGCTATTCCTAGTCATCGCGATCTGCTCTGGGTCTTCATTCCACCTTCCTTAACGTCAACCCACCATGACCTCGTCGTCCTGCAGCCCGTTCATTCCAGCTGGCTCCTACCAGGAATCCTTGAGTGCCAACACAGTCATTCAAGTCACTCTCACCGCGACATGCAAGAACGCAAGTGGAGGCTCGGCCTCGTCCACCCTGTCATTTAATTCTGGCGCTCTCTCCGGAATTGAGGACATCTCGAACAGCAATGGATCCTTGGTTCTCGTCTCCGGTAGTGGTAGTCCAATCAATACAGAAAATCCATATGTTCCAGCCGGAAGTTATCAAAACTCAAGCTCGAATATCCAGGTGAAGCTGACGGCGACCTGCTTGAGCGAGAAAGGGGATGGCGTCACCTCCTCCATCACCTATACCGAAGCGGACGCGAAAAAATTCTCAGGAATTGAAAACAACAACGGCGACCTGGAATCCACGACCTCAAGCTCCATCAGTCTGCCGACCGTTTCGGAATCGGATGATGGAGACGATGATGATGACGACGGCGACGCCGACGCCGACGGTGACGCCGCGGCGGATGGAGCCGACGACGGGGCGGCTGAAGGGGGTGGCGACGCCGCCGCGGAGGCCGGTGGAGAAGCCGCTGGCGATGCCGCCGCAGACACGGCTGCCGCTGCCGGTGGCGCCGATGCGGCGGCTGACGCGGCGGCGGCGGCGTTCTGCGCCTGAGGTTTCCCGTCAGAGCTTGGGTCCCCGAGCTCTGACGCCCAAGCAACCCTGACGTTCCCCCCGGCCCTTGATCCATGTCCTCCGATGACGCCGAGACGATCGAGCAACGCTTTGCTCGCTTCGCCGCCCGCACGAACGACCTTGACTTCGCCAATCTTCGCTGCAAGGTGATGCACCCCAACCCCAATGTCGGTTACGGGTGGAGCGAGGCGTTCACCGACCGTTTGGAGGCGGAATATCGCATCTTCTTTTCCATGCATGCCGCTTTCCCTGAGCTCGCGCTTCCGCCCAGTCGGGTCATGGACCTGTTCTGGCACGAGCACATCCTCGACACCCGCGCCTACTTCACTGATTGCCATCACGTGGCCGGTCGCTATCTGCATCACCTCCCCTACTTCGGCATGCGCAATCCGGAGGACGCGAGCCTGTGTGTCGATGCGCTGAACAGCGAGCGCCAGCTCTACCTCCGCTGTGTCGGCAAGGAGCCCCCCCGGGATCTGTGGATCGTCGGCTTCACGGTCGACGACATGCGGGCCCTCGTCGCTGGCCGCTACGTCCCCGTGGCGGTGTAGCCACCATGACGCGCACGCTCACCGCCCATCCCGCCCCGGCCCTCGCCGGCGACAGCGCCCCCAAGGGCTACCGCGGCTCCACCCATCGGGCCTGCCCCCCTGAGGACACCCTGGCTCGCATCACCCCCCACCTGGCGCGGGCGGGCATCACCCGCCTGGCCGACATCACCGGCCTGGATCGCATCGGCATTCCGGTGACCCTGGCGATCCGGCCCAATGCCCGCACCGTGGTGGGCTCCACCGGCAAGGGCGCCACCCTTGTGGCGGCCCAGGTGTCGGGGGCGATGGAGGCCATCGAGATGCACCACGCGGAATATGCCGCCTTCGATGGGTTTGAGGCCAGTCTTGAGGAGCTCCAGCACCAGGATCGCCCTCTGCTCGATGTGCGCCGCATCCCGATGGTGCGGCACCAGCGCCTGCTCCCGGAGGCCCTTCTGCAGTGGACCGCCGGGGAGGACGTGGCCGCCAGCTCCCCGCTGCTTGTCCCCTTCTCCTGCGTCCACCTGCGACCGCCGGGCAAGGGGTTTGCCCTGGCCCGCTCCCCTTTCCAACGCAGCTCCAACGGGTTGGCCTCCGGCAACACCCGCTTGGAAGCAATCCTGGCGGGGATGTATGAGGTGATCGAGCGCGATGCCTTCTCCCTGGCCCGCGCCCGTCCCGGGTTCTGGAGCCGGGCTGCCAGCGTCGTTGATCTGAGCGCGCTCCACCTGCCGGAGGTGGCGCCCCTGCTCGCGGCCTGCGCCGCCGCTGACGTGATGGTGATGGTGCTGGACATGACCAGCGATCTGGGGGTGCCGGCCTTCGCCGCCCGCCTGTTCGACCTCGCCCAGCCGGAAACCGGCACCGCCGTGGGCTATGGCTGTCATCTGGACACGGAGGTGGCCCTGGTGCGGGCGATCACCGAGGCGGTCCAGAGTCGGGTGGTGGTGCAGGTGGCCGGCTCGCGCGATGACACCACCAAATACGAGCGCTGGACCATGGGCCTCTTTGCCAGTGAACTGGAGGGCGCCCGGAGGCTCCAGGCGCAAGCCCGCCACGTGCCGGAGGTTTAGCGAGCCGGGCGCTGCTTCGACGACGACCTCCGCCTTCTCCTGGACCGGCTGGCGGCGGCGAATCTGCCCCAGGTGGGGGTGGTCGACCTGCGGGAGCCCCCCTTCCCGGTGGCGGTGGTGCGGGTCGTGATCCCTGGCCTGGAGGGCATCTGCACCTTCCCCTCCTACAGCCCCGGCCCCCGGGCCCGAGCGCTGGCCGCCAACCCCTCGCCGTCCCCCTGCACGCCATGACCCACGTTGTTTTTGTCGGCCCGAGCCTCCCCGAACAGGAGGCGCGACGTCTGCACCCGGAGGCGGTGATCCTGCCCCCGGTGCGCCAGGGCGACATCGTGTCCGTGTTGCGCGCCCATCGCCCGTCGGCGATCGGCGTCATCGACGGGGTGTTCCTCAGCGTGCTCTCCGTCTGGCACAAGGAGCTGCTCCTGGCCCTCGATGAAGGCGTGGCTCTCTACGGAGCGGCGAGCATGGGGGCGTTACGGGCCGCCGAATGCGCGCCCTTCGGCATGGTGGGCCTCGGCCGCATCCACGACCGCTTCGCCGACGGCACCCTCACCCGCGATGACGAGGTGGCGGTGGCCCACGCCACGGCGGAGTTTGGCCATCGCACCCTGAGCGAGCCGCTGGTGAACCTGCGCTTCAATCTGGAGGACGCGGCCGCGGCTGGCGTGATCCCGGCGGAGTTGGCGGCGGCTCTGATCGAGGAGGCCGCCGCCGTGTATTTCCCCGATCGCTCCTGGCCCCGCCTGTTGGCCTCCCCATTGCTGACGGACCAGCGGCGTGCGGACCTGAAGGCCCACCTGCGGGCCCACACCATTGACCACAAGGCCGCAGACGCCCGCCTGCTCCTGCGCGCCATGGCGTCCTTGGGCGCCGACACGGTCTCGTCTGTGTCCCCGCCCCCCGCGCCCGCCCCGATCTCCGCGCCCGCCGTCGCACCCTGGACCCTGGAGGACACCCACTACCTCCAGGCCCTGGTGGAGCGCGACCGCTGGACCCCGCGCCAGGGGGAACCCGTCAGCCAGGAGGCCATCGCCCGCCACGCCTTGGTGAACGATCCGCGGGCGCCGGAGCTGGTCCGGCAAGCCCTGGTGGAGTTCCTGGCCCTCGCGGCGGCCCGCCACCTGGGGCTGGAGGCGGAGGGGGCCGAGCTCCACCAGGCTCAGGCCGCCTTCATGGCCGAGCGGGGTCTGGCCACGGAGGACGACCTGGCGCGCTTCTGGGCCGACAACGACCTCACGGAGGCGGAGGGCGACCGGCTTCTGGCCGACCGGGCCACCCTCGACAAGGCGGTGGAGTGGCTGCGGCTCACACGGTTCAAGCTGGGGGTGGTGCGGCCCCTGTTGGACGCCTACCGGGGCTTGGGGGAGTATCCCGCCCGGGCCGATGCCGCCGCCGCCACCCAGCGCCTCCATGGCCGGGGCGCCGATGGCCTGCCTCCGCGGGTGGCGTTGCCCCCCATGAGCACGGCGGAGCAGGTGGCCCGCCACGGCCGGGAGACCGGCTGGCCCGTGCCCAAGAATCTGTTGCTCTGGAGCCAGCGGTACGGCTTCCAACATCCCGACGCGCTGTTGATGGAGATCGAGCGCTCCCGGCAGGCCCGCGCGCAAGCCTTCGCTTCCCCCCCCCTGCCGGGGGGCTGCGGCGGCGGGGACCATGGCGATGGCGGTTGATGGTTCCGCCGCCAGCGGTTTGGGGGAGGCGGCCTGGCGGGCGGAGTTGGCGGAATGTTGTCCAGAGCTCACGCCCGTTCGCTCCCTCGGGCCCAGGCGAACCGGTGGGGTGCTCCTGGCTCAGCGGGGGGAGGGCCTGGTGGTGGTGAAGGCCCTGGCCCACAGGCGCGGCCGGTTGCGGATCCAGCGGGGCGCCGCCCGCAGGGAGACGGCCATGCTGCAGGCGGCTCAGGGCGCCCATGTGGTGCGCCTGGAGGCGGTGGCGATCGGCACCGGGTTCACCTTTCTGGTGATGGAGCATCTGCCCCTGTCCACCCTGCGCGGGCGCCTGCGGGAGCCCTGGAGCGGGGCGGAGCTGGTGGCGGCGGGGCTGGGGGTGACGGCCGCCCTGGCCCGGCTCCATGGGGCGGGCCTTTTGTTCAATGACTTCAAACCCCGCAACGTCGGGATCACGACCGCCGCGAACGCCGGAGCCGCGAACGACAGAGCCGCGGGCGGAGAGGTGGGCGGAGAGGTGGTGAAGATGATCGACTTCGGCCACGCCCGCACCCTGGAGGACACTCGGGCGCGCCACTGCCTTTGCGGCACCGTCGACTACGCGCCGCCGGAGGCCTGGGGGCCCGGGCGAATGGGGCCGGCCAGCGATGTCTGGGCCTGGGGGCGCTCCTGGCATCTGCTGGCGTCCGGCCACTACGTCGAGCGTATGGAAAGCTTCGGACAGCTGCTGCGGGCGGGGCGCACTCCCCTGCCCCCTGTCGCCCGGCTGAGCCGCTCTCCCCTGCCCGACGGCCTGGCGTCGCTGATCGACGCCGCCCTGGATCCCGATCCGGAGCGCCGGCCTGCGGACGGGCGGGAGCTCCAGGAGCGCCTGTGGGAGATCGCGCGGGCGGAGTGGGGCGAGGCCTTGGCGACCCTCACCCGCTTTGCCCTCCCTCCGCGGGAGGGGGAACCGCTGGCGTGAGATCAGCCCGCCGGCAGGGTTGGTCCGGCGACCGGTTCCTCTCCGGATCACGCCTTCAGCGTGGCGATCTTCGAGGGGAAGCATGCCTGGTGAGCCGGTGGTGCCCATCCCCCGATGGCGCTCACCCCACCTGCAGCGCTTCGCACGTGGGGCAACGGGCGTTCGCCGGAGGACGGGAAGCGCTCATGGCCGTTCGGCGAATCCGCGCCGCATGGCGGCCATGAACAGACGCACAGCCAGGGTGTTGCCATGGGGTTTCAAGAAGGGGGTGCAGTACAGCACGGGTGCCGAGTAACAGCGATGTTTGACGCTGAGCTTCAGGAGTTGGAGTGCATCCTCCTGCCGTCCGAGGGCCAAGGCGGCCAGACCCCAGTAGCCGCTGGCGCCCACCTCGGCCATGGCCTCCCTGGTGAGGACCAGGGCTTGATCCAGCAGCTGGTGGCCATGCCCGCGCATCTCCCCCCGCGCCAGGGCGTAGGCCGTCAACGCCTGCACCCCCTGAAAGGGGCGGTCCAGCAGACCCGCGTCTCCGATCAGCCGGGTGGCCTGCTCCGCCTTGCCCTGGCAGGCCTTCAACACAGCCAGAAACAGCCGCGGGCCCACCATGCCCGCTTCCACGCGCAACTGGTGCCGCACGGCTTCTTCGGCGGCGTCCAGGTCGCCGAGGGCGCAATAGGCCATGGCCAGATTCATCCAGCCTTGGCAAAGGTCCTCGCGGACGTGCTGGGTCAACAGGCGCACGGCGGTTTGCGGCTGGCCGGAGAAAATCAGGTGGCGCCCCCAGGAGTTGCGGGGCGGGCCGCCGGGCAGGGTCTCCGCCAGCCAGGTTCCGTAGAGCTGGTGGGTGGTGCGCGGTTGCCACAACAGCAGGCTCTGAATCTCCGCCTTGATGGCCAGCCAGCCCTCTGGTCGGCTGGTGAATCCCTCAAGGGTCAGCAGTTGGCTCTGCAGGGCTGGACGGGCGTCAAGAGACGAGCGCATGCCCCATAAACATTGCAACAACTGCAGGTAGCACAATTCCAGATAGCCTTGTTCAAATCCTGGGTCATAATCAATGCTTTTTTTGAGCAAAAGCTCTTGACGACTGAGTTTGAAGGGATCGCGTCGGGGCCATAAATCATGGGCCTCATAATGGAAGGGGTTGGGGTTGGCAATAACAGGCCATCGTCGTTGAAGCCCATGCGGTGATTCTCGTGGGGGCTCCATCGAGTGAACAGGAGCGATGAGGATGTACCCCCGTCCATGAACCGTGCGGATGACATCTTGTCCCAGGGGGCCATGGGCCAACTCCTGTCGGAGACGGTGTACCATTAACGTTACATTCTTATGTGCGCAATTTTCTGGACGAAACTGGCCGTACAATCCGGCGGCAATCTCTTCGCGGCTCAATAAGTGATTGGCATTTCTGACGAAAAGCACGAGCAAACGCTCTTGAAGTGCAGGCATGGCCACCCGCACGCCGGCGAGGAGCAGGGCACCATTGGCGTGGAGTTGATAGGGGCCAACTTTCCAACTCTCAGGAGGGCTCTTGTCGTTATGGCAAGGGCTCTGCTTGTCGCCCTTCAAGATCAAGCGAGCCCGATCGACCGTTCGCTGACTGACGCGCAATCCCCGTTCATGTTCGAGCTGGAGACAAAGGACTCGGCTGTGTTTGTCTCGATTGCTATGATCCAACGTCTTTAACCACTCCAGCGCGACTTGCAGCTTATTCTGTCGCCACTCCATCGAAAAATTATTGGTATCATGACGATTAATGATGCGAGTGACCGTATTACGGGAGATGGCGAGTTCAGATGCGATTCTTCTCTTGCTCCAACCTGCTTCTTGATAGGCGATGATACGAGCAATTTCAGCGGTAGACTTCATCGGCGTTCAAAATCAATCCACAAGCTTCAACCTGATTACGCATAAAGCTCCGCGACTCTCAAAGCCCGCTCTGGGCAGGGTTTACACACACAGACAGCGTTAGCGATCCGCTCCGTCATCGCCGCCAT
>VGQX01000059.1 GCA_016882305.1 Cyanobacteria bacterium K_Offshore_surface_m2_239
GGGGGGCCTGCGGGGTGGGGCCAGGGGGGCAGGGGGGCTCCGGAGCGGGGCTCGCCGGTGGGGAGCGCCCCGAGGGCCAGGCGCAGGGCCTCCTCCACCAGGGCCGCCCGGGTGCCCGGGGCGGGGGTGAGACGCCGCAGGGTCGCCAGCGAGCGAATCCGGCGCAGGGGCAGCACAGTGCGCAGCTCGCTCACCCGCGCACGACGAATCAACAGGTCGGTTTCCGTGCGATAGGTGCGCGTCACCCCCAGGCTGTCCTTGCCGGCCTTCAGGGCCGTGCCCGCCGGCAAGGGCAAGGCCGCCACGCCCCGCGCCAGCGCAAAGAGCACCGCCACCCGATCCGGTCGGGCGGGCAGCGGCGTGGCCCCCAGCCGCTCCCGCTGGAAATGGTCCAGGTGGCGCCGCACCAGGGCGTTCTGCTGCTCTTTCAGGTGGCGGAAGAGCACCAGAGCGGTGAGCAGCAGGGCGAAATGGGGACGCCCCAGCCAGAGGGCCGCCTCGCTGGAGAGGCGCTCCGGTTGGTCGATCGCGGCGGCGATGGCGGCGTTGGAGAGGCCCAATGCGGGCGGAGGCGTCGCCAGGGCCTCCCAGCGCGACTCCACCCCTTTGACCGCTTTGAAGATCAGATGGCGGCAGAACCTCTGGGTGAAGGTGAGCCAGTCGGCGTCCGTGCGCTCATCGATGGCCAGCGCCTCGGGGTCCAGCGCCGCCAGCTCGCGGCTGGCGTGGCTCGTGCCCTCCAGAAAGGAGCGCAGGTCGGTGGTTTCGCGTCGGCTCATGTCAGCTCGCCCTCAGGATCTGGTTGCTGGAGAGGAACTGCCCCTGCCCCGAGTATTCCGTCAGCGGATCCGGGACGGGGCCGGAGGGGGTGGGCTGCTGGGCCGGCGCCTGGACGCGGAAGCGGGCGGTGAAGGCTCCCCCCACCAGGAGGAGGGGTTGGCCGCCGCTGCGGCTGTTCTGGCTGCGTTGATCGCCCGCCAGGGCCGCCACCTCCAGGGTGCCGGTGCCGGGGATGGGGTAGGCCGCGCTCTGATAGAGGCAACCCTGCACCGCGACGGAGGACTCATCGCCATCGATGGCGACGGCCTTGCCGTTGACGCTGGCGGGGCCGCTGCCCCGCAACACTCCGGGACGCACCACCACGACCGCCGCCCCGAAGGCGGGTTGGAAGAGAGCCTGGTCACCGTCCAGAAGAACAAAGTCCATCAGAGCGCTCCCGGCGAGGCCTCCTGGCGATAGAAGGGGAACACCAGGTTGAAGCGGGAGTTGGTGGCCACCACCCGGTAATCCAGGCGGATGCGCAACAGGCCAGCCTCCTTGTCGTCCAGGCTCACATCCACCTCCAGCAGGCGCACCCGGGGCTCATGGAGGAGCACGGCGTCGTGAATCGCGCTGGTGAGTTGGCTCTCCAGGTCGTGATCCAGGGCGCTGAAGAGCCAGTCATCCAGGCTGCAGCCGTAGCGCTCCCGCATCAGCCGCTCGCCCCGGCGGGTGGAGAAGAGCAGCTGGAGCGACTGGTGGATGTCCTCCTCGTTGGACACCATCTCCACGCCGGCCCCCGCGTCGGTGAAGCGGGGCGGGAAGGCCCAGCCCGTGCCGAGGAAATCACGCGTGGTGGCCTCCATCAGCCCACCTCCACCGCCGTGCCGTCCGCCGTTCCCACCGCCGTCCCCTCCGCCGTTCCCACCGCCGTGCCGTCAGCCGCGCCGTCCGCCGGTGGCCGCTCCATGCCCGCCAGCAAAGGCATCTGGTCGCGGGCGGCGGCCTGGATCCGCCCGATCAGTTGGAACACGCGACGGAAGGGGAGTTCCCCCAGGCTTTCCAGGATGAGGTTCACCTCCTCGATCGTCAGGGTGAGGGCGATGGTGTCGGGGGTCATGGCATCAACGGGGTGTGGGGCCGGGGCGGGAGGTGGAGAGGTGGAAAGCGGGGCGGGGGGCGACGGGAGGGGCGGGGTGAGGAGCGATGGGTCATTGGATGTCGACGCTCGAGCCTTTGATGGTCACCTTGCCCTTGGCCTCGATCGTCAGGTCCTTGGCGCTGGTGAGGGCGATGCCCTCCTTGCTGAGACGGATGACGTGGCCGTGCTGGTCCTCGATCGTGATCGTGCGGGCGTCCTCGTCGATGGCGATGCGGTTCTTGTAGGTGCCGTCCGCCGATCCGTCCGGTGTGGTTTCGAGGGTGAGGGAGGGTTTGGCGTCGTCGAAGACGATGCGCGTTCCCGCCCGACTCACGAGCGCCCGCAGATCGGCGCTCGCTTGCGGGTCGTCCACCGGCTTGGGCGGGGGATGGCGGGCGCTGTGCAGGGCGCCGAGCACCACCGGCTGCCGCGGATCCTCATCGAGAAAGCCGAGCACCACCTCGTCCCCTGCTTCGGGGCGGAAGACAAACCCCCGGCCCTCGCCAGCGTCGGGGCTGGCCAGGCGGGCCCAAAGGTCGGTCTCGGCCCCCTCCAGAGCGGGAAGGCGCACGCGCACCCGGAACTGATTGCTGTCATCCTCCTGGCTGGCGCCGATGGTGGCGATCTGCAGACCCCGCAGAGGAGGCAGCAGGCCGCCGGCGGGCAGGGCCGCCAGGTCGGGACGACTGGCGAAGGGGTCCGGATGCAGGCCAAACCGCAATTCGCTCTGCCAGCCGTTCTCGTTCACCGTGTGGACGACGCCGGTGACGAGCGTGCGGCCGTTGAAGCGGTCGCCCACGCCGAGGATCTCCACCGTGTCGAGGGGCTCCAGGCGCGCGTCGCCGGACACCAGGGCCCGCCCCCGCAAGAGCGCCAGGCGGCTGCGCAGCAGGCGCGCGCTCGCCCAGTCCTTCAGCTCGCCGGGCGCCAACGCCGCCGGATGCAGGAGCACCTCCTCACCGCCCCCCAGGCTCTCCGCCACGGCGGCGATGTCCACATTGCCGACGGCGAGGCCGGGATCACTGGCCTCTTCGGGTTCGGTGGCCTGGCCATTGCTGAGGTCCCAGCCAACACCAAGGATCGAGGCCCACTGGTGGGCACCATCCAATTCCAGCGACAGTTCAGAGACGTCATCGAGGCCGTGGTCGAGGCGGCGGCGCGGCTCGCCCAGCTGCGGGCGGCGCAGGCTGATCTCTCCCCGATGAGCGGTGACGACGAGGCCGAGGGCGTCCGCCCGGGACACCAGGAAGTCCCAGGCGGTGGCGTTGTAGCGCACCAGCTCCGCTTGCACGGTGCTCGTGGCCTCGATCGTGCCGATGCGCAACCCCGCCTCTTCGATCAAGGTGGTGATCACGTCACTGTCCGTGGCGTCGGTGAAGACGGCGCTGCGCCGTCCTCGCGTGAGGAGGAAGCCGCCGTCCTTGAGTTCGACGCGCAGGGTGGAGCTCTCGCCGCTGCGCTCCACGGCGTGGCGCACCACCAGCCCCTCAAACACGATGCTGTCGCTGGGGTCCCCCTCCAAACGCAGGGCGATGCGAATCGGAGCGCCCGGGAGGAAGAACGCCAGGTTGCTGATGGCAAACCGCCGCTCCGCCAGGCTGCCATCCAGGAGGATCACCGTGGCCTCCGGGACGCGGTTCACCTCCCGCTGAACCTCCAGGGACAGCACCTCAACGCTCGCGTCCAGAGGCTGACCGTCGCTGGTGATGGTGATGACCGGAACGCCCATGGCGGTCAACCTCCCGTCCTGGCGTAGGGAGGAAAGAGCAGCTGCTGCCCGGGGGTTAGCACGCGGACATCGTCGAGATTGTTGACGTCCGCCACCCGCAGATAGTGCTCCGCCGTGCCGTAGATCTCCAGGCAGAGCTGGGGCAGGGTGTCGCCCGCCCGCACCAGGCGGCGATGGGTCAGATCAGGCGAGCTGAAATTATCCTGCGCCGCCCGTTTGCGCGGATCGAGATCCTCGACGAACTGGGCGGCCAACTCGGCGTGGAGAGGGGAGCCATCGGTGTCAAAGCAGGAATAGTTGATGTCAACAGACTGAAGGCGGCAATCAAAGTTTTCACCGACCACCCCCTTGTGCCAGATCAGGCGGAGATAGGACGGCTCATGGGAGGTGCTGTTGACCTGCTGACAGAGGAGGAGAAACAGCTTCACATTTTGCGTGACCGTCCGCTGCTTGTCACTCAAGAGGCTGGCCAATCCATAGGGGCCCATGTCCACCCCTTCAAAAACAATGGTCAACCGCAAGGTGCGCGAGCGGCTATGGGCAAAGCGAGCCTGGGCGGAGGTGGTCGGGCTGGCCTGCGCGCCCTGGAAGGCATTCTCGTGCCGCAGGGAAATGGATTCCGGGTTGTAGGGAATCTGCATCGTGCTCTCGCCCCCCGGTTCGCCAGCGGGTCGGGAGCGCGCGGAATCGAGATAGGCCTGAATCGTCAGGTCGGAGGCTTTGCCGATGACATTAAGAAGGCTCATGGTGGTTTTGTCCTAGCGATCGCGACGACGCTCAAGGCGGCGCAGCACCTGGCGGACGCAAGCCTCCACAAGCTCCTCCTGACGAGACTCCTGGCGCGGCGGGTCGGCGGCCAACGCTTCACGGGGCCAAGGCCGGGCCTCACCGCCGCGAGCACCGGAGGCAGGCGCTGGCGAGGGCCGATCCCCGGGGAGGACCTCGGCGCGAATGATCAGTTGACGGATTTCAATCGTCATCAGAGTTGCACCGTCGTCAGGCGGGTGAAGGTGAGCTCAAGGGTGTCGATCAGAATGCGATCGTCCTGGGCGTTCAGGTCCGCGGTGGACCAGCGGACGGGAAACGCCTCTACGGCCAGCCAGGCGCCGATCGGGATCGCCTGCTCGCTGAAGAGGGTGATCAAAACATCCGAGCGCAGAAACTTGAATTCATTGATCATGGTGCTCAGTTGCAACTTCAAGGGCGAACCGACGACGTAACCCCGCTCCATCACCAAGTTCTCATACGTCAGTCGCCGCGGAATGAGCCGTCGGGTGGTGTTTTTTCCCCCTCTCTGCAAGGGTTCTGTCTCCACCCGGGTCGTGAGACCCGAAACCCTTTGGAAGCGGATGTCCAAGGGGTTGGGAATCACGCCCGCCGCAAAGAAGAACACGCCAAAGCGATGGGTCAAGGGCAGGCCCAAGACGGTGTCGACCGAGAGCTGGGGGATGGGGAACGCCATGACGATCAGCTCAAAGGAACGATGGTGATGCCAGCGGCTTTCACCTCGATCACCTCCACCGCCACCTCATTGGAGCGAGCATCGAAATTGGGGGCTGTGATCTTGACGGGCAAACTGCGGGCCACGCGCCAGGTGAGGACGGGCGCACCCGAGGCCGCGCACAACTGCACCTCCATGGTCTGCAGCTCATCCGCCTCCAGCCAGGCCCGGAGATCGCCATCGCCCTGAACCACCCCTTGCTCCAAGGTGATGGAGGAAAAGGTCTGAAGGGAGTAGCGGCTGATGCGCTCACCATCAAGGAAGGAGAGGCCATCGCGGTAGGTGACGCTCTTGAACTCGCGCTGCAAACCGGACACCTTGGCGAAACGCAAGGTTTGGCCCGCGCGACTGACGCGGAAGTTGTACGAGGCCAGGGGATGGAGCCGGGCCTGCTGATCCACGGCGAGGGCCATCGTCAGGCCCCCTCCATGGTGATGGCATCGGCCTTGAGCTCCATGGTTTCAATCGCCACATCATTGGACTTGGCGTCAAAGGTGGGGGCGGTGAGCTTGGTGGGGAAGGCGTTGAGGATCCTCCACGTGATCAACGGCACGCCCTTTTCATCACACAAGCGCACCGAGATGTCACGCTTTTCAATCTGGTTGGTGGCAACAGTCTGGATCCAGCCATAAAGCGTGCTCAAGCTTTTGCCAGCGACCAGCCCTTTTTTCAAGGTGATCGTCGGCGGCGTCACCTGCGCGGGCATGTGCATGGTGCGCGGCCCGGGCGTCGCCGCCGTTGGACTTTCTTTGTAAGTGGTGATCTCATAGCCGATGCTGAGCCCGGAAACCTCGGAGAAGGCAAAGGAAACTCCATTGATTTCCACGCGGTAGTTATAGACCGGCAAGGGATAGTCCGCGCGAATCGCCTCTGTGGATGTGGCCATGGTTCAGGAGATGCGAAGAAGGGGAATGGAGCCAGGGAACAAACGGTGGTCGTTGTGGCGGCAGGCCTCAAGCCTGGGCGAGGCGATGGGAGAAGCGAAGAATGATGAATTCCGCCGGCCGCACGGCGGCAATGCCGATCTCCACCAACATGATGCCATTGAGAATGTCTTGCGCTGTCATGGTTTTGCCCAGGCCAACATTGACAAAGAAGGCATTTTCAGGCTTGCTTCCCTGCAGCGCACCCTGCTCCCAGAGGTTGTAGAGATAGCTTTCAATCATCCCTTTCACCTTCAGCCAGGTGGAGACATCATTGGGCTCAAAAACCGCGAAGCTCGTGGCTTTCTTCACAGACTCCTCAATGGTGATGAAGAGACGCCGCACGGGGATGTAGCGCCATTCATTGTCATTGCCCGCCAGGGTGCGCGCCCCCCAGACCACGGTTCCACGCCCCGCGAAGGAGCGGATCACGTTGATGGATTTGCCGGTGGTGGCATCCACATTCATCAAACCCTGCTGATCATCGGTGACGAGATCAACCGGCGCGATGACCGCCTGCAGCCCCACATTTGCGGGAGCCTTCCACACTCCGCGTTCACGATCGACGCGCACCACGACTCCCGCCATCGCCGGACTGGGGGGCAAGGTGACGCGTTGCTCAGCCAGCAAAGCTTTGATTTTGTTATAGAGTTCCGTGGACGACGCCCGGAGTTCATCCAGCCTCTGCGAGGTCGCCGGGCTTCCGCCCGCCGCGGGGAGCTCCACCGTCACGGAGGACTCCTGCACCAGCTCCGTCAATGTGGTGTGCAGGAACGGGTAATACGCTGCTCCATAGAGGAGGGACTCGGAACCGAATTCGCCGCGCGCTGTCGTGATCTCGTTAGATTGATCAATGGGCTGCCCCTGTTCCTTGACGTCCAACAAGGCAAAGCGATCCTTCATCTTGCCGCAATGTTGCAGCGTCGCTTCGCAGACCTCACGAAAGGATGCTGTGGACAACAGGCTGGCCTCAGGCGTCACAATCAATGTGGGCTCATCCTGCTTTTCCAGCTCCCTGATGCCCGCCAGCAGAGCGTCTTTGCTCAGCGCGCCGCCGTCTGTGGCCTGCCCGACGGCTACGACATAACACCGCCCCCCCCCATTGCGAAAGTACAAATCCAGGCTGTACCACAGCAGCCAGGGAGGGCGCTGACTGGTGGGCACGAGCTCATCGGTGCTGGTCGGCGCGCCGCCTCCGGCAGGGGCTGGCCCTGGAACGGTCCGGTAGAGGCGCGGCGCGCCATCGTCAAGCTTCACCTTGTATGGCCGGGGCGGTGTGGTACCGAACAGCGCCACAAAGTCGGGCAGCGAATTGATTTCCGCCACCTGGGGCGTCGTGGGCAGCGCTTTCGCCACGTAGCCGATGAAGGCCGGCACTGCGGTGGCCACCCCGACAACGGAGGGGGGCAGAAGGGATTGTTCCTCGATGTAGACGCCTGGAGTGAGGGGAGTGGTCACAGCCATGGTTCAGGGGAAGGGAGGTGAGCGGTGATGCGTGGATCCTCAAAGGTGGATCACGCTGTAGAGCGCCGTTTGGGGGGGATTGTTCGGCACGGGCCAGGGCATCCATTGATCGCTCGGTGGAGCCGGCAGGTCGTTGATGCAGGTCTGATCCGCCATTCGCAGGCGCAGGCCCTTCAGGGGCAGGCCATCGGCGGGTGGCGAGCGCTTGGAATGGAGGCGATGAACCTTGGCTTGAGGATGGGCGGCGACCAGAGCCTCGGCGACTCGGTCGCTGAGATTCGTGGGCGTCGCGAGGGGAAAGGTGGTGAGCTCAAAGTCGAAGGCGCGGCCGCTGTCGGAATCGTTGATGCTGGGAACCCTGTCGAGGCGATCGGTGACGACGTAGTAGACCCAACGAACCTGGCGGAGCGGCAGGTCCAATCGATACGTCCGCGGATTGGACAGGTCGCTGGAGGCCAGGCCGCGCACCTCCACCCAGGCCAGGGGAGGGTTGGAAGGCGGAATTGCAGGCAGGTCAGCCGGCTGGCTGTCGAGGGTCAGCGTCGACGTCCCCGGCGTGCCGCGATAGATGGTGGGGCGACGGGCCTCCAGAGCGTTGAACGCGACGCTGTAGGCGATGTCGGCACGTTCGCGGTGGAGTTCAAACCAGAGGTTGAGGTTGTCGAAGGCGATGAAGGGCGTGCCATCCGCCTGCAGAGGAAGCGACACCCGCAGCCCATCGGCCAGGGGACGCCAGAGGAGACGATGGCGTGTCAACGCGCGCTGGCCGTCGGGATGGCGCACGCTGGGTCGCAAGGTCAGCCAGCTCTCCGGGAAGGGGATCGGCGGCGTTCCCGCCCGCGCGACCTGGAGGGTGACGAGCGTGGAAAACGTCATGGGACCAGGCCACCGCTGAGCCGTGCCTCGCCCGCCGCCACGGGGATGGGGACACGGAGGGTTGGATCGCGCAGCACAAGCAGACGCGCTCGATAGAGCAGGGAAGGGTGGTAGGGACTGCGCAGGGCGTTCCAGACGTCGTTCAGTTCCGTGAAGGACTGGCTGAGCAGTTCAAACACCAAGCGATCCACGCCACCGGGGAGCAGGGGTGCCGTTTGCGCGTCGAGGACGGGCGTGATTTGGAAATGGTTGAGGATCGCGGTGAGATGGTTCCAAGCGACCACGCTGCTGCTGAACCGGGCAACAAAGAGAAGATGGAGGTTGAGGCGGATGTCGGGTTGGTGAAGACTGGCGCCAGCGGCTGTTCCGTCCCTGCGCCAGGGATCCGCGTCGCGACACAGCCGTTCTTCTTCCAGGTTGATCAACACCATCGTCACTGCACCGTTGGTGAAGGAGGTGGACTCCGAGGCGTTGGCATTCAGAACCGGCAACACCACCTTGTCCGCAGTGCCGAGATCCAGACTCCCCTCCAGCTGAACTCGGAGCGCCTCATCCAGGTGTTTCTGTAGAAATTCCAGAGTTGTGCCGATCATGGGATCTGGAATCAATGGATCATGAACCGTGAGGTCTGGACCATGGGCGGAGGAGAGGACGCGAGGGAGGGGGCTGATCCTCAGCCGGAGGTCAACGTGGTCGCATGAGGCCGCTTGCTGGCTGCAGCCGACGGGCGAAAACCATCAAAAGGCAGACGGGTGCCAAAATCGCCGAGCAAAAAACATGAACGAAACGTGTCAATCTTGTGCCGTTCCTCCTGACGACTTCCTCTACTCAACCCCAGCGCGCTTCACTTGCTCCAGCACTGTGATGAATGTTTAGACTCACAGGTGTTGGTGTCGCCAATCACAGTTTACGCCGGCAACGCCCAGGGGTTGATCCCCAGGTCCGCCCCGATGCGATGGGCGCAGGCGAAGCCGCTGAACGCCACCGCGTTGAGCCCCTGGCCCGGGAAGCAGGAATCGCCGACGCAGTAGAGGCCCGGCACGCCCGTGCGGTTGAACGGCATGGGCAGCAGCCCGGGGAGACGCGTGGCGGGGATGGGACCGTAGGTGCCGCCGAGGCGGCCGAGGAAGCGGCGATGGCTGCGGGGGGTGCCCACCTCCCGATGGCGGATGGCTCCGGCGAGGCCCGGCAGCAATCGCTCCAGCCGCGTGATCAGGCGGGCGGCATCCGCCTCCTTCTTGGCGCGATAGGCGGACGGGGACAGACCCTGCCAGGCCTCCATGGCGCTGGGGGTGAAGGTGTGGAGGATGTGGTGGCCGGCCGGGGCCAGCGATGGATCGAGAAGGGTGGGCATCGAGACGAAGACCGTGCCCTGCTCCGCCTCCATGGCGTCCCACTGCTCCAGGAGCAAGTGGTGGCAGTGGAGGTCAGCCGGCACGATGGCGGCGTCGATGCCCAGGTGGAGCGAGAGAAACGAAGGGGAGGGTTTGTAGCGGCGGCGCCAGGCGGCTTCTGCGGCCGGGGTGTGGGAAGGCTCCACCAGGGGGTGGATGGGGCGGCTGGAGGCTGCGGTGTGGAGGGCGGTGGCGTCGGGGGCGGTGGCGGCAGTGGCGTTGATGGCGCCGGCTTTCGGGCGGTCCGCGAAGGTGTCCCAGCGGGTGGCGTTGCTCACGATCCGGCGGGCGCGGAGCTCCTCGCCGTCGGCCAGGCGAACACCCACCGCCCGTCCGTTTTCCACGAGCACAGCGGTGACGCGCGCGCGATAGCGAATCCGTCCGCCGCAGGCCTCCAACCCCGCCACCAGCTTCTCGGCGATCACCCCGACCCCTCCTCGGGGGTAGTTGATCCCCCCGGCATGGCGATCGGAAAACACCATGCCGGCGTTGATCATCGGCGTGCGATCAGCGGGCATGACGCTCCAGCAGAAGCACTCCATGTCGATGAACTTCAGCAGGGTCGGGTCCTTGATGTGACGACGCGCCACATCGCCGACATTCACCGGCAGCCACCGCGCCAATCCCAGACACGCCAACGGGGCGCGGAAAAACACCTTGGCCAGGTAGGCCGGGTCTTCCAGCGAGAGCAATGGCATGGCATCGAGACAACGAAACACCTGCCAGCAGGTGTCGTAGAAGGCGCGAATGCCTCTCGCTTCGTGAGGAAAGAGGGCGGTGAGGCTGGCGATGAACGTGTCGTAATCCCGGGCGACGGACACGTCCAATCCGTCGGGGAGGTGATACGAGAGTTGCGCGGGATCGGGCACCGTCTCGCAGCGCTGTCCCACATCCGCCAGGGCGCGGGTGAGCAGGTTGGTGTGGCCGCGCTCGCCGAAGCCAAAGATCATCGAGGCGCCCACATCAAAGGTGTAGCCGGCGCGCCGAAAGCTGCCGCCGCTGCCCCCGGGAATCAGGTACCGTTCCAACACGAGCACCCGGGCCCCCTTGGCAGCCAACTGGCTGGCGGTCACCAGACCCCCGATCCCCGCGCCGATCACGATCACATCCCAGTCGCCGGACGGCTGACCGACCGACCGTGACGCGGCGGCAGCGGCGGGCTCGGCAGGGGGACGGGTGGTGGCGCTCACTGGGGCTGGACGGGCAACAGGCCGACCATAGAAGTTGACGCTCATCTGGCGCCGCGACCCCAGAAGTTGAGCCTCATCGGGCGCCGCGCCACCGCGCCAGGCCGCCTCTCCCGCCAGGCGGGCCAGGACGACCCGGCAGGCGCCTGGCTTGGCCGGCACTGCGGCGGTGGCGGAGCAAAGTCAAGACAGGGTGAGACTTGCGCGACTGGAGATGATGTTTAGCACGCTGAACAGAACTCTGCCCATCATTTGCACACCAATTCCTCCTGCTAAGTTTTTGTCAAGCAAGTCTTGATCCATGCCACTCCACATTCAGCAAGACGGTTCTGACAGCGAGCTCGATCCCCTCTTCGGTATAGCCCTGGCTTCCACCATCGCACCCTCGGCCAAGTTTCCAGATGAGGAGGAGCGTCAAGACGTGGTATATCAACTCGTCCATGATGAATTGTTTCGCGATGGCAACGCACGCCAAAACCTTGCCACCTTCTGCCAGACCTGGGAAACGGAGGAGCTGCATCGATTGATGGACTTATCGATCAGCAAGAACATGATCGATAAGGATGAGTAACCACAAACCGCTGAAATTGAGGGTCGTTGCATGAAGATGTTGGCAGATCTCTGGAACTGTCAACCCGGTGAGAATCCGATCGGCACCTCAACCATTGTCTCCAGCGAAGGCTGCATGTTGAGGGGATGGCGGCGCTTCATCGCTGGTGCGCCAAGCGCAAAGCTGAAACAAACCCATTGACAATCCCAACTTTGTCTGCGGTCCAGTTCAAATCTGCTGGCACAAATTTGTTCGTTATTGGGATGTGGAGATCCGTGTGCTCCAGCGACAGACGGGATTGGATGTGGACTTCCACGTCGATGCGGCCAGCGGCGGTTTCCTGGCCCCCTTCTGTCAGCCCGAGATCAAATTTGATTTCCGCCTGCCGCGGGTGAAGTCCATCAGTACCTCAGGACACAAATTCGGCCTGGCTCCTCTGGGATCGGGTTGGGTCGTGTGGCGCGACACCTCCGCCCTGCCCAAGGAGTTGATTTTCAATATGAATTACCTAGGCGGCGAAATGCCAACCTTTGCCATCAACTTCTCCCGCCCTGCAGGTCAGATCATTTGTCAATACTTTCTTTTTTTACGCCTGGGTCGTGAAGGCTATCGCAAGATACAAATGGCCTGCTATGAAACCGCCATGTGGATCGCGGAACAGATGGAAGCGACGGGTCTTTTCGAGATCCTTTGCAAGGTGAACCCGCCACGGCCATTCCCGCAGTCACCTGGACCTTCAAGGCCGGGGTGGAAGCTCCCTTCACCTTGTTTGACCTTGCCGATCGCTTGCGGGCTCGTGGCTGGCTGGTGCCCGCCTACACCCTCCCGGCTCACGAAAGAAGAAGCCGGCGGTTACAACCACGCCTGAATCTTGGTCTCGCCAAGCCCGCGCCACCCATGGCACGCAAGCGTCCGGGACCCTGGCCACTGTGATCGCCGATCGCGTCAAGGTCTCCCCGGATCCGCGCGGCGCCTTGCTGCTTTGCGGCGTGGGCAACGGGGGCTGTAGTCGTCTGTGTGAGCCGATGGTGGCGGCAGGGGCCTGGCCGCAGGTTCCCGTCGCTCTGGGACGCGCCCGACAGGCTGCGCGAGCTGTCGACGCACCCCCACCCCTTGAAGCCTTTTTCGCTCCAGGCGGTGGAGCAGGCACGCGTCCACGACGTGGGACGGACGCCGCAGGCCGCCCACGAGGATTTCCGCTGCCAGGGTCTTGCCGGTGGCCGAGCGGCCGGAGAAGAGCACGACCGGTCCGCGTCGCTCCGGCGTGCGCCCCAAGACCGTGAGCAGAAGCCGTTCCGTTGGCCAACACTCGCTCAGCGCGTCCTGCAGCACGCCATACAGCGTGCGGTAGCGAGGCTCCACATGGGGGGCGAGCAGCAGCAACAGAACAGCGCGCTCCAACGACGAGAGGTCAGACGCCGCCGTCGTGGTCACAGGCCCCGAGGAGGGCCAGGTCAAGCTGGGCGAAGACCGTGTGCATCCCACCCCTCCATCGGTTTCACCCCCATCGTGAAGCCCGGGGACATCCAGACCGTGATGGGGAGACGCGGTTTGCGCAGCGACGTCTCAGGCGGCGGAGCCAATACCAACCGGTTGGGGCGCCGAGGAGGCCGAGTGGACCGGGAACGGGCAGCGCCGTCAATTGGGCGACCTGCACACCTCCGGCGGTCCAGGTCCGCGTGCCTGGAACCATGCCCAGGTCAGCGAGGCTGACACCTGGCAATGTGAATTGATTGATGCCGGTGTATGTCAAAACGGGGTCAATCAGGGGATCAAATGTTTCAGGGGCATAAATGATGAAATCGCCAGATGTCAAGGTGAAAAAGCCAAACGGCTGGCCGGCCTGTCCTCCCGAAACAAAAGTCGTCGTGGGGAGTCCCGTGAGGACTGTGCCGCTGCCAAAGGCATAACTGCGACGTCGCTTCAGAGAGGATACGGGTATTGTCGTGTCTCCGGTGGTCACCAAGTTGATGGTGGGAGTTCCAAACAGATCATCTGTCGCGAGATAACTGACCGGTGGTCCGGGCAGGCCTGGAGGAGAGCTGGATCCGACATCCTCGTTGTAAAAGGTTGAGAAATCAATCGTTCCCAAGGCGGAGAAGACGACTTGGCCCACCCCCTCTTGCGCTGTGACGGTCAGGGTTGCTGAGGCTGGTGTGGCCAGGTTGAAGACCAGGCACCAGGCTGCGGAGGATGCGGCAAAGGTAGGGATCCAGGACAATATTTGAGGTGTTGGGGCTGTACCTCGCTCAATCTTTGTCGGTACCATGAGGGTAGGGAAAACACTAGGCTTCCCCCTTCAGGGTATGGATGAGACCGGCAGCGTCAAGCGATCGTTCCACAGCGAATCCGGGTCGTAATGTTTCTTGACGGACAGCGGCCAGGGTGTCGGCGTTGCGAACGGCCTCGAGGTCTGCGAGGGCGCGGTCGCGGTAGGCACCATGGCGCAGACGCTTCTCCCGGATGCGGGTCGGCAGCTCGGGCAGCAGGCCGAAGTTGGGGGGCATCGGCTGGAAGGAGCCCTTCCGGCCCTCGGTGCTGCTCCCTTTGCTCTCCAGGTGTTCGCCCCTTTGGGGTTCGCCCCGTTGGCTTTCATCGCCCCGAGGCGTGGCGATGAAGTGGAGCAGGGCGCCGGCCATGGTGGTGGACGGCAGGGTGATAGGCGTGAGTCCGCGGGCCAGGCGCGCGGCGTTGGTGCCCGCCAACCAGCCTCCGGCCACGGCGGCGGCATAGCCCTCCGTGCCCGTGATCTGTCCTGCCGCCAGCAGAGTGGGTCGACGGCGGAACTGCAGGGAGGGATCGAGAAGCCGGGGGGAGTCGAGGAAGGTGTTGCGGTGCATGACGCCAAAGCGCACGAACTCCGCACCCTCCAGGCCGGGAATCAAGCGAAACACCCGCGCCTGTTCCCCCCAGCGGAGATTGGTCTGGAAACCCACCAGGTTCCAGAGGCGACCATCCCGATCCTCCTGCCGCAGTTGCACCACCGCATGGGCCCGCTTGGCGCGACGCACCTCCCGATCGTGCAGGTCACCCCAGCGGGGGTCCCAGAGACCAATCGGTTTCAGGGGGCCATACCGCATGGTGTCCTCCCCGCGGCGGGCCAGCTCCTCAATCGGCAGGCAGCCCTCAAAAAAGCAGGCGCTCTCCTGTTCAAAATCTTTGAGCGGCGCCTGCTCCGCCGCCAGCAGAGCTTCGCGGAAGCGCTGATACTGCTCCCGATCCATGGGGCAGTTGATATAATCTGCGTCCCCCTTGTCGTAGCGGGAGGCGCGAAAGGCCACGCTGAGCTCGATGCTCTCCCCCTCGACGATCGGGCTGGCGGCATCGAAGAAGTGGCAGGCGTCCAACCCCGTGAACTCTCGCAGCTGCTCCGCGAGGGATTCGGCGGTGAGCGGACCGGTGGCCAGCACAGTGATCTGCTCCGCTGGCGGCAGCGCGGTCTGCTCCCGCCGCTCGATCGTCACCAGCGGATGGGCCTCCAGGGCAGCGGTGAGAGCGGCGCTGTAACGCCCTCGATCCACCGCCAGCGCCCCGCCCGCCGGCACCGCATGGGCATCAGCGGTGCGGATCACCAAGGACCCCAGCCGCCGGAGTTCCTCCTGCAGCAGGCCCGCCGCCCGATCGCTGGCCAGGGCCCCGAAGCTGTTGCTGCACACCAACTCCGCGAATTCGGCACTGTGGTGAGCCGGAGAAGGGCGCTCGGGCCGCATCTCCACCAGGGTCACCGGCACCCCCGCGCTCGCCACCTGCCAAGCCGCTTCCGTGCCGGCCAAGCCGGCGCCAATCACCAGGACAGGAGTGGGCACCGGAGGCGCGAACCGCCTCAAGCCTTGGCGCGCTTCAGGAAGAGCTGCAACTGCCCCACCGCCGCCCGGCCGATGTGGAAGACGGCCCAGCTGGCAGCCAGAACAATCGGAGTGGCCACGAGCGCAACCCGGAGATCCATGGAGGGGCAAGACAGAGCCTGATGATCTTAAGGAACGGGATCAAGGAGCGGACTCGTCGCTGGCGCCTTGTAACGTCCCCCGCGCCCGGCGGGCCTGGCGGGCCTGGCGGGCATGGCGGGCATGGGCCCGCGCCAGTTGGCGATACCGCCGGGCGTGGCGCCGCTGCTCCTCCATCGCCTCCTCGCTCTGCTCCCGCATCACCCGCGCCGGCGCCCCCACCACCAGAACGCCCGCTGGCACATCCTTCGTCACCACCGCCCCCGCCGCCACCAACGCCCCCGCGCCCACCGTCACCCCGTTGAGCACGATCGCGCCGATCCCCACCAGGCAGCCATCCTCCAGCGTCGCCCCATGCACCACCGCCCGATGGCCCACGGTCACCTCCGCGCCAATCCGCACCGGCTGGCCTGGATCCCCATGCAGCACCGCCCCGTCCTGCACATTGCTGTCCCGCCCGATCCACACCGTCTCCAGATCCCCCCGCGCCACCGCCGTCGGCCACACACTCGCCCCCGCCTCCAGCCGCACATCCCCGCACACCACCGCCGATTCGGCCACCCAAGCCTCCGGATGGATCGTCGGCGCCGGCCACTCCCAGCCGTCCCCCCCCTCCAGA
>VGQX01000060.1 GCA_016882305.1 Cyanobacteria bacterium K_Offshore_surface_m2_239
GATGAACGGGCTGGGCGTGCCCCCGGCGGACTTCGGACCCGGCAATCTCAATGCCCTCAGCCAGGGCTATTACAACAACGCCGGTGTCTCCGCCTGGTTGGCACGGAAAGGATTGCTGCAACCCAGTGGCGAAGAACCTCTGAAGGTCGGCTTCGAGGGAACGGTGAACCTGCCGCCGGTGTGGTTTGCCCATCAGGATGAATGGGCCCAATGGTTCGCGGAAATCCACCATCCCGGTCCGCGCAACTGGGTGCAATCGGTGTCCACCTCGCCGGTGCGGCCACCGCGAATGGCGGAGGCCTTGAAAGAAGGAGCTGTCATCGGCTCCGTTGATTTCGACGGCATGGAACAGATCCAAGACGCCGTGGTGCGGCTGCGCACGCCCCGCTGGCCGGAGTCGGTCTTCGGCGCGCTGGACTCTCGCCTGGTGGGGCAGGGTCGGACCGTCTTCGGCGAGCACTGCGCCAGCTGCCACGTCTCCACCCCGGAACCCGCCAACAGCGCCGGACGACGCTTCCGGGAGCGGCATGCCTACGCGGTGGGCACGGATCCAGTCGCCGTGGAGCAATTCGCCGTCGGCGCCGACCGCCGCGGGGCGGGCCTCACCCGGCTCTCGGAAGCGCTCCTGCGTCTGCGCCAGGCCCAACTCCTGAAACGCTTCGACAACGACGCCACCCTGGTGGCCAACACGGAGCTGGCGGATTCCAAAGGCCTCCCCAACCGCTTCGGCCTGGCCAAGGATTACAACGGCGCGCCAGGCGCGGCCTACTGGGCCTCCAACCTGGAGGGAATCTTCGCCTCCTCTCCCTATCTGCACAACGGTTCCGTGCGCACCCTCCCCGACCTGCTCACGGCGCCCGACCAGCGCCCGACCCGCTTCCACACCGGCACCAACCTCTACGACCCGCGACAACTGGGCCTGCGGGATGAGGGTCCCTTCACCTACGACACGAGCGAGCCTGGCAAGAGCGCCCAGGGCCACGACTACGGCACCGACCTGCTGCGGGAGCAAAAGCGAGCCTTGCTCGAATACCTGAAATCCCTCTGACTCACCGCCATCACCCACCGATGACATACGTCCACAGCCTCAAGAACACCCCGGCCCCGGAGCGTTGGGGACGGGTGTGCCAATGGATGGAGGAGCAACCGCTGCCCTTCTACACGGAACTGCGTCGAGAGCGCCCCATCCTGCAGTTGCCTGGCCTGGTGCTTGTGAGCCGCTTCGATGACTGCATGGCGGTTCTGTCGCAACACGAGCGCTTCACGGTGGCGTTGTACAAGCCCAAGCAGGCGGGCTACTGGATGGCGGAAGATGAAACCCCACGCCATTGGCGCGAAAAAGGTGTGATGCAAGCGGTGCTGGATCGGGAGGATCTGCCGCGCCTGCGCGCCTTTGCCAGCGAGCGCGCCGCGAAGTGTCTCGATCAAGCGGGCGGGCGAATGGATGCGGTGCCGGAACTGAGCCGGGCGGTGCCCGTGGCACTCGTGCAGGAGATGTTCGGTTACGACGAGAGCAATCCGGCGGAGATCCGCGCCTGGTCGTTCTGGAATCAGTTCGATGCCTTCTACAACCAGCCCTTCCATGCCTCCACCCAGCGCGATCCAGCCCCCGAAACGATCACCGCTCAACGCCAGGCCGCCAATCAGCGCATGGGGGCTTATCTGAAGGGATTGCTGCAGCGCCGCGCCGCCCAATTGGCCGCCCAAGGCGGCCGAGGATCGGAAGGGGAGCGTGGCGATCCCGCCACACGGCTGCTGCGGCTCAGCCAATCCGGAGCCGTGGACTTCGACATCCAACGGGTGGCGCGCAATGTGGGGGGCCTGTTGATCGGCACCATCGAAACCACCTCTCAGGCGGTGATTCACGCCTTGTCGTTCCTGCTGTCGGATCCGGAGCGGCGGGAGGAGGCGGTGGAGGCCGCCCAAAGCGATGAGGAGACCGCCATCGATGGTCATGTGATGGAAGCGTTGCGCTTTCATCCCCCCTTCCCCTACTTCTTTCGCGTGTGCGAGCAGGACACCTTGTTGGGACTGGGCACCGCCTCGGAGCAACGCATCGCCGCCGGCACCACCGTGCTCACGCTGAACCACTCGGCGATGTTTGACCCCTCCGGCTTTGTGGATCCCCACCGCTTTGATCCCAACCGCAATCAAAGCCTCAATTTCCTCTTCGGCCACGGACATCATGCCTGCCTGGGACGTCACATCGGCGCGGCGATCATTCCGGCCATAGTGCGCCAGGTGCTGCGGCGGCCAGGCCTCCAGGCCGCCGGACCGGTTGACCGCGCCGGGGGGCCCTTCCCCGAACACTTCCCCCTGACGTGGAGCGACGATCGCGCCCCCTGCGGCGAGCCGGCAGCGACTTGAACCCGTTTTGTGAAGCCCTCACGGTCCTTGGCCCACCGCCCCTCCATGATGGGAGGTCACCCAACCTTGAGGCCATGGGAGTGCTCACCGTCACCCAGGCACGCGAAAACCTGGCGGAATTGATTGAGGGCACCCATCGTGACGGGGAGCCGTTGGTGCTGACCCAATCCGGACGGCCCGTGGCGGTGATGTTGGACCACGCGGTGTTCGAGCGCCTCAGGGAGGCGGCCCATGAGGCCCTGCTGCGGGCGCCCCGGAGTCTGGGGGAAACAGAGCTGGGTCTGGCCTGAGGCCACTGCGGCGACGGAACAACCAGGGGCGGGTCAGTCCTCCGGGCACCTGCCACACCCCGTAGCGATGGCGGCGGGCACGGTATTCGGCGTCGAGAAACTCCTTGGCGTTGCAGCCAGCGAGATAGCGTCGATAGGCGAAGGCCTGGCCGTCTTCCACCATCACCAAAGGGATGGAGAGCTCGCTGATCACCTCCGCCACGGTGCGGCCATAGCGATCGATGCTGTGGGGGATGACGCGCACGGAGCGGCCAACAGGCAGCCGCAAGGCCAGCATGGCCCGCGATCGCGCCCCCCAGGGAGCCTGCGCCAGCTCCGGGGCATCGATGCAGGCCAAGCGGATCGTCAGAGCTTGTCCCTCCCGCAGAACGCGCAGGCTGTCGCCATCGCCGATGGAAAGCACCGTGGCCAGGAACCCTGGCGCCCTCTCGGGGGCAGCCCGCTCGGGGGTGGCGGCTGCGGCGGCGGCCAGGACGGCACCGAGCGCCAGAACGCCACGGATCAGGGTCGTGGCCTCACGCTGGCGCGCCATCGGGCCCCACGGTGGCCGGCAAGTGGCCGGTCTTCACCCGGATCGTGCAGCCCGCCTCGCTCCAGGGACGACGATGGACGCTGCCGGGCGGGTTGCACAACCAGTTGCCGGAGTCAGAGCGGCCGTGGCTGTGGCGGTCGAGCAGGTGGAGGTCCATAGTTCAGGCTCTCAGGTTCAGGCCCTCAGGTTCAGCCGCTCAGATGAAATACATCAGCTGGGCCTGGGCGAGGCTGTTGCGCTGATCGAGAAGATCCTGCAGGGTGGTGCCCTCCAGCAACCGCTGGCGGGCGTGTTGGAGCTGAGCCTCCAGTTGGGCCAACGCCTGAAATTCAGCGGTGGGGCGACCGTTGGCACCGGCCTCCGGTTCTCCCTCCAGGCAGGCCACAACCTCCGACAGGCGCACCTGAGCGGGGGGGCGGGCCAGCTGGTAGCCGCCCTTGGGACCGCGCTGGCTGCGCAGGATGTGACAACGGCGCAGGGCCGTGAGCATTTGTTCGAGGTAGCGATCGGGGATGGCCTGCCGCTGGGCGATTTCTCCCACCTGCAGCACGCCGCCCCGTTCGTGGATCGCAGCCAGCTCCATCAGCGACACCAGGGCGTATTGCGTCTTGGCGCTGAAGGTCAAAGCAATCCCCACCCTGCTACTGGGGATTGTGCCAGTTCCCGGTCCTTGCCTGTGGGCTCCCCGGCCCCTCCCTGTGCGCTCAAGGGGTGGGGGAGGGCGGCGGCGGCACCGGACGACGATCGTCCACCCCGGTGTTGCCGCAGAGGTCGAGCACGATCCGCTGGCCGACGGAGCGGGGCGCCGGCACGGTCCAGGCTTCCCAGGCTTCCTTCACCCGCCAGGTGTGGCGCAGGGTGGAGCAATCCACCGCGATGGCGGTCGCCTGCGCCCGCCCCTCGCCCACATCGCTGGCGGCGGCCTGCACCAGGGTGAAGCGCACCCCGCCGTCCTGCATGCGCTTCCAGCTGCCCCAGTCCACCACCGTGTCGCCGTAGTAACGCCAGCGACCGCGCATGGTGGGATCCTCCCGGTTGGCGGGGGTGGACGGCGACGGGCCGGGCGGAGGGGTCAGGGGTGGAGCGAGGGGAGGCGCGTCCGGGGTGCGCGCCTCCGGGGGTGGGGTGGTGGTCGGCGCCGGGGGGGTGGGCCTGATCGGACTGACCGTCGGCGGGGCGGGCTTGCTGGCGGCAGTTTTGGCGGGCACCGCCGGGCCGGAGGAGGCGGGCAAGCGCAGGCTGCTGCCCACCTTGAGCGTTTCCGGCTGGATGCCGGGATTGGCTTTCAGCAAGGCCGCCACGGTGGTGTTGTGGGCCTTGGCGATGATCTCCAAGGTGTCACCGCTGCGGATCGTCACCGTCCCGCCCTTGCGAGGTGCCGGACCCGCCGCAACCGCTGGTGCCAGCCGCAACACCTGGCCCACCTGCAGCAGATCCGCATCCTTGAGACCATTGATGCGTTTGAGGTCCGCCACCGACACGCCGGTGCGCTGGCTGATGCCATCCAGGGTGTCGCCACTGCGCACGGTCACGGTGCGGACGCCGCTGCCTGCGGTCTGGGCGCCGAGGGGGGCGGGCGGGAGCAGGCTCAGGGCCAGAAGCATGGCGAGCGCCAAACGCCGGGGCTGGGGGAGTCTTGGGGTCAGGGGCTGCAGCCCGCTCACTGAAGACATCCCCATGGGCCCGCGTTCCTTCCACTCTTTGGCGACCTTACCGCCGATCGGTGGCATCTCCCCGGGGATGACGCGGGATTCTGGTGAATCACAACAACGCGGAGACGACGGGTGATCCGGCGCGACCAGACCCCGGAGCCGAACGATGGAGTGGTTCCGGTTTGCCGAGGCCAGTGAAGGGATCGCGCAGCGCGGCTTTGATCAGCTCCACCAGACGGCGAGCGGCAAGGCGATCGGTTTCGATCCAGTGCTGGAGATCATCCCTGTGATCCAGCATGGCCTGCAGGCCCGGGACTTCAGACGCTGGTCGAGGAGCCGGCGCGGAGACGAGCTCTCAAGCGACGGCTGTGGGCATAAGCCGCTGCGACGCCGAAGAGGGGAAGGGGACCGGGGACGGACGTGAAGCTGCCCGCTGGCACGGGAGTGTTGGGAGAGCTTTCATAGGCCGCGCTGAGGAGTTGGTAGACACCACCAATGCCCGCAGTATTGTTCCAATCAATGGCCAACCATCCGTAATAAGTATCGGGGCCAACGGTGGACTGGAAGCCAAGATATTCAACGACCAACTTTGCCGAAAGATTACCGCAAGGTCTCATTTTGCGACCAACTTTGAGCCAATCGGGATTCGGTCCACTCCCCCTGGGCTCGGCCCTTCCTCTCCCTGGGCTCGGCCCTGCCACTCCCTGCCACTTCCCGACGGCTCACCGCGCGAGGCGGGGTTCAGAACGCCTGGCCCGCTGGCGAAAAGCGCTTTCAAGGGTTTGCGGCTGGACCTGCTTCGGTCTGCAGGCTTGACAAAGGGCGAACGAGCGGTCAAACCAGGACTTGATGGAAAGCACTTTCCATGGCGCCTGGCTCCTCCGTCAAGCGAAAAACCACCGACCTACACTGAAGACCTCCAGCCCAACCATGAACCAGAAGCAGAAGAGCTTCCACGAAGCCCTGGATGATTTCCTCGGCATGGCGCGCGAGCGTCCGCAAGCGCAAGTTTTGCGCTTTTTTCTCGAACAGGTGATCTGTCACAGCGACATTTGTCAGGCCGGCGCCATCCTCGTGAACGTGCCGGACGGCACGAAAGAAGGGCGGGGTCATCTGCGCCTCTGGGATCTGACAACCGATGTGGAGGCCATCAACAGCCTGGCCAAAGACGCGAACAAAAACATTGATCTGCCTTGTGATGAAGGCATCTCCACTGTCGCCTATCGCAAACGCGCTCCGGAGTTCATCGCCATCGCCAAGGACCATCCCCAGTACTGGTGGCCAGATGACGACTCGAGTGATGCCTACGCGGACGGCCCCTGCTATGCCGTGCCGATCAAACTGGTGGATCGGCGGGATCGCCGCGAACCCTTTGGCGTGGTCACCTTCCAGAACGGAGCCGAAAAGCCCATCACAGAGGTTGACCGCACAAACATGAATGTAGCCGTCAAAGCCCTGGAAGCGATGATGTCGCTCTCGCCAAGGAAACTGGTGGACGAGAAAAAGGTGTTCATCGTTCATGGACGCAACAAGCAACACCGCGAGGAATTGGAGAGAATCCTTCGCGAAGAAGAGCTCGATCCCGTCGTGATCCAATCCATGGCACGCACCGGCTCCGATCTGCTTGGCTTCTTGGAGGACAAAATTCGCAATTGCCTGGCGGGCTTCATCCTCCTCACCCCCGATGACGAGGGACGGCTGTATGAGTATGGCCAGGAGTTGCGCCAACGAGCCAGGCAAAATGTGATCTTTGAAGCGGGCTACCTCACAGCCCTCTTTCGCGACACCAATCGCATCTGCTTTCTCAAAAAAGGCAACTTGGAGATCCCCTCCGATCTGAGCGGCCTGCTGATGGAAACCTTTGCCGAAACCCTCGATCCCAAACGCATCCATCTCACCCTCAAGCAATGGGGGATCGCCAATCCCGCCCTCGATCCACCCGCGACCGCCACGAAGGGGCCCGCCTGACGCGTGACCGCCCCCGCCCCCCCCGCCAAGCTCGCCGACCCCGATCGACAGGCGCTTCTTCAGGCCGCCCGCGACAGCCCCGACACCCTCCTCGCCCGGCTGAACACCACCGCCAACGGCCTCAGCGCCCTGCAATCGCGCCTCCGCCTGGAGCGCCTCGGACCCAACGCCATCGCCCACGAGCGGCCCATCCCCTGGCCCTGGCAGCTGCTGCGCACCTTTCGCAATCCCCTCGTTCTCCTCCTGGCCACCCTCGCCGCCCTCTCCCTGGTCACGGGCGACACCAAGGCGGCGGTGATCATCGCCAGCATGATCCTCTTCAGCGTGGCCCTGCGCTTCTCCCAGGAATCCCGCTTCCTGCGCGCCGCTCAAGCCCTGCGCCGCCTGGTGCACACCACCGCCACGGTGAAGCGCCATGACGCCCGCGACGACATCACCCCCGCGCTCGCCGCCGATCTCGGCCTCCACCTCGACGGCGAGGCGCCCGGCGTGCGGGAGGTGCCCCTGGAGCAGATCGTGCCCGGCGATGTGGTGCTCCTGGCAGCGGGCGACATGGTGCCCGCCGACGTGCGCCTTCTTCAGTCCAAAGACCTCTTCGTTTCCCAAGGCGCCCTCAGCGGCGAATCCCTGCCCGTCGAAAAACACGCCACCCTCCCCCCGGATCAACAGAGCGTCGACGATCCCCTCGACCTCGACACCCTCTGATTCCTCGGCACCACCGTGGTGAGCGGCACCGCCACCGCCGTCACCGGCGTGCGCGTCACCACCAGCTTCGAGCGGGGCATCAACCAGGTGAGCCTCCTGCTGCTGCGCTTCATGGTGGTGATGGCGCCGGCGGTGTTCCTGATCAACGGCGTCAGCAAGGGCGACTGGGGCGAGGCGTTCTTCTTCGCGCTCTCCGTCGCTGTCGGCCTCACGCCGGAGATGCTGCCGATGATCGTCACCGCCAACCTCTCCCGCGGCGCCCTCGCCATGGCGGCGGAGAAGGTGATCGTGAAAAACCTCGATGCGATCCAGAATTTCGGCGCCATGGACGTGCTCTGCACCGACAAGACCGGCACCCTCACCCAAAACCGCATCGTCTTGCTCAAACACCTCGATTGGCGCGGGGAGGAGAGTGAAGAGGTGCTGGCGCTCGCCTTTCTGAACAGCACCTACCAAACGGGCTTGAAGAGCCTGCTGGATGTGGCTGTTTTGGAGCATGTGGAGATGAAAGAGGCGTTGCAACTGGAGCAGAACTTCCGCAAGATTGATGAAATTCCCTTCGACTTCCAGCGGCGACGCCTCTCTGTCGTCGTCGAGGAGGCCAACCACCACCACGAGCTGATCTGCAAAGGCGCCGTCGAGGAGCTTCTTGCCATCTGCGGCCATCTGCGGCCATCTGCGCGACGACTCCGCCGTTCGCCCCCTCGATGAGGCGACACGCCAGGCGGTGCTCGCCCTCAACGCCGAGCTCAACGACGACGGCCTGCGCGTCATCGCCGTCGCCTACAAGAAGGTGCCCCTCCAGAGCACCCCTTACAGCCGCGAGGATGAGGCGGACCTGATCCTCGTGGGCCTGATCGCCTTTCTGGATCCGCCGAAGGATTCGGCGGCCGAAGCGTTGCGCCTCCTGCGCCAGAGCCGGGTGGCGGTGAAGGTGCTCACGGGCGACAACCCGGTGATCGCCCGCAAGACCTGCCGCGATGTGGGCCTGGCGGTGGAGGGGGTGCTCCTCGGCGCGGAGGTGGAGGCCATGGACGACGACACCCTCGCCCAACGGGTGGACGCCACCACGATTTTCGCCAAGCTCTCCCCTGGAGAAAGCGCGCATCCTGCGCCTCCTGCGCCGCCAGGGCCATGTGGTGGGCTTCCTCGGCGATGGCATCAACGACGCCGCCGCCCTGCGGGAAGCCGACATCGGCATCTCTGTCGACACGGCGGTGGACATCGCCAAGGAATCGGCGGACATCGTGTTGCTGGAGAAAAATCTGCTCGTGCTTCATGCCGGCGTGCGCGAGGGCCGCCGCACCTTCAGCAACATCAGCAAATACATCAAGATGGGCACAAGTTCAGCCTTCGGCAATATGTTCAGCATGCTTGGCGCCAGCATCATCCTCCCCTTTCTACCGATGCTTCCCCTGCAAATCCTCCTCAACAATCTCCTCTACGATTTCTCTCAGACCGGCATCCCCTTCGATCAGGTGGATGCGGACTACCTGGCCCAGCCCCGCCAGTGGAAGCTGCCGCAGCTGCGGCGCTTCATGCTCATCCTGGGACCTGTGAGCTCGCTGTTCGACTACGTCACCTTCGCCGTGTTGTGGTTTGTGTTTGCCGCCAACACGCCCGAGAAGCAAAGCCTCTTTCAAACCGGCTGGTTTGTAGAGAGCCTGCTCACGCAGACTTCCATCGTTTACATCATCCGCACCAGACACCTCCCCTTTCTGCAAAGCAACCCCGCCCCGCTCATGGCGCTGATCACCCTGGCGGTGATGGCCATCGGCCTCAGCCTTCCCTTCACACCCCTCGCCCCCGGCTTCGGTCTGGTGCCCCTGCCGGCGGCCTTCTTCGGCTGGCTGGCCCTGATCCTCCTGGCCTACGCCGTTCTCGCCCAGCTTGTGAAGGACTGGTTCATCCGCCGCTATGGCGACGACTGACCCCTCGCCGTCCCCAGCCGATCCAGGGCCAACCGCGCCGCGCCGAGCCGTCCCGCCCCATTGCCCAGGGCGCAGCGCTCGATCACCAATCCCTCCCGACTCGGCGCCAACACCCGCGCCTCGAGCTCCCGCCAGACCGCCGGCAGGAAATAAGGAAACCCCGCGCTCAGCCCCCCGCCCAGCAACACCCGCTCCGGCGTGAGCACATAGAGCAGCGAGCTCAGGCCGATCCCCAACCAGCGGCCGTAGCGCTCCCACACCGCCAAGGCCTCCGCCTCCCCCGCCGCGGCCCGACGACACAGCTCTCGTGGCTCCAGGGGGCTGAGGCGCGCCAGGCCGGCGATCGAGCAGTGCTGCTCCAGGGAGCCGCGATTGCCGCTGCGGCAGGGGGGACCCTCCGGATCGACGCTGATCAGGCCGAGCTCCCCCCCGGCGCCGCGCGGGCCGACGTAGAGCGCCCCATCCAGCCAGATCCCTCCCCCCACGCCCGTGCCCAGGGTGAGGAGGATGGCGTTGGCGCAGCCCCGCGCCGCCCCCAGCCAGGCCTCGCCCACCATCGCGCAATTGGCGTCGTTGGCCAGGGTCACCGCCCGCTCCACCTGCGGCTCCAGCCAATCCGCCAGGGGCACGTCCTCCCAGCCCTCCAGGTTGATCGCCAACCGCGCCACCCGCCCGGCAGCATCCGTGGGTCCGGGCAGGCCGATCCCCACCCGGCGGGCCCGGCCCTCGGGGTCGAGCCGCGCGATGGCTTCGGCGAGGGCGATCGTCACGGCGCCGGGCATCGACGGCCGCGGCGTCGGCACCTCCAACGCCTCCAGGAGGGTGCCGCGGGGATCAAAGCGGCCGAGCTTGATCGCCGTGCCGCCCAGATCGACGCCGATCAGCTCGCACCCCGGCTGTCCCAGCACGCAGTCGGACCTCTCTGCTGTCATCACACGGCTGCTGTCATCACACGGCTGCTGTCATTCCGGGCCCCGGCATGGCTGGCACCAGAGGTCATGCTCCCACAGCGCCTCAGAAGCGGAAGAACAGCCGCAGCTGCGCGCCCCACGAGCCGAGCGTGTCGACGAAGGTCTCCACGTTGAGCGCTTCCGAGGCTTTGTAGTTCAAGGTGAATTGCGGGGCCACGTCCGAGCGGTTGGGCGCTGCCAGGGCGGAGACGTTCAGCCGGTCGGTGAGGTCGAAGCCCACCTCCGCGCCGAGCACGAGCTGAGGCGGCACCCGCCGCGAGCGCCGCGCATCCGCGTTGGAGATCTCCGGATTCACATAGGTGGGGTAGAGGGCCAGGCTGACCCGCTGCCCCATGGCGTCGCTCACGCTGCTGAGCAACGGCGAGAGCAGCGACTGGCCGACCACGGTGGCCAGGGCGGTGCCGGCTCCGCCCTGGCTCAACCCGGCCAGGGTGTTGCCGCCGATCAAGGCCACCAGCCGCTCCTGGGGCAGGGGGGGGTTGCTGGTGAGGCGCAGGGAGTCGGCGATGCGATCCGCCGGGCCGCTCACCCGCAGCGTCACCAGGATCAGATTGAGCTGGCGGAGGGAGGAAAAGCCGCTCTCCGGCGCACCGGCCGTCAATCCCGTGGCCAGGCTGCCCGCCCCCTGCGCCTCCCCCAGGCCGTTGGGCGCCACCAGGCCGATGTTGTCGGCGATGCGGGTGCGCAGGGCGATGTCGAGATAGGGCATCAACCCCAGGGAGGGGGTGAAGATGGCGACGTTGGGGGCGTCGGGATCCAGGCTGAAGCTGGTGGTGAAGAGGTTGAGGCGGCCGGAGAGGAGCCGCACCACGCCGCTGGCCCGCAGGCTGGGATCCAGGGGGCCGTTGAGGCGCAGGGCGCCGCCGGTGTTGAAGCTCGCCACGTTGGGCACCACCATGCGCAGATCGGGCCCGAAGCGCAGCCGCAGGTCGTTGAAGGCGACCCAGGAGAGGCGAGGCAGGGCCTGCTCCAGCTGCGGCGAATCGACGGATTGAATCTGGGGACCGAGCAGGACGAGCGGCTCCTTGAAATCCCACTTCTGCTCCAGCAGCTGGGCCAGGGTGGTCGGGGTGGCCGGCTTGTTGGAGGCGGGCTGGGAGGCGGAGAACTGTCCGGGCTGGGCATTGATCTTCCCCCGGCTGATCGTCAGCTCGCCGCCGAGCACCGGCGCCCCCAGGCTGCCGCCGATGGTGACGCGCCCATCGCTGCGGGCGGCGATGCGGCTGGCGGCGAAGGGCACCTCCTTCAGCTCCACCGCCAGGGTGGGCTCGTCGCTGAGCTGGCGCCGCAGGCCGATCCGCCCCTCCCCCGTCAGGCGCCCCCGCGCCCCCGCCCGCGCCCGCATGTCCTGCACGAGCACCTGCTCGAAGTCGAACAGCACGGTCGCCTCCACCTCCGAGAGGGTCTGGCCGGCGAGCACATACTCCCCGCCCCGCAGACGGATGAACCCGTTGGCGATCGGATCGTTCAGGCTGCCCCGCACCAGGAGCTGCAGGTCGGTGCTGCCCCGCTTCCACACCACCGCGTCCCCGGCCAGGCGCGTCAACACCCGCAGCCCGTCGCCCCGACTGGAGAGACGCAGCTCCAAGCCGGGGTTGGCGGGATCGAGGGGCAGGGTGCCCGCGAGGGTCACCGGGTTGGTCGCCACCCCGCCCCGGGCCGCCAGATCCACCTTCAGCAGGCCCTTCTCCAGGGTCAGCGCCCCCCGCTCCAGGGCCAGGGGAGCGGGACCGATCGCGCCCTCGCTGAGGGCCAGGTCCACCTCCAGCTTGGGCTGGACGCCGAGGCGATAGCGGCCGTTCACCGTCAGCTGACCCCGCAGGGTCTCCGGCACGGGGGTGAGCAGGGCCAGCAGCCCCAGGGGCAGCCCTCCCAGGGCGAAGGTGCCGTCGCCGCCCTGGAGGGGCCCCTGCAGCCGCAGGGTGAAGGGCGTGCTCGTGAGGGCCTGATCCCGATCGGGCAACCCCACCCAGAGATGGCCGCTGCCCTCCAGGTCGACCCGGACGTTTCGCCAGTCGGTTCCCTGCAGGGTGAGATCCGCGTCGATGCTGGTCTGCAGCGAGGCCAGCAACGCCTCCATGCCCTGGGGCCGCGTCAGCATTCGGACGCGCTGGCGGGCCTCCTCCTGAGCCCGGCGCAGGGCCAGAAACTGGGCGTCGAGGGAGTCGCCGAGGGTGTCGAACACCAGCGTTCCCAGGTCGTCCGCCCGCCCCCACCCCCGCGCCGCGCGGCCAGGGCCCCGTCCTCGCGCGGCGAGCAGGGCGCGGAAGAGCTGGGCGTCGAGCTGGCGGGCCTGAAAGCGCCCCCGGAAGGGGCCCTGCCAACGGCCCTCCACGTCGACATCGATGCTGCCCGCGCCGAGGGGTTCCACCAGGCCCCGCACGCGGTAGGCGCGGTTGGTGTAGGCCACCCGCGCCTGCACGCGGCGGCCCGGCAGGCCGAACAGCCGCGGCTCGGTGAGGGACACGTCCCCCTGAAAGGCCAGGGGCTGCAGCTCCAGCGTGCCCTCGCCTCCCAGGCGGCCCTGAAGCGTTTCCAGGCGGCGCCCGAAGGCCAGGGCCAACCCCTGCAGGGGCAACTGGTTCGCCTGCCAGCGAAAGCCCCGGGGGGAGCCCTCCAGGGTGAGCCGTCCCCCCTCCCGCTCCAGGCGCACCCGCCGGGGCATCCAGCGTCGATCCAGCGTGGCCTCCAGCCGCCCCACGGGCGCCGGGGTGTCCGCCACCATCTCCAGCAGGCCACCGCCGACGAGGCCGCCCATGGGGTTGGCGGGGTCGAGCTCCGCCCGCAGGCGACCGCTCCAGGTTTCCTCCAACCGCAGGGGACCCGCCTGCGGCCGCCGCAGCCGCAACGCCAGATCCGGCCGCAACCGCCGCAGGGGTCCCCGCACCACCCCCCGGGCCTCGATCCAGCCCCCCAAGGCGGCGCCCACCAGGGGCTGCAGGCGGGCGAGGGGATAGGGCGAGAGGTCGAAGCGGGCCTCCAGCGGACCGGCGGTCAACCCTCGCCCGGGACGGGGGGCCAGGGGCAGGGTGGCGCTGGCCCGCAGGTGGGGCGACTGGAAGCGGCGCAGCACGAGCAGGCCATCGCTCCAGGCGAGCTCCGCCCGCCAGGGACCGAGCAGGGGCTGGCGGTCCTGCCCGGTGACGACCGCCAGCCGGGGCGCCGCCAGCCGGCCGCCCACCCGCAGCGAGCCGCGGAAGGGTTGTTCCGCCAACCAGGGGGGCAGCTGGGCGCCACCGGGCAGGTCGGCCGGGTCGAGGCGCCAGCCCCCCTCCAGGTTCAGGGTGTCGGCCAGGCGCCCCGCCAGGGCCAGGCGGGACCCGCCCCGACCGGCCACCAGCCGCGCCCCTTGCAGCCCCCCGCCGCCGATCTCCCCGTCCAGCCGCCCCGCCAGGGGGGTGGAGCCGAGCCGCAGGGCGGCTGGGGGCTGGGCCGTGGCCGCGAGCCGCAACCGCCGCCCCGCCAGCGTGCCGTCCACGGCCCCGCTCCAGGGTCCGAGCCGCCAGCGGCTCCGCCCGAGAGTGAGCGCCGTGCCATCGCAGCGCAGCGGCGCCCGCGGCACCTCCAGCGCCGGCGCCGTGGAGTTGAGCCGCCAGCGCAAGCCCTCCCCCACCACACCCCCCTGGCAGGAGGGCCGCCCCCGCTGCCAGGAGAGGTTGAGCTGGCCGCCGCCCACGCCGGCCAGCTCGCCCCGCAGCGGCAGAAGCCGCACCAGCGGCGCCACGCCCCAGCGGCTGGCCCGCACCTCCGTCTGCCAGCGCTGGCTTTTCCAATTGCCGCCGCCCGCCAATCGGGCCGTGCCCCCGGCGGCGTCCTGCCGCGCCCGCGCCCGCCAGGTCACCGATTGTGTGTGGGTCGTCACCGTGGCCTGGCCCAACAGATCCAGCCGCAGCGGTCGCGCATCCGCGCCCAGGTTCCAGAGGCGCACCTTGGCGGGATCGCGCAGGCGGAAGGCGAGGGCGAGCCGGGGGGGCTCGCCTCCCGGCGCCATGGCGCCGAAGGTCCAGAGCGAGCCGCCCCCCTGGCGGCGCAGGTCCACCTCGGCACCCTCCAGGTCGAGGGTGAGGCGGAGGGCGCGATCCCGCCAGCTGGCCAGCGGATGAAGCCGCACCACCACCTGGCGGGCCGCCGCGGACGAGCCATCCTCCGGACCGGGAAGGAAGCGGCTGGGGCCGATGCGCACCCCCTCGGGTCCCAGACCCTGGAACGGGCCGAGCCGCAGGGGCCGGCCCATCACCTGGCCGACCCTGGCCTCCAGCAGCGGGCGCCAGTGCTCGTACACCCTCCCGAGCAGCGCATCCGAGCGCCGCCACACCACCACGCCCACCCCGGCGACGGAGGCCAGGCCCAGGACGAAGAGCACCGCGGCGGGACGTGCCGGGCGACCTCGGTGGCGCCGTGGCGCGGGTGGCTCAGGCAGTTGCGTCATCTGCCTGGGTCGATGCTCCCGCGATCGGGCGCAATATAAGGAGCCTGTCCGCTCTGACCAGTCCCATGGCCGCAGATCCGCTTCTCCTGGTGGCCGCCAAGTGGTTGGCCCTGGCCGCCTTGGCCCTGCTGGTGTTGACGGTGCTCGGGTTCGTCAGCCGCTGGGGAATCCGCTTCCGGCTGGTGGGCGTCACCAGCTTCACCGCGTTGCTGGCCATCTCCTGCGCCGCCTTCGCCGTGAGCTACACCCCGCGGGTGACCATCCTCGGAGCCGTGGTCGTGCCGGTGGTGTTTGACAACGGTGCCGACCTGGTGGTGGCGGCGGCGCCGGCGGATCTGCCGCCGGAAGCGGCGGCCGCCAGCGCCGAACAGGTCGCCCGCAACCTGCGCCCCACCGGCCGCTCCCCCGCCGATGGCGTGGTGCGCGTGCGCCTGCGGCGCCTGGAGCCGGTCGGGGAGGGCGTCGCCAAGCCGGTGGTGCTGGCGGAGGCCCGGCTGGACCTGCGCTCGGGGGAGCTTCACGTCGGCCCCCTCGGCTCTTGAGGACACCGGGGGAGGGGTTGGACGACCTGCCACCCCATTTTCAGCGGGAGCGCGCCGTCCTGCGCGAGGCCGGCATCCGCGGCTGGGAGGGGCTGGCGGGGCAAAGCCCCGAGCGGCTGCGCGCGCTGGCCCGACCCGGAGGGGCCAGCGAGGCGCGCCTGCTGCGCCTCCGCGCCCAGGCCCGGCTGATGACGGCGACGGGCCTGACGCCAAAGGAGGCCTCCCTCCTGCTGCACGCGGGGATTGTCGAGGCGCGAGCCCTGGCGACATCCGACCCGCAACGCCTCCTGGTGCAGGTCAATCGTCTCGGTCGCCAGCTGCTCGGCCCCAACGCCACGCCGGTGAGCCTGGCCACCGTGCGCGGTTGGATTCGGGCGGCGGCCACCAGTCGCTCCGCGAACTGACCCCCGCGCGGCGCCCCACCGGCTTCGTGGTGGATGGAATGGAAGCAACCCCGAAGGGGACGCCCCATGCGCATCGCCCATCTGCTGGCCGGCGGCCTCGCCTGCACCCTGCTCCTGGCCGCCCCGCCGCGAGCGGCCTCCGCCCTGCTGGAAACCGTCAAGCAGAATCCCGCCC